>NZ_JAMYBV010000011.1:0-196300 GCF_024126635.1 Pseudomonas sp. VA159-2 | reverse complement strand
GAACTGTCTGGTGTATTTGCTCATGTGAAACGCCCCTGAGGTTGGATTTTTGTCCAACATCAGGGGCGCAGTTCAGGGAAATGCGATCGCCTGTAGGAGCGGCCTTGCGTCGCGATAGGGCCGCAAAGCGGCCCCCGGGAGGCTATCAGCCGACCAGCGGATCACCGACGTGGAGGATCTTCATGCCGTTGGTGCCACCGATGGTGTGGTAGCTGTCGCCCTTGGTCAGGATGACCCAGTCACCTTGCTCCACCAGGCCGCGCTTGAGCAGCTCGTCGACGGCCGCCTGGCTGACCTTGTCGGCCGGCAGCGAGGCCGGGTCGAAGGCGATCGGGTAGACGCCGCGGAACATGTTGGCACGGGCCTGGGTGGCGCGGTGCGGCGACAGGGCGAAGATCGGCACGTGCGAGCGCAGGCGCGACATGATCAGCGGGGTGTAGCCACTTTCGGTAAGGGCGATGATCGCCTTCACGCCGGGGAAGTGGTTGGCCGTGTACATGGCCGCCAAGGCGATGGACTCGTCGCAGCGCTCGAAGGTGGTGTGCAGGCGGTGGCTGGATTTCTGGCTGGTCGGGTGCTTTTCGGCGCCCGAGCAGATACGGGCCATGGCCTGCACGGCTTCGATCGGGTAGGCGCCGGCGGCGCTCTCGGCCGACAGCATCACCGCATCGGTGTTGTCCAGCACGGCGTTGGCCACGTCGGACACTTCGGCGCGGGTCGGCATCGGGTTCTGGATCATCGACTCCATCATCTGGGTCGCCACGATCACCGCCTTGTTGTTGCGGCGGGCGTGCTGGATGATCTTCTTCTGGATGGCGATCAGCTCGGCGTCGCCGATTTCCACGCCCAGGTCGCCACGGGCGACCATGACCGCGTCGGAGGCGAGGATCAACTGGTCGAGGGTCTCGTCGTCGGCTACCGCTTCGGCGCGTTCGATCTTGGCCACCAGCCAGGCGCTGCCGCCGGCTGCGTCACGCAGTTTGCGGGCATATTCCATGTCGCTGGCGTCCCGCGGGAACGACACCGCCAGGTAGTCCAGGTCCATTTCCGCGGCCAGCTTGATGTCGGCCTTGTCTTTTTCGGTCAGGGCCGGGGCGGTCAGGCCGCCACCTTTGCGGTTGATGCCTTTGTGGTCCGACAGCGGCCCACCGATGATCACCACGCAGTGCAGGGCATCGGCGGTGGCGGTTTCGACGCGCATGACCACGCGGCCATCGTCGAGCAGCAGTTCGTCACCGACGCCGCAGTCCTTGACCAGGTCGGGGTAGTCGATGCCGACGATGTCCTGGTTGCCTTCGGTCAGCGGGTGAGCGGTGGAGAAGGTGAACTTGTCACCAACTTTCAGTTCGATGCGCTTGTTGGCGAACTTGGCGATGCGGATCTTCGGGCCCTGCAGGTCGCCCAGCAGCGCGACGTGGCGGCCGTTCTTGGCGGCGATCTCGCGGATCAGGCGGGCGCGGGCCTTGTGCTCGTCCGGGGTGCCGTGGGAAAAGTTCAGGCGTGCCACGTCCAGGCCGGCGAGGATCAGCTGTTCGATCACTTCCGGCGAGTTGCTGGCGGGGCCAAGGGTGGCGACGATTTTGGTACGGCGGATGGTCATGCACAGACTCCTATAGTGAAGCGCAGCGAAAGGCTACTCCTCAATTGCGTTGTAGTCATTGTTCCGTTGCACTACCGGCATGCAAGGCAGGGTGGCATTTGAACGGCAGGGGTATGCTTGCACAATGGCGGTGAAGATTTGCCGGCAAAGGCCGATACACTGCCCATCAAAGGAGAATTCCCATGCGCACCCTGATCGTTTTGACCATGGCGGCCAGTGTCGTCGGCTGCACCCGCTGGTCCATGGACCACCACCTGAACAACGCCTATCGCGCTTATGACCGTGGCGATTGCGCGCGGGTGATGCTGGAGCTGTCGCAGGTCGACCGCACCAGCCGCGCGCGGCCGTTCATCCACCCGGAGGCCTCGCTGCTGCGTGGCCAGTGCCTGGAGCGGCAGAAACTCTATGTCGACGCGGCCCAGACCTACCAGTACCTGATCCAGCAATACCCGCGCAACGAGTACGCCTACCGTGCCCAGGCCCGGCTGCAGACCCTGGAGAAGCTCGGTCACCTGCGTGATGGCGGCACCGCGGTGGCCAAGCCGGTCAACGCTGCACCTTGGCGTTAATCCGAAGGTGTCGATGATTTCATGTAGTCGGCGGGGCGGGCTGAGCTAATCTGTTAAGGCGTTGTAACGATTATCGCCAGTACCTTGTCTTCCTGGCTCCAGGTACAGGATTTCACTGCGATCATGTTTATCGAGCGACATATAGAACGTCACCAGTTGCCTTGCGTACTCAAGGTCTACAACCGCTGCACCGACCAACAGATCGGCTATCTGGGCAATGCCTCCGAGGACGGCCTGATGCTGATCAGCCAGTTGCCGGTGCTGGTGGGGCCGGACTTCGAGCTGCAACTGCGGGTGCCCCTGGCCGGCGGCGGCGTGCAGTTCATCAACCTGACCGCCAGTTGCCTGTGGTGCCGTGAAGACGAGACCCCCGGGCACTACGATGCCGGCTTCATGCTGCTGCAGGCCCCTACGGAGTACGACGAATTCGTTCGCTCGCTGCGCGGCTATTTCAGCTTCCGCCCGCTGAACGCCTCTGCCTGAGGCTGGCCCAGGCCCGGCCTGGGCCGCTAGACTCTGGTCGACCTTGTTACAGGAAGACCCCGTGAGCTCCAGCATCTTCTGGCACGACTACGAAACCACCGGCATCAACCCGCGCTGCGACCGCCCGTTGCAGATGGCCGGGGTGCGCACCGACCTCGAACTCAACGAGATCGAGGCACCGATCAGCCTCTATTGCCGTCCCTCCGACGATATCCTGCCGCACCCGGCAGCCTGCCTGGTCACCGGCATCACCCCGCAGCAACTGGCCAGCCAGGGCCTGGGCGAAGCCGAATTCATGACCCGGGTGCACCAGCAGTTGTCGCGCCCAGGCACCTGCGGCGCCGGCTACAACACCCTGCGCTTCGACGATGAAGTCACCCGCTACAGCCTCTATCGCAATTTCTTCGACCCGTATGCCCGCGAATGGCAGGGCGGCAACAGCCGCTGGGACTTGATCGATGTAGTGCGCACTGCCTATGCCCTGCGCCCGGAAGGCATCGAGTGGCCGCAACAGGATGGGCGTACCAGCTTGCGCCTGGAACTGCTGAGCAAGGCCAACGGCCTGGATCACGGCCAGGCCCACGAAGCGCTTTCCGACGTACGGGCAACCATCGCCCTGGCGCGCCTGATTCGTCAGAAGCAACCAAAGTTGTACGACTGGTTGTTCCAGTTGCGCAGTAAACACAAGGTCATGGAACAGATTCGCCTGTTGCAGCCACTGGTGCATGTCTCCGGGCGTTTCTCGGCACAGCGCAACTATATTGGCGTGGTTCTGCCTTTGGCCTGGCACCCGCGTAATCGCAATGCCTTGATTGTCTGCGACCTGCAACAGGACGCCCGGCCCTTGCTCGAGGACAGTGCAGAGGCCTTGCGCCAGCGGTTATACACGCGGCGTGAAGACATGGCCGAGGGCGAACTACCGGTGCCACTGAAGTTGGTGCACATCAACCGTTGCCCGGTGCTGGCACCCTTATCGGTATTGCGCCCTCACGATCAGCAACGCCTGGGCATCGACTTGTCGGCCTTGCAGTCAAGTGGCGAGCAGTTGGCAAATCAGCAGGCCCAATGGCAGGACAAGTTGGCCATCATCTTCCAGGAGGAAGGGTTCGCCTCGAATGAGGATCCCGAGCAGCAGTTGTATGAAGGATTTATTGGCGACCGGGACAAGCGTCTTAGCGAGCAAGTGCGTGATACAGACCCCGGACTATTGGGCAAGCAGCACTGGATGTTCGACGACGCGCGGCTCCCGGAATTGTTGTTCCGCTACCGCGCCCGCAACTTCATCGACACCCTGGATGAACAGGAGCGTGCCCGTTGGCATGGGTTCTGCCAGCAACGCCTGACCGATCCGGTATACGGCGCGCCAACCACTGTCGGTGACTTCGAACTGGCGTGCCAGAGCAGTTGGGGCGAGGCCAGCGAAACGGGGCGGCAGGTGCTGGCGGCCTGGTTGGATCATATCCGAAAGCTGAAAATGAACTACCAACTGTGAAATAAGCAGACAAACAAAAACGCCGGAGAATGCCGGCGTTTTTGTGGTGCAAGCGATGTGCGATATCGCGGCTCAGTCCAGCAGGGTGGCCCAGCTCTCGACGACATCGCCGCCCCACTTGGCTTTCCACTCTTTCAGCGTCTTGTGGTTGCCGCCCTTGGTTTCAATAACCTCGCCATTGTGCGGGTTCTTGTATTGCTTGACCTTGCGCGCACGCTTGGTGGCGGTGGTCTTGACGGCGCCACGTGGGGCCTTGCTCAGTTTGCTTTCCGGATCGAGCAGGGCAATGACGTCACGCAGCGACTTGGAATATTCACCCATCAGGGTGCGCAGCTTGCCTTCGAATTCCAGTTCTTTCTTCAGCTTGTCGTCTTGCGACAGGTTGGCCAAACGGGCCTGAAGTTCTTTGATCGCTTCTTCGGTGGCGCGGTATTCGTTGATCAGGGACATGGAGAGTTCCTTAATGCGTTAACAGAGAGACAGTGCGGCCAATAATAGACAGGCGATACTCTCAAGTAAACAATTAAAAAGTCCTGCATCAATTAATGGCAGGGGAAGTATTGGTCACGGTGAAGGTTAAGAAAAATTTACATAGCGCTCGGCCAATGGCCATTTCCCTGTGGGATGAAGGGAAAAGCGTCGTGGCTTTTGTTGCCCAAGGGCCGGTAGCATGGGTGGGCAGATCATTACTGCGTTTTTCCTGGCAGCTCGCTAGAATGTGCGCCTTTGCGAAGTTCTGGAGTTTTTCCTCATGCGCACCTATCGATTGGTGATTGCCTGCCCCGACCGTGTCGGCATCGTGGCCAAGGTCAGTAATTTCCTGGCCCTCTACAATGGCTGGATCACCGAGGCCAGCCACCACTCCGACGAACAGAGCGGTTGGTTCTTCATGCGCCATGAGATCCGCGCCGAATCCCTGCCGTTCGGTATCGATGCCTTCCGCGAGGCCTTTGCGCCGATCGCCGAAGAATTCTCGATGACCTGGCGGATCACCGATTCGGCACAGAAGAAGCGCGTGGTGCTGATGGCCAGCCGCGAGTCGCACTGCCTGGCCGACTTGCTGCACCGCTGGCACACCGACGAGCTCGATTGCGAGATCCCGTGCGTGATTTCCAACCACAACGACCTGCGCAGCATGGTCGAGTGGCATGGCATTCCGTTCCACCACGTGCCAGTGGATCCGCAGGACAAGCAACCGGCGTTCGCCGAGGTTTCCCGCCTGGTGGCTGAATACGACGCCGACGCCGTGGTGCTGGCGCGCTACATGCAAATCCTGCCGCCTCAGCTGTGCCAG
The DNA here is from genome assembly GCF_024126635.1 of Pseudomonas sp. VA159-2. NCBI lineage: Bacteria > Pseudomonadati > Pseudomonadota > Gammaproteobacteria > Pseudomonadales > Pseudomonadaceae > Pseudomonas > Pseudomonas sp. VA159-2. The sequence continues at coordinate 190,862 of NZ_JAMYBV010000011.1, read as the reverse complement.
GCGTACGCCGAGAAAGTCATCAACATCCACCACAGCTTCCTGCCTTCGTTCGTCGGCGCCAAGCCTTACCACCAGGCGGCCCTGCGTGGCGTGAAGCTGATTGGCGCGACCTGCCACTATGTCACCGAAGAGCTGGACGCCGGCCCGATCATCGAGCAGGACGTGGTGCGTGTCAGCCATGCCGACAGCATCGAGGACATGGTTCGCTTCGGTCGTGACGTGGAGAAGATGGTCCTGGCCCGTGGCCTGCGCTACCACCTGGAAGACCGCGTGCTGGTGCACGGCAACAAGACCGTGGTGTTCAACTAAGGTTTGCAGGCGAGGGACAGCCATGGCAGCGCCTGGTGACAAGGCCGGTGCTTCATTGCCCGCCACCTTGGGCGAGGGCTGCCTGGCACGCTTCGACCCCAGCGCCTTGAGCCCCGAGGATGGCACCGAGTTCCCCGGTGCCGCCGAGCTCTGGGCCGTGCTCAACCCGCCTGGCGATGACGTTGCCACAGCGGACGCGCCAGCAGGCAGACGAACACCGGCCCGCCGGCGAACAGATAAAAGTAGTAGGTAACCGCGCGCCAGATCAGGATCGCCGCGGCCGCCGTCGAACTCCCCACCAGTGGCGCCAGCAAGGTCGCCGACGTCAGCTCCGCCGCGCCGGCGCCGCCCGGCAGCAGGCTGAACTGCCCGGCACTGAGCGCGAGCATCTGCACCAGAAAGCTCGGAATCCACGCCAGCTCCACGCCCAAACCCTTCAACACCAGGTACAGCACGCTGTAGCGTAGGCACCAGTGGACGCACGTGAGGGTGAAGACCCATGCCAAGGTGCGCTTGGGCAAGCGCCAGGTGTCGGCCAGGGCGTGGACGAAGCGCAGCAACTTGCGCGCCCAGCGCCGTCGGCGCGCCGGGGCCATGCCCAGGCGGCTCAGCAGGCGGCCGTTGCCGCGCATCAGCGCGCGCCGATAGCGCAGCAGCAGGACAATGCCCGCCAGCGCCGCGCATAGCAGCACGGCGCTGCCCAGCAGCATGTGCTGCTGGCTATGGCCGAGGCTGTGGAACAGGGCGTAACCGGCAATCGCCAGCATGGCGCAAAAAAAGAACACCAGGTCGTTCAACTGGTCCATGGCGAACACCGCGCCGCTGCGCGAGGGGGCGATGCGCTCGCGGGCCAGCAAGGTCATCAGCGTCAGCGGGCCACCGCTGCCACCGGGTGTGGTGCAGATGGCGAACTCGGTGGCCATGATCACCCCGAGGCTGCGCAGCCGCCCCACCTGCGCGCCCTGTTCGCCCAAGAGCAGGCGCAGGCGCAAGGCGTTGATGACCCAGCACAGCAGGATCATCCCCAGCAACAAGGCCATCAGCCCCGGGGCGAAGGCTTGCAGGCGTGGCAGCAGTTCGCTGCCGCCGAGCACGGCCGGGACCAGCACCGCCAGCAGCACGGCCAGGCCCAGCCAGCCGAGGCGGTTCACCGGGTAGCCTGGCGCGCCAGCCAGGTGGACTTGGTCAGCGGTTCGCGGCCCTCGGCCAGCAATTGCTGCAGGGTGTTCAGCCAGTAGTTGCGGGCGCTGGCGTGGCGCATGTCCACCGGGTGCAGGCCCAGGCGCAAGGTGGGGGCGTCGCGCCAGCGCCGGCATTGCCAGTCGCTGAGCACCTTCGACAGGCCCCGACGCCAGGCACTGCGGGCACTCCACACCAGGCCGGGGGCGCTGTAGGCGGTGAAGTCCGGCAGGCGATACAGGTGCTGCGGCGTGCTGGTGTAGCGCAGAGGCAGCTGGCGCAGGGCCTGGCGGGTACCGGCGCTCATCAGCCAGGCCGGGGCGACAAAGCCTGCGACCGGCCAGCCTTGCTGGCCGAACAACGCCAGCCCGGCCTCCAGCCGTTGCATGGCCTGGGCCTGGTCCAGGCGGTAGAACTCCCCTTCGTGGGTATAGAGGCGGCGCATGAAGAACTCGCCCGGCCCGCGTGGCGGCGGGCCGTCGTCGGCGTGGTAATAGCCGTGCAGGGCCAGCTCGTCGCCGCAGGCCAGGCGTCGTTCGAGCAGGCGGCAGAAGGTCGGTGAACGGGTCAGCGCATTGCGGTGGTGAAAGTCCGGCACCACCAGCCAGGTCATGGGCACATTGCCAAGTGCGTCGATGGTCTCGACGAACGGCTGGTAGTCCGCCCAGGTTTCCGGCGCGACGTCGTGCAGCACCAGCATCAGGCTGCGCGCATTGCCTGGCTGCTCAACCATGGGCACGCACCTGGGGCTGATGCCCCAGCACGGCTCGATAGTGATGCAGCAGGCCGCTGACCACCGCGTCCCAGCTGTAATGGCGCTCGGCATGCCGACGAGCCTGGGCGCCCAGCGTCCGCGCGCCGGCCTCGAACACCTCGCGCACGGCGTTGGCCATGGCCGGGCCATCGTTGGCGGGGCACAGGCGGCCGCACTGGTCGTTGACGATTTCGCTGAATGCCCCGGCGCGCACGGCCACTACCGGGGTGGCGCTGGCCATGGCCTCGAGGATGACCAGGCCGAAGGTTTCCTGGTCGCCGGCATGCACCAGCAGATCGGCGCTGGCCAACAGCCGGGCGACCTCGTGCGCTGGACAGAAGTGGTCGATCACGCTGACGTTGGCCGGCACGTTGGCGGGCATGTTCGAACCCACCAGCAACAGGTGGTAGTGCGCCCCCAGGGTGCGCATGCAGTCGAGCAGCACCGGCAGGTTCTTCTCCCGCGAGCCGCGCCCGGCGAACACCAGCAGGCGGCTGGTGTCGGCGATGCCCAGTGCCGCGCGCAGCCCAGGGTCGCGGCGCTCGGGGTGAAACAGCGTCAGGTCGACCCCCAGGCGCTGCACATGCACGTCGTTGACGCCAAGCCGACGCAGCTTGTCGGCCATCACCTGGCTGGGCGCCAGGACCCGGTCGAAGTTACCGTACAACTTGCTGACATAGGCCTCGACGTTGGGCGTGAACCAGTTGCCCATGCGGTTGCTGACCAGCAAAGGCAGGTCGGAGTGGTAGAAGCCGATCACCGGCACGTCGAGCTGGCGCCGGGCCTCAAGGGCGGCCCAGGCGGTGAGGTAGGGGTCGCCCACCTCGATCAGCTCGGGTTGCAGGCGGCGCAGCACCTGGCACCAGGGCGCCAGGCGCAGGGGGAAGCGGTAGCCGTTGGCGAACGGCAGTGGCGGGGCGGGGACCTGGTAGACACCATCGGCATGGCTGGCGCTGGCGCCGGGGATCAGCAGGCTGTGGCGTACGCCGGGCATGGCGTCGAGGCGGCGGTGTTTGGCATCAAGATAGGTCCGTACGCCGCCGCTGGCCGGGGCGTAGAACATGGTGATGTCGGCGATGTGCACGATCAGCATCCCTCCGGGATCGTCCTCGGGTGTGTCATCTGGCGATGACGCGCCTAAAGGTTGACCTTATTGAAGGATAGTTTGTTCGATCGTGTTTCGAGGCGCGCGGTAGCCGCCAACCAGGCTGGCGGCCACCGCGCGAGAGGGCGCAGGGTCAGATGCGGAAACTGCCGACCAGGTGCTTGAGGCGCCCGGCCTGCTGCTCGAGGTCCGAGCAGGCGCGCAGGGTGGCCTGCAGGTTCTCGACGCCCTCCTGGTTGAGCATGTTGATCTCGTTGATGTCCATGTTGATCGAGTCGACCACGGCGGTCTGTTCCTCGGTGGCGGTGGCCACCGACTGGTTCATGCCGTCGATCTCGCCGATACGCTGGGTCACGCTGCCCAGGCGTTCACCGGCCTGGTTGGCGATGTCCATGCTGTCCTGGCTGTGGCGCTGGCTCTGGCCCATGGTGTCGACCGACTCGCGGGCACCGACCTGCAGCTCCTCGATCATGGTCTGCACCTGTTGCGCCGACTCCTGGGTGCGGTGGGCCAGGTTACGCACCTCGTCGGCGACCACGGCGAAGCCACGCCCGGCCTCGCCGGCGCGGGCGGCCTCGATGGCGGCGTTGAGCGCCAGCAGGTTGGTCTGCTGGGAGATGCTGGTGATCACTTCGAGGATCTGACCGATGTTCACGGTCTTGTTGTTCAGCGTCTCGATGTGCTCGCTGGAGGTGACGATCAGGTCCGACAGGCGGTTCATCGCATCGATGTTGCGCTGCACCACCTGCTGGCCTTCCTCGGCCAGCAGCCGCGCGGAACTGGCGTGCTGCGAGGCCTGGGCGGCGTTGCCGGCGATTTCCTGGGCGGCGGCGCCGAGCTGGTTGATGGCGGCGGCAACACTATTGGTACGGTTGGACTGCTCGTCGGAGTTGGCCATCGACGAGTTGGAGGCGCTGATCACCCGCAGGGCCACTTCGTTGACCTGCTCGGTGGCCGAGGAGACTTCGCGGATCGAACCATGGATGCGCTCGACGAAGCGGTTGAAGGCTGTGCCGAGGATGCCGAATTCGTCGTGGTTGTGGATTTCCAGGCGGCGGGTCAGGTCGCCTTCGCCTTCGGCGATGTTGCTCATGGCGCGGGTCATGGTGTGCAGCGGTTGCATCAGCACGCGGATCAGCAGGCCGAGCAGGGCGATGATGATCACCACCGCCACCAGGGTGGCGATCACCGCCGAGGTGCGGAACGTGCTGAGCATCGAGAAAGCCTTGTCCTTGTCCACCGACAGGCCAATGTACCAGTTGGCCGAAGGCAGGCCCTTGACCGGGGTGAAGGTCAGCAGGCGGGTCTGGCCGCCCTGCTCGACCTCGGTCAGGTCACGCGACAGCCTTGGGGTGTTCTGCGGGAACAGGTCCGAGAGCGACTTCATCACCAGGTTCTTGTCCGGGTGCACCAGGATCTTGCCCTGGTCGTTGACCAGGAAGGCATAGCCCATGCCGCCGAAATTCAGCGAATTGATGATGTCCACCAGGCCGTCGAGGGCCAGGTCGCCGCCGACCACGCCGACCGAGCGCGAGGCGGTGCTGATGATCGAGATGACCATCTTGTTGGTGGCCATGTCGATGTACGGCTCGGTGAGGATAGGGCCGCTGGCGTTCAGGCCGTCCTTGTACCAGGGGCGCACGCGCGGGTCGTAGCCGTCGGGCATCTTGGTGTCCGGGCGGACGGTGAAGGTGCCGTCGGGCTGGCCCAGGTAGATGGTCAGGAAGCTCGAGGTCAGGGCGTTCTGGCCCAGCAGGGTGCCGGTGTTCTGGGGGAACTGCGCCAGGTTCTGCGCCACGTTCTCGACCAGTTTGATACGGCCTTCGAACAGGTTGCGGATGTTGGTGGAGGTGGAGTCGCCCATCTCAGCCAGGTAGTTCTCCAGATCCTCGCGAATGGCGTTACGCTGGAGATAGTCGTTGTACAAGGTGAACAGGCTGAAGGCGAGGATCACGATCAGTGATGCCGCCATGAGAATCTTGTGGCTGAAACGAAGGCTTTTATTCATGACGTGAGGCGTCCGCTAAGGTTTTGTTATCGGGTCGTTCGCACAAAGCACGGCTGGAAAACAGTGCAACATTTCCCGGGGTCCTTGTCGGGGTTGTTACTGTCTTTCTAGGGGAATCATTTCGAAATATCGGCACATATGTGACAGAACTTGAGCAGGGGAAGGATGAAGATGTCAGATTCTTCGCAAATGGTTGTAGGAGCAGGCCCAGATGGCCAACCGGTAACCCAGGCCATGCGTCTGGCCAACCGCCACGGCCTGGTGGCGGGGGCGACCGGTACCGGCAAGACCGTCACCTTGCAGCACCTGGCCGAGCTGTTCAGCGATGCCGGCGTCGCGGTGTTCGCCGCCGACGTCAAGGGTGACCTGTGCGGCCTGGGTGCGGCCGGCGCGCCCCAAGGCAAGGTGGCCGAGCGCATTGCCGGCATGCCCTGGCTGAACTATCGGCCCCAGGCCTATCCGGTCAGCTTGTGGGATGTCGCCGGGCAGACCGGCCACCCGCTGCGCACCACCCTGAGCGAGATGGGCCCGCTGTTGCTGGGCAACCTGCTGGAGCTGACCGATAGCCAGCAGGCGGCGTTGTACGCCGCGTTCAAGGTGGCGGACCGCGAAGGCCTGCTGCTGCTCGACCTGAAAGACCTCAAGGCCTTGCTCGCCCACCTGAAGGACAACCCGCAGTTGCTCGGCGAGGACAGCGCGCTGATGACCAGCGCGTCGACCCAGGCCTTGCTGCGCCGCCTGGCGACCTTGGAGCAGCAAGGCGCCGAGGCGCTGTTCGGCGAACCGGCGTTGCAGCTCGACGACCTGCTGCGCCTGGATGGCGATGGCCGCGGGCGTATCCACCTGCTCGACGCCAGTCGCCTGGTGCACGATGCGCCCAAGGTCTACGCGACCTTCCTGCTCTGGCTGCTGGCCGAACTGTTCGAGCAGTTGCCCGAGCGGGGCGACGCCGACAAACCGGTGCTGGCACTGTTCTTCGACGAGGCGCACCTGCTGTTCAACGGCACGCCCAAGGCCCTGCAGGATCGCCTGGAGCAGGTGGTGCGGCTGATTCGCTCCAAGGGCGTGGGGGTGTACTTCGTCACCCAGTCGCCGGGCGACCTGCCGGATGCGGTGCTGGCGCAGCTGGGCCTGCGCATTCAACACGGCCTGCGCGCGTTCACGGCCAAGGAGCAGAAGTCGCTGCGCGCCGTGGCCGATGGGTTCCGGCCGAACCCGGCGTTCGATAGCCTGGCGGTGCTCACCGAGTTGGGCATCGGTGAGGCGCTGGTCGGCACCCTGGAAGAAAAGGGCACCCCGGCCATGGTCCAGCGGGCGCTGATCGCGCCGCCGCAGTCACGCATCGGGCCGTTGAGCGCGGCCGAGCGCAGTGCGTTGATCGCAGCGTCACCCCTGGCCGGGCGCTATGACAAGCCGATCGATCGCGAGTCGGCCTACGAACTGCTGACCCAGCGCAAGGGCGAGCCGGTGGAGCCGGTACCGCAGCCGAAGGCTGACGAGGACAGCTTTGCCGACAAAGCCGGCGAGTTCCTGCAGAGCGCCGCGGGGCAGGCGATCAAGTCGGCGGTGCGCCAGGCGGCCAACCAGTTGGGCCGGCAGTTGGTACGCGGGCTGATGGGGTCGTTGCTGGGAGGCAAGAAGCGCTAGGGCAAAGCCAGGTCCGATCCATGCGCATTTCCTGTAGGAGCCAGCCTTGCTGGCGAACCAGGCGACACGATGGCGGGCACTGGCTGCGTCGGTGTTCGCGGCTCAAGCCGCTGCCACAGGCGCCCTGCCAGATTGAAGAGTCCACGCAGGTATGCCAAGCGCCTGCGCAACCTGGATGAACGAAAAAGGCGCCCGAAGGCGCCTTTTTCTACTGCGGTTGTCACTCAGCCAATGGCCTTGGACGCCAGCCAGAACAGGCCGGCCGCCAGGCCCATCGACGCCGGCAGGGTCAGCACCCAGGCCAGCAGGATGGTCTTCACCGTGCCGCCTTGCAGGCCGCTTTTGTTGGCGACCATGGTACCGGCCACGCCCGACGACAGGACGTGGGTGGTGGACACCGGCAGGCTGAAGATGTTGGCCATGCCGATGGCGCAGGCCGCGGTGATCTGCGCCGACATGCCCTGGGCATAAGTCATGCCCTGCTTGCCGATTTTTTCGCCGACGGTCAGCACCACGCGCTTCCAGCCGACCATGGTGCCCAGGCCCAGGGCCAGGGCGACGGCCACGATCACCCAGAACGGGGCATATTCGGTGGTGGCGGTCAGGTCCTTGCGCAGTTTCTCCAGGTCGGCCTTTTCACGGGCTTCCAGGCCTGGCAGCTTGCCGACCTTCTTCGCCGTGTCGTCCAGGCACAGCAGGTAGCGGCGCACTTCGACGCGCTTGTCGGCGCTCAGGTCGCGGTAGTCGGTTACACCGGCCAGCGACGATTGCAGTGCGGCGATGGTCGGCTCGGTCTGCTGCGGGTTGCAGCTGAACTGCTCCGGCAGGTCGTTCGACTTGGCCTTGCCCAGGGCCAGGAACTCGCCAAGGGTGGCGGCGTTGCGCTGGTAGAACTGGCTCATGTGCAGGGTGGCATCGCGGGTTCGCTCGATCTGGTAGGTGGTGCTGTTCAGGTCGAGCACGAACTTGGCCGGGACGATACCGATCAGCACCAGCATGATCAGGCCGATGCCTTTCTGGCCGTCGTTGGAGCCGTGCACGAAGCTCACGCCCATGGCCGAGATCACCAGCACCAGGCGGTTCCAGAACGGTGGGTGCTTCTTGTCGTCGAGCTTGCGGCGCTGGTCCGGGGTCTTGTGCATCTTCGACAGCGGGCGCCACCATTTCAGGCCGAGCAGCACCAGTGCGGCGACGGCGAAGCCAGCCATGGGCGAGACCACCAGCGACAGGGCGATGTCGATCGCCTTTTGCCAGTTGACGCCGTCACCCAGGGGGATGTCGCTGAGCACGGCATTGGCCAGGCCCACGCCGAGGATCGAGCCGATCAGGGTGTGCGAGCTGGAGGCGGGGATGCCGAAGTACCAAGTGCCCAGGTTCCAGGTGATGGCCGCGGCCAGCAACGAGAAGACCATGGCCAGGCCGTGGCCGGTGTTCACGTTGATCAGCAGCTCCACCGGCAGCAGGTGGACGATGGCATAGGCCACCCCGACGCCGCCCAGCAGAACTCCGAGGAAGTTGAACACACCGGAGAAGAACACAGCCAGGTGTGGCGGCATGGCTTTGGTATAGATGACAGTGGCTACCGCGTTGGCGGTGTCATGAAAGCCATTGATGAACTCGAATGCGAGCACGAAGGTCAGAGCGAGCATCAGGCTCACGACGACCCAGGCATCCAGTCCGCTGAATAAATCGATCATGAAGGTTGTCTGGCGGTCTTAGGGGGGGCGGATTATGCCAGAAAACCATGGCAATCGATGCACCTGCCGCAGACCGATGGCTGCCGTGCGTCTGGCCGTTACCGTGGGAAACGGCAATCGAGGATGCAAAAAAATAGCCTGAAAATTGGCTAATTTTCTTTAAAATCAGTGAACTGTAGCGAAAGTAAAATGTTGCGTGCGCTTCAAACACCTGTATGAAATTTGTGTAATTCCATTTCACCCTAGGCGATTTTGCAATGATGCCTCACGCCAAGGGCCCGTGGCCGATGGCGCGATGAGATCATCCGCGCTCACTGCTCGTCGTGGCGCAGGTCCTTTTCCATCTTCTCCAGTTCCTGGGCGAAGGCCTGGTCGCGGATGCTGGCGCGTTTGCGCCAAGGTTTGCGTTCTGGCTCCGGTTGTGCGGCATAGGTGGTGACTTCCCCACCGTAAACATCCTTGTAACGTTCAGCCTGGCGCTCGAGTTCCGCGCGCAGTTCTTCTTTCGTCACAGTTGATACCTGAATAGGTTGAAGTGTGGCGCGGGCGAGCAAGGACACAATCAATGTGCGGGTATCGCGCCCGTGCGGATACATCGTTGTTGCGCGAACACGGCCGTGTTGGCGCCGAAGGCAACTTTGCGTGAGTGCCTGGGTTCGCTATCGGGCCTGCCACGCCAGGTGCGCGTGCAAGCGGGGTGCAAGCAACGAAAGTCTGCGGGTTGCAGCTGACTGGCAACTGTACAGCCCGCGAAGTCGATTATAGCAATCGGCAACTCGAAGGCTATCGTTCTTTACCAGGCCCTGACAGAAGTTATGAATAATTAGCGGTGACTATGTCCGTATGCTACGACGAAAGTTCAAACGTACGACGCGGCAAGTTCGACATTGGCTGGCAGAAATGAAAACGGCCTCGCGGGTGGGCGAGGCCGTTGCCTGGGACTTCTGCGGTGGGTACCTGACCAGTCTCTCCAAAGAAGCCACACGTGGCATGGGGAAAGGTATAAGCAAAAGTGTCAGCGGTCAATTGCGATTATCGGCCGTTCGTTCGATAATCGCACAAGCTACCGTTTTCTTGAGGCAAGCCCATGAACGATGAAACCTCCGGCCCGGTGCCCAACGAGCCAGCGCGCAGCGGTGTGTCGGCCCTGGCGCCGCCGATCGTGGCCTCGGCGGCCAAACGTATCCAGGCATTCACCGGCGACCCGGATTTCATGACCTCCCTGGCCCGTGGCCTGGCGGTGATCCAGGCCTTCCAGGAACGCAAGCGCCACCTGACCATCGCCCAGATCAGCCACCGCACGGAAATCCCCCGGGCGGCGGTACGGCGTTGCCTGCACACGCTGATGAAGCTTGGCTATGCCACCACCGACGGTCGCACCTATTCATTGCTGCCCAAGGTGCTGACCCTCGGGCATGCCTACCTGTCCTCGACACCGTTGGCAGTTTCAGCGCAGCCCTACCTGGACCGCATCAGCGACCAGCTGCACGAGGCGGCCAACATGGCCACCCTGGAAGGCGACGACATTCTTTACATCGCGCGCTCAGCCACGGTGGAGCGGTTGATCTCGGTCGACCTGTCGGTAGGTGGGCGGCTACCGGCCTATTGCACGTCGATGGGGCGCATCCTGTTGGCGGCGCTGGACGATGCCAGCCTGCACGAGTACCTGGAGCGCGCCGACCTGAAGGCGCGGACCAGCCGCACGCTGCACGACGCGCCATCGCTGCTGGCCTGCATCCAGCAGGTGCGCGAGCAGGGTTGGTGCGTGGTCGACCAGGAGCTTGAGCAGGGGCTGCGCTCGATTGCCGTGCCGATCTACGACGCCTCGGGGCAGGTGCTGGCGGCGTTGAATGTGAGTACCCATGTAGGCAGGGTCAGCCGTGGCGAGTTGGAGCAGCGATTCCTGCCGATCCTGCTGGCAGCCAGCCGGGATCTGTGCCATCAGTTGTTTGGTTGACTTGCAGGAGCCGGCCTCTACCGCGGCGCCTGGTTCGCCAGCAAGCTGGCTCCTACGGGGCGGGGTACGCCGCAAACGTGTAGGAGCCGGCTTGCCGGCGAGCACCGGCACGGCCGGTGCCATCCACCGCGGCGCCTACCGCTAGTGCATCAACAAGATCCTGTGCGATAAACGCACAGTGTCGCCTGCGGCGAATTGCACCGCCTCAGCCTGCTGATTAATGTCTGTCGCACGGGTCGGCTGCGCCGACCGGACAATAACAACAGGCCCGAGGGCACCCCCATGAATACGCTCCCTTCGCTGTCGCAGTTGCATTCCGGCTAATTGCTCGCCGCGCTATCCGTTGTCTCCTGTTGCTGTGCATGGTTCATGCGCAGTAGCGTGCCTGCGCCTACCTTCCGGATAACAATAATGAACAAACCGCAATCCGCCGTCGGCCACTGCCTCGACGTGCAGTCCTTGATCAATGCCCAGCCCCTGTCTCGCTATCAGTGGCGGGTGGTGGTCCTGTGCTTCCTGATCGTTTTCCTCGACGGCCTGGATACCGCCGCCATGGGCTTCATCGCCCCTGCGCTGTCCCAGGAGTGGGGGATCGACCGTGCCAGCCTGGGCCCGGTGATGAGCGCCGCGTTGATCGGCATGGTGTTCGGCGCATTGGGTTCTGGCCCGCTGGCCGACCGCTTCGGGCGCAAGGGCGTGCTGGTGGGAGCGGTGCTGGTGTTCGGTGGGTTCAGCCTGGCCTCGGCTTATGCGAACAATGTCGAGCAGTTGCTGGTGCTGCGGTTTCTCACCGGGCTGGGCCTGGGGGCTGGCATGCCCAATGCCACCACGCTGCTGTCCGAGTACACCCCCGAGCGGCTCAAGTCGCTGCTGGTGACCAGCATGTTCTGCGGTTTCAACCTGGGGATGGCCGGCGGCGGGTTCATTTCCGCCAAGCTGATCCCGGCCTACGGCTGGCACAGCCTGCTGGTGATCGGCGGCGTGTTGCCGTTGCTGCTGGCGCTGGTGTTGCTGGTCTGGTTGCCGGAGTCGGCGCGGTTCCTGGTGGTGCGCAACCGTGGCAGCGACAAGGTGCGCAAGACCCTGGCGCCGATCGCCCCGGCGCTGGTGGCCCAGGCGGCGAGCTTCAGCGTGCCGGAGCAAAAGGCCGTGGCGGCGCGCAACGTGTTCGCGGTGATCTTCTCGGGTACCTATGGGGTGGGCACCCTGCTGCTGTGGCTGACCTACTTCATGGGCCTGGTGATCGTCTACCTGCTGACCAGCTGGCTGCCGACGCTGATGCGCGACAGTGGCGCCAGCATGGAGCAGGCGGCATTCATCGGCGCACTGTTCCAGTTCGGTGGCGTGCTCAGCGCGGTGGCGGTGGGCTGGGCGATGGACCGCTTCAATCCGCACAAGGTGATCGGCCTCTTCTACCTGCTGGCCGGCGTGTTCGCCTACGCGGTGGGGCAGAGCCTGGGCAACATCACCTTGCTGGCGACCCTGGTGCTGGTCGCGGGCATGTGCGTGAACGGCGCGCAATCGGCGATGCCGTCGCTGGCGGCGCGTTTCTACCCGACCCAGGGGCGGGCCACGGGCGTGTCGTGGATGCTCGGTATTGGCCGCTTCGGCGCGATCCTGGGGGCCTGGAGCGGGGCGACGTTGCTGGGGCTAGGCTGGAACTTCACGCAGGTGCTGACGGCGCTGCTGGTGCCGGCGGCCTTGGCGGCCGTGGGGGTGGTGGTCAAAGGGCTGGTAAGCCACGCGGATGCTACCTGAGTTGCGGGCGCCAACAAGGCTGAGGCCTACGGAGCTGAAGTTGACAAATTGTTCGATAATCGCACGTAAGTGCGATTATCGGATTGTTTTGCCCCTGCCGGCTTCCTTAATCTGGGCCCATCGCAGCGCAGCATCGGCCCGCTGCTCACTGACCCGACTCGACCTGACCAGGAGTCTCCAATGGCAGCAATCCTCTCGCTTCACGAGGCTGTGAAGCAGTTTGTCCACGACGGCGACAGCGTCGCCCTCGAGGGCTTCACCCACCTGATCCCCAGTGCCGCCGGCCACGAGATCATCCGCCAGGGCAAGCGCGACCTGACCCTGGTGCGCATGACCCCGGACCTGATCTACGACCAGCTGATCGGCGCCGGCTGCGCGCGCAAGCTGGTCTTCTCCTGGGGGGGGAACCCCGGGGTCGGCTCGCTGCACCGCCTGCGCGATGCCGTGGAGAAGCACTGGCCGCACGCCATCGAGATCGAGGAACACAGCCACGCCGACCTGGCCAACGCCTATGTCGCTGGCGCCTCCGGCCTGCCGTTCGCCGTGCTGCGTGCCTACGCCGGCTCCGACCTGCCGAAGGTCAACCCGCTGATCAAGTCGGTGACCTGCCCGTTCACCGGCGAGGTACTCGCCGCGGTGCCCTCGCTGCGCCCGGACGTTACCGTGATCCACGCGCAAAAGGCCGACCGCAAGGGCAACGTGCTGTTGTGGGGCATCCTGGGCGTGCAGAAGGAAGCGGCATTGGCCGCCAAGCGCTGCATCGTCACCGTCGAGGAAATCGTCGACGACCTGAATGCGCCGATGAACGCCTGCGTGTTGCCGACCTGGGCCTTGAGCGCGGTGTGCCTGGTGCCCGGTGGCGCCCACCCGTCCTACGCCCACGGCTACTACGAACGCGACAATCGCTTCTACCAGGCCTGGGACCCGATCGCCCGCGACCGCGAGGCGTTCAGCGGGTGGATCGATACTTATATCCGCGGCACCGCCGACTTCACCGAATTCCAGGCCAGGTTGGCCAGCACCGCGGAGGCCGCGCAATGAACTATTCCACCGCCGAAATGATGACCGTCGCCGCCGCCCGCCGCCTGCGCAATGGCGCGGTGTGCTTCGTCGGCATCGGCCTGCCGTCCAAGGCCGCCAACCTGGCGCGGCTGACGTCGTCGCCCGATGTGGTGCTGATCTACGAATCCGGTCCGATCGGCGCCAAGCCCAGCGTGCTGCCGCTGTCGATCGGCGATGGCGAACTGGCCGAGACCGCCGACACCGTGGTGCCGACCGGCGAGATCTTCCGCTACTGGCTGCAAGGCGGGCGTATCGACGTGGGCTTTCTCGGCGCCGCCCAGGTCGACCGTTTCGGCAATATCAACACCACCGTGGTCGGTGACTACCATACGCCCAAGACCCGCCTGCCCGGGGCGGGCGGTGCGCCGGAGATCGCCGGTTCGGCCAGGCAGGTGCTGATCATCCTCAAGCAGTCGACGCGGGCCTTTGTCGACAAGCTCGACTTCATCACCTCGGTCGGCCATGGCGAGGGCGGCGACTCGCGCAAGCGCCTGGGCCTGCCCGGTGAAGGGCCGGTGGGCATCATCACCGACCTGTGCATCATGACGCCGGAGCAGGGGACCCATGAGTTCGTGGTCACTTCGATCCACCCGGGGGTGAGCCGCGAACAGATTGTCGCTGCCACCGGCTGGCCGATCCGTTTCGCCGACAGCGTGGTCGAGACCCCCGCGCCGAGCGCAGTGGAGCTGTCGGCGCTGCGCGACCTCGAGGCGCGTACCGCCGCCGCCCATGGCCAGACGGCAGGAGAAGCCTGATGCGTGACGTTTTCATCTGCGACGCCATCCGCACCCCCATCGGCCGTTTCGGCGGGGCCCTGGCCAGCGTGCGTGCCGACGACCTGGCGGCGGTGCCGCTCAAGGCCCTGATCGAACGCAACCCGCACGTGCAATGGCAACTGCTCGACGAAGTGTTCCTCGGCTGCGCCAACCAGGCCGGCGAGGACAACCGCAACGTGGCGCGCATGGCGCTGCTGCTGGCCGGCCTGCCGCAGGGCGTTGCCGGCGTGACCCTCAACCGTCTGTGCGCCTCGGGCATGGACGCCATCGGCACCGCCTTCCGTGCCATCGCCAGTGGCGAGATGGAGTTGGCCATTGCTGGTGGCGTCGAGTCGATGTCCCGCGCGCCGTTCGTGATGGGCAAGGCCGAGAGCGGCTACTCGCGCAGCATGAAGCTGGAGGACACGACCATTGGCTGGCGTTTCGTCAATCCGTTGATGAAGGCGCAGTACGGGGTGGATGCGATGCCCGAGACCGCCGACAACGTCGCCGACGACTACCAGGTGTCGCGCGCCGACCAGGATGACTTTGCCTTGCGCAGCCAGCAGAAGGCCGCCGCGGCACAGGCGGCAGGCTTTTTCGCCGAAGAGATCGTGCCGGTGCGTATCGCCCACAAGAAAGGCGAGACCGTGGTAACCGAGGACGAGCACCTGCGCCCGGATACCACCTTGCAAGCCCTGGGCAAGCTCAAGCCGCTGAACGGGCCGGACAAGACGGTTACCGCCGGCAATGCTTCGGGGGTGAATGACGGTGCTGCCGCGCTGATCCTGGCCTCGGCCGAGGCCGTGAAGCGCCATGGCCTGACGCCCCGTGCGCGGGTCCTGGGCATGGCCAGCGCCGGGGTGGCGCCGCGGCTGATGGGCATCGGCCCGGTGCCGGCGGTGCGCAAGCTGACCGAGCGGCTGGGCCTGGCGGTGAGCGACTTCGATGTCATCGAGCTCAACGAGGCGTTCGCCAGCCAGGGCCTGGCGGTGTTGCGCGAGCTGGGCCTGGCCGACGATGCGCCGCAGGTCAATCCCAACGGTGGGGCGATTGCCTTGGGCCACCCGCTGGGGATGAGCGGGGCGCGCCTGGTGCTGACGGCGTTGCACCAGTTGGAGCGCAGCGGTGGGCGCAAGGGCTTGGCGACCATGTGCGTCGGGGTTGGCCAAGGCTTGGCCCTGGCCATCGAGCGGGTTTGAGGTGGCGCGCGGCCCTGTAGGAGCGGCCTTGCGTCGCGATAGGGCTGCGCAGCGGCCCCAGCAATCTCCGATAGATCGCGATCCAGGGGCCGCTGCGCGCCTCTTTCGCGACACAAGGCCGCTCCTACAATGCGTCGTGTCCGCTAGCGGAACGAGTTTGTTACTGGGTATGTCTAGACTGTGCAGTGACCTCCCAGGAGTAAAGACACCATGACTTCCAGTTATTACACCGGTGAAGAACGCAGCAAGCGCATCTTCGCCATCGTCGGCGCGTCGTCGGGCAACCTGGTGGAGTGGTTCGACTTCTATGTCTATGCCTTCTGCGCCATCTACTTCGCCCCGGCGTTCTTCCCCTCCGACGACCCCACGGTACAACTGCTCAACACCGCCGGGGTATTCGCCGCGGGCTTTCTGATGCGGCCCATCGGTGGCTGGATCTTCGGCCGCCTGGCCGACCGCCACGGGCGCAAGAACTCGCTGATGATCTCGGTGCTGATGATGTGCGGCGGCTCGCTGATCATCGCCTGCCTGCCCACCTATGCCAGCATCGGCGCCTGGGCGCCGGCCTTGCTGCTGCTGGCGCGGCTGATCCAGGGCCTGTCGGTGGGCGGCGAGTACGGCACCACGGCCACCTACATGAGCGAAGTGGCGCTGCCTGGCCAGCGCGGGTTCTTCGCCTCGTTCCAGTACGTCACCTTGATCGGCGGCCAGTTGCTGGCGGTGCTGGTGGTGGTGATCCTGCAGCAACTGCTCAGCGAGGATGAACTGCGCGCCTACGGCTGGCGCATCCCGTTCGTGGTCGGGGCCATCGCCGCGCTGATCTCGCTGATGCTGCGCCGCTCGCTGAAGGAGACCAGCAGCGCCGAGACGCGCCAGGACAAGGACGCCGGCACCATCAGCGGGCTGTTTCGCAATCACGCCGCGGCTTTCGTCACTGTGCTGGGCTATACCGCCGGCGGTTCGCTGATCTTCTACACCTTCACCACCTACATGCAGAAATACCTGGTCAACACCGCCGGCATGAACGCCAAGAGCGCCAGTTTCGTGATGACCGGCGCGCTGTTGCTGTTCATGATTTTGCAGCCGCTGTTCGGCATGCTCTCCGACCGTATCGGCCGGCGCAATTCGATGCTGCTGTTCGGCGCTCTGGGCACGCTTTTCACCGTGCCGTTGCTGATGGCGCTGAAGACCGTGAGCAGCCCGTTGCTGGCCTTCGTGCTGGTGAGCCTGGCATTGTGCATCGTCAGTTTCTATACCTCGATCAGCGGCCTGGTGAAGGCTGAGATGTTCCCGCCGCAGGTGCGCGCGCTGGGCGTCGGCCTGGCCTACGCGGTGGCCAACGCGGTATTCGGCGGTTCGGCCGAGTACGTGGCCCTGGGCTTGAAAACCCTGGGGATGGAGAACACCTTCTACTGGTACGTGACGGCCATGATGGCCGTGGCCTTCCTGTTCAGCCTGCGCCTGCCGAAGCAGGCGGCGTACCTGCACCATGACCACTAAGGACGTTGCATGAGCCACCACCTGTTCGACGCCTACTTCACCGCCCCGGCCATGGGCGAGGTGTTCTCCGACCGCGGCCGGCTGCAAGGCATGCTCGATTTCGAGGCGGCCCTGGCCCGCGCCGAGGCCAGCGTCGGGCTGGTACCGCACACCGCGGCGATGGCCATCGAGGCGGCCTGCAAGGCCGAGCGCTACGAGGTGCGGGCCCTGGCCGATGCCATCGCCGTGGCCGGCAATTCGGCGATTCCACTGGTCAAGGCCCTGGGCAAGGTGGTCGCCAGCGGCGTGCCCGAGGCCGAACGCTATGTGCACCTGGGGGCAACCAGCCAGGATGCGATGGACAGCGGGCTGGTGCTGCAGGTGCGCGAGGCCCTGGCGCTGATCGAGAACGACCTGGCCAAGCTGGCCGACACCCTGGCCCGTCAGGCCTTGCAGCATGCCGATACGCCCTTGGTCGGGCGTACCTGGTTGCAGCACGCCACGCCGGTGACGCTGGGCATGAAGCTGGCCGGCATGCTGGGGGCGCTGACCCGCCATCGCCAGCGGCTCAAGGCCTTGCGTCCGCGCTTGCTGGTACTGCAGTTCGGCGGCGCTTCCGGCAGCCTGGCGGCCCTGGGCAGCAAGGCATTGCCGGTGGCCGAGGCGCTGGCCGGGCAGTTGCGCCTGGCACTGCCCGAGCAACCCTGGCACACCCAGCGTGACCGGCTGGTGGAGTTCGCCGCGGTGCTGGGCCTGGTCGCCGGCAGCCTGGGCAAGTTCGGCCGGGATGTCAGCCTGCTGATGCAGACCGAGGCCGGCGAGCTGTACGAGCCCGGCGCGCCGGGCAAGGGCGGCTCCTCGACCATGCCGCACAAGCGCAACCCGGTGGGTGCGGCGGTACTGATCGCCGCCGCCACCCGGGTGCCGGGGCTGCTGTCGACGCTGTACAGCGCCATGCCCCAGGAGCATGAGCGCAGCCTCGGCCTGTGGCACGCCGAGTGGGAAACCTTGCCGGCGATCTGCTGCCTGGTTTCCGGTGCGCTGCACCAGGCCCAGGTGATCGCCGAAGGCATGCAGGTAGATGCCGCGCGCATGCGCCACAACCTCGACCTGACCCAGGGGCTGGTGCTCGCCGAAGCGGTGAGCATCGTCCTGGCCCAGCGCCTGGGCCGCGATCGCGCCCATCATCTGCTGGAACACTGCTGCCAGCGTGCGGTGGCCGAGCAGCGGCACTTGCGCGCGGTGCTCGGCGACGAGCCACAGGTCAGCGCCGAACTGTCCGCTGAAGAGCTCGACCGCCTGCTCGACCCTGCCCATTACCTCGGCCAGGCCCGCGTCTGGGTGGCGCGCGCGGTGGCCGAGCATCAACGTTTCACTGCCTGAAGGAGACCGCTGTGGCGCACCTGCAACTGGCCGATGGCGTACTGCATTACCAACTCGATGGACCGGCCGCTGCCCCAGTGCTGGTGTTGTCCAACTCGCTGGGGACCGATCTGCACATGTGGGATGCGCAAGTGCCGGAGTGGGCCGAGCACTTTCGGCTGCTGCGCTATGACACCCGCGGCCATGGCGGCTCGCTGGTCAGCGCTGGCCCCTACAGCATCGAGCAATTGGGCGGCGATGTGCTGGCCCTGCTCGATGCCCTGGATATCGACAAGGCCCACTTCATCGGCCTGTCCATGGGCGGCCTGATTGGCCAGTGGCTGGGTATCCACGCGGGCAATCGCCTGCTCAGCCTGACCTTGTGCAACACGGCGGCGAAGATCGGCAGTGACGAGGTGTGGAACAGCCGCATCGATAGCGTGCTCCAGGGCGGTTGTCAGGCCATGCACGCGCTGCGGGATGCCTCCATCGCCCGCTGGTTCACCCCGGCATTCGCCCAGGCGCAGCCGGCCGCAGCCCAGCGCATCTGCCAGATGCTGGCGCAAACCGCGCCGCAGGGCTACGCGGCCAACTGCGCAGCGGTGCGCGACGCCGACATGCGTGACCAGCTCAAGCAGATCCAGGTGCCGACCCTGATCGTCGCCGGCAGTGCCGACGCGGTGACCACCCCGGCGCATGGGCGTTTCTTGCAGGCTGGTATCCTGGGGGCCGAGTACGTCGAATTCGCCGCCGCGCACCTGTCCAACGTCGAGGTCGGCGCGCCGTTCAGCCGGCGTGTGCTCGATTTCCTGCGCAGCCGTTGAGGAGCACACCGTGGACGAGAAACAACGCTACGAAGCCGGCATGCAAGTGCGTCGCGCGGTGCTGGGCGATGCCCATGTAGACCGCAGCCTGGAGAAGCTCAATGACTTCAATGGCGAGTTCCAGGAGATGATCACCCGGCATGCCTGGGGCGATATCTGGACCCGCCCCGGCTTGCCCCGGCATACCCGCAGCCTGATCACCATCGCCATGCTGATCGGCATGAACCGCAACGACGAGCTCAAGCTGCACCTGCGCGCCGCGGCCAACAACGGCGTGACCCGCGAAGAGATCAAGGAAGTGATCATGCACAGCGCGATCTATTGCGGGATACCGGCGGCCAATGCCACGTTCCACCTGGCCGAGTCGGTGTGGGATGAGCTGGGGGTGGAATCGCGTACCCAGGTGACTTGAGAGATTGCCGGGGCTGCTGCGCAGCCCATCGCGACACAAGGCGGCTCCCACAGGCCTGTGCAAACCGGTGGGAGCGGCCTTGTGTCGCGATGGGGCCCCAGCATTTCCCTGGTCAGATCGCCGCTTTCTTCTGGCGGATGGCCACCGGCCCGGCATTGGCCTCAACGGCTTTTTTCAATTCAGGGCACAGCCCGAGCATGAACGCCAGCTCCGCCACCACGAACAGTGGCCCGATGATCAAGCCACTGAGGTCATCGACGAACGCTGGCTTGCGCCCTTCGTACCAGTGGCCGACGAACTGGATGATCCAGCCCACCACGAATGCGCCCAGCCCGGCCGCCAGCCACAGCCCGGTGCCTTGCAGCGCCAGCGCTTGCCCGGCCCACAGGCACAGGCCCAGCAACAGCCCCATCACCAGGCCCAAGCGCAGGTCCAGGCGCAGGTAGAACCACACCGACCAGCCCGCCAGCAGCAACGCCGGTGACAACCAGAGCCCGGCCAGGTCCCAGCCGGGGCGCGACAGCAGGATGGTCACCGCCAGCACGATCAACGGAATGCCGATGAAATGCGTGGCGATATTGCGTGGGTCGCGGTGATAGGCCGCGTATTGACTCAAATGCTCGACGAGGTTTTTCATTGTTGTTCCTCCATCAGGGGGGAGCGCAGCTTGCCCCGGTTCATCCATCGTCGTCTGTCGGCTGGCCGACAGAGTTCGCATTGCGAGGCGCCATGCACGATCCGCGTACCCAATTGCTGCATGGCCAGTGGTTTCGCCAGTTGCCGGTTACTGTTCAGGATAGCCTGCTGGCCCTGGGCCGGCCCCGCGCGCTGGTGGCGGGGCAGTGCCTGTTCCAGCGCGGCGATGCGCCCTGTGGGCTGTATGCGGTGCTGGAAGGCGCGATGCGTGTCGGCGCGGTCAGCAGCGCTGGCAAGGAGGCGCTGCTGACCCTGGTGGAAGCCGCGCAATGGTTTGGCGAGATCAGTCTGTTCGATGGCCAGCCGCGGACCCATGACGCCTTTGCCGAAGGCCCGACCCGGCTGTTGTGGCTGCCCCAGGCCGCGCTGCTCGACTGGCTGGCACGTGAGCCGCAGCACTGGCGCGAGCTGGCCTTGCTGATGAGCCACAAGCTGCGCTGGGTTTTCGTCGCCCTGGAGCAGCAGAGCCTGCTGGCCGCCGGGCCGCGCTTGGCCCACCGCTTGCTGCAGATGGCCGAGGGCTACGGCGAACGCGATGTCGCGCAATGGCGCTTGCAGGTATCCCAGGAGCAACTGGCGCTGATGCTGTCGCTGTCGCGCCAGACCATCAACCAGATCCTCAGGAGCCTCGAGCAGTCCGGCGTGGTGCGCCTGGGCTATGGCGAGGTGGAGATCGTCGATGCGCCTCGCTTGCGGGCGCTGGCGCGGCATCCAGGCTGACCAGGGTATCGATCATCGCCCGCGCCGCGGGGCTCAGGCGGTAGCCGCTGCGGCTGATCACCCCGCAGCGCACGCTCAGTACCTCCAGCCCCGGCGGCAGGTTGCGCCAGTGCAGGCGCACCAGGGTGCCGTTGGCCAGGTCGTCGGCCACCGCCTCTTCGCTGGCGGCACCGATGGCGTCGCTGGCCAGGACCACGCTGCGCAGCACCGCCAGGTGCTCGGTCTGCAGGTGCGGGGTGAAGTCGCTGCGCCCGCTGAGGTTGGCCAGGCGCTTGCGCACCCCGGGGGCAAGCAGGGCGCTGGCCAGTGGGTAGGCGAACAGGTCGTTGGTCGACAGGCTGTCCTTGGCCAGCAGTGGGTGGCCGGGGCGGCAGAAGAACAGGCCCGGGCGGGGGGTGAGCGCTTCGGTATGGAAGTTGGGATCGGCCTCGAACGGGCGGATGTCGTCGACGAAGAATTCGATCTGCTCGCGACGCAGGGCCTGGCCCAGGCGTTCGGCATTGTCCACCAGCAGCGCGGTGCGGATGCCCGGGCGCTGCTCGATGAACTGCCGCAGGGCTGCAGGCACCAGGCGCACCGCCAGGGCCGGGCCGCTGCCGAAATGCAGCTCGCCAGCATCGAGCTTGGTCATTTGCAGCACTTCGTTGTTCAACTGGGCAGCGCCCTGGACCAGGCGCCGGGCGTGTTGCACCACCACTTGGCCTTCGGGGGTGGGGGGCAGGGCCTTGTTGGCGCGGTCGACCAGGGCGCAGCCGAAGGTCTGCTCGAGGTTCTGGATGGCCCGGCTGAAGGCGGGCTGGGTGATGCCCATGGCCTCGGCGGCGCGGACGAAACTGCGGTATTCGGTGAGGGCGATGAAGTAGCGCAGTTGGCGCAGGTCCATGTTCGGGCTCTGGGGCGGGATCAAGGCTCGGTTTTAGCGTTTACCTTTTATAGCGTCAATGTTTGTTTTTGCATGTTTTTAATACTTTTAGTTATTTAATGGGGCTCGTAGGCGCTTGCTGGCGAACCAGGCAACACGGTGGATGGCACCGGCTGTGCCGGTGTTCGCCGGCAAGCCGGCTCCTACGCAGAGCAACTGCCCTTGCCCTGTAGGAGCCAGCCTGCTGGCGAACCAGGCGCTGCGGTGGATGGCACTGGCTGTGCCGGTGTTCGCCGGCTCCTACGCAGAGCAACTGCCCTTGCCCTGTAGGAGCCAGCCTTGCTGGCGAACCAGACGCTGCGGTGGCTGGCACCGGCTGTGCCGGTGTTCGCCGGCAAGGCCGGCTCCTTCGACGATGGCGTGGGTATTTCCAGCGGTTTACAGCAGGTTCAAAGGGTAGCTCACGATCAAGCGGTTCTCGTCGAACGCATTGCTGCTGAAATCCCGGCGCATGGTCGAGTTGCGCCATTTCACCGACAGGTCCTTGAACGTCCCGGCCTGGATCACATAGGCCAGCTCGCTTTCCCGTGCCCATTCCTTGCCATCGTCAACGACGCTGGTGTGCACGTTGTCGCCCTTGATATAGCGGTTCATCAAGGTCAGCCCGGGAATGCCCAGGGTGACGAAGTTGAAGTCATGCCGCAGTTGCCAGGAGCGCTCCTGGGCATTGTCGAAACTGGCGTTGTAGCTGTCGTTGGCCAGGGTACCGCCGCTGGTGCCATTGACCCGCATCCAGGCATCGTCGCCACTGACCTTCTGCAGGCCGATATAGAACGTGTGGCCCTGGTAGCGCGCCGAGAGCATCGCCGAGGCGGTGCGGTTGTCCAGCTTGCCGGCACGTTCGCTGCCGTCTTCCTTGCCAATGAAGTACCCGAGGTTGGCGCCCAGGGTCCAGTCGCCCAGCGGCTGGCTGTGCACCAGGTTGAGGTATTGCTGGCGGTAGATGTCCTTGAGCCGGGCATCCCACAGGCCGACCATCGTGCGCTTGTCGTTGAAGTTGTATTCGCCGCCGGCAAAGTTGAAGCGGTCGGCGCTGATACCGGCGCGGCCCTGCATGAACAGGTCCTCCATGCTCGCGTCATTGCGCGGGCTGTTGCCGCGGAACTGGCCGGCATAGATGGTCAGGCCATCGATCTCCTTCGAAGTGAGCTGGCCACCGCGGAAAGTCTGCGGCAACGAGCGGCCATCGTCCGAGCGCAGGATCGGCAGCACCGGCATCCATTCGCCGATTTTCAGCTCGGTCTGCGACAGGCGTGCCTTCAACGCCACGCCCAGGCGTCCGAAGTCATCGGCGGGGCGGCCATCGTCGTGCACCGGCAGCAGGTGGGTACCGGCGGTCCCCTTGCCGCCGTCGAGCTTGAGCGAATACAGCCCCAGAATGTCCACGGCGAAGCCGACCGTGCCCTGGGTGAAACCGGAGCGGGCGTCGAGGATGAAGCTCTGGGTCCATTCCTCGGCTTTGCCCTGGGGGTTCGCCGGGTCGACGAAGTTGCGGTTGATGTAGAAGTTGCGCAGGTTGAGGCTGGCCTTGGCGTCTTCCACGAAACCGCCTTCGGCGAGGGCGGGCAGGGCGCAGGACAGGGTCAACAGGCCAGGCAGCAGCTGGCGTGCGGGGTGCAAAGTGCTCATCGGTTGCATCTCTTGTTTTTATTGGGCGAGCCTGTGCGCTGCGGGTACGGGCCGCAGGGTCGGCATCTTTAGAGAGAACTTGTGCAACGTTGCGTGGGCGATGGTGCGCGGCGGGGTGGGGGCGAGGCAATTCGTGGAACGCGGAACGGGGCGATTATCGAACGCTATATAGGGTCGTGCTGAGGGTGTAGGAGCGGCCTTGTGTCGCGAATGGGCTGCAAAGCGGCCCCGGCAATGCTGCAGGAAGGCTGATCCTGGGGCCGCTTCGCGCCCCGTTCGCGACACAAGGCCGCCCCTACAGGGCAGCAAACAAAAAGCCCACCGCAAGGGTGGGCTTGATACTGCTACCAGACCAATCAGCCTTTCGGCGTCTGGATCGCGGCCTGCTGCTGGGTCTGCTCGTACCAGCCGCCGCCGAGGGCCTTGTACAGGTTCACCTCGCTGACCAGCTGCGACAGGCGGTCGCCGATCAGCGACTGCTGGGCGCTGAACAGGTTGCGCTGGGCATCGAGGAAGGTCAGGTTGCTGTCGATACCAATGCGGTAGCGGCGCTCGGCCAGGCGGTAGTAGTCCTGGTTGGCAGCCACCAGGTCACGCTGCGCCTGCAACTGCTCTTCGAACGTCTTGCGTGCGGCCAGGCCATCGGCGACTTCCTGGAAGGCGGTCTGGATGGTCTTCTCGTACTTGGCGACGTTGATGTCCTTCTGGATCTTCGAGTAGTCCAGGCTCGCCCTCAGGCTGCCGGCGTTGAAGATCGGCAGGTTGATCTGCGGCTGGAACAGCCAGGTGCCCGAACCACCCTTGAACAGGCCGCCCATGTCCGGGCTCAGGGTACCGGCATTGGCGGTCAGGCTGATGCTCGGGAAGAACGCGGCGCGGGCCGCGCCAATGTTGGCGTTGGCGGCCTTGAGCAGGTGCTCGGCCTCCTGGATGTCGGGACGGCGCTGCAGGATGTCGGACGGCAGGCCCGCCGGCACTTCGGCCAACTGGTCGGCGTCGAGCTCCAGCGGCTTGGGCAGGCTGCTCGGCACGCCGGTGCCGACCAGTACGGTCAGGCTGTTGAGGTCCTGGGCCACCAGGCGCTGGTACTGCGAGTACTTGACCCGGGCACCTTCCACGGCGGTGCGCGCCTGGCTGACGTCAAGGGCCGAGGCCACGCCGACCTCGTTGCTGCGACGGGTCAGGTTGTAGCTTTCCTCGTAGGTCTTGAGCGTCTCTTCGGTCAGCTTGAGCAGCGCCTGGTCGGCCTGCCAAGTGTAGTAGGCATTGGCCACGCTGGCCACCAGGCTGATCTGCGTGGAGCGGCGCGCCTGTTCGCTGGACAGGTAGGTTTCCAGGGCCTGCTCGGTCAGGCTGCGCACGCGGCCGAACAGGTCCAGCTCATAGGCGCTGACACCCAAGGTGGCCGAGTACTGGCTGGCAATGCTCGACTGGCCGGTCTGCGACATGTTCGCCGGCATCCGTTGACGGCTGCCGCTACCATTGGCCGACACGGCCGGGAACAGGTCGGCGCGCTGGATGCGGTACTGGGCGCGGTAGGCGTCGATGTTCAACGCTGCCACCCGCAGGTCGCGGTTGTTTTCCAGCGACGTCTGGATCAGTTGCTGCAGCGCCGGGTCGTGGAAGAACTGGCGCCAGCCCTGTTCGGCGGCGGCAACGTTGGCCGACTCGGTCGGCGAGTAGGCAGGGCCTTGCGGCCACTGCGCGGCTACCGGCGCCTCCGGCGCCTGGTAGTCGGGGATCAGCGAGCAGCCGCCGAGAATGAACGCGGTTACCGCAAGGGACAACAAAGACTTGGTCATTGCCCAGCCTCATAACGTGGAGTTTCAGGGGTGGCGTGTTGTTTCGGCTCTTTGCTGCCGAACAGCGACGACACTGCGACGAAGAATAGCGGTACCCAGAAGATGGCCAGCACGGTTGCACTGATCATGCCGCCGATGACCCCGGTGCCGATGGCGTGCTGGCTGCCGGCGCCGGCGCCGCTGGCGATGGTCAACGGTACCACGCCGAGGATGAACGCCAGCGAGGTCATGATGATCGGGCGCAGACGCATGCGGCAGGCCTCGATGGCCGCGTCGTACAGGCTGCGGCCCTGCTCGTGCAGTTCCTTGGCGAATTCGACGATCAGGATCGCGTTCTTCGCCGCCAGGCCAATGGTGGTCAGCAGGCCAACCAGGAAGTAGACGTCGTTGGACAGCCCGCGCAGGCTGGTGGCGAGCAAGGCACCGATGATACCCAGCGGCACGACCAGCACCACCGCGATCGGAATCGACCAGCTTTCGTACAGCGCTGCCAGGCAGAGGAACACGAACAGTACCGAGAGGGCGAACAGCGCCGGCATCTGCGAGCCGGAGAGTTTTTCCTCGTAGGACATGCCGGTCCAGGAGAAGCCGATGCCGCTTGGCAGTTCGCCGGCGATGCGCTCGACCTCGGCCATGGCCTCACCGGTACTGTAGCCAGGCGCCGGGGTGCCGAGGATCTCGACCGCTTCCACACCGTTGTAGCGCGACAGTTTCGGCGAACCGTAGCTCCATTGGCCCTTGGCGAACGAGGAGAACGGCACCATTTCGCCAGCGCCGTTGCGCACGTACCACTTCTGCAGGTCTTCCGGGCTCATCCGGGCGTTGGGCGCACCCTGGATGTACACCTTCTTGACCCGGCCACGGTCGATGAAGTCGTTGACGTAGCTACCGCCCAGGGCGATCGACAAGGTGTTGTTGATGTCGGCGATGGTCACGCCCAGGGCGCTGGCACGTTCGTCATCGATGGTCAGCTGGTACTGCGGCTCGTCGTTCAGGCCGTTCGGGCGCACGGCGCTGAGGATCTTGCTCTGCGCGGCCTTGGCCAGGAACTGGTTGCGCGCTTCCATCAGCTTCTCGTGGCCGACACCGGCGCGGTCCTGGAGGAACACGTCGAAGCCGGTGGCATTACCCAGCTCGAGTACCGCCGGCGGAGCGAAGGCGAACACCATCGCGTCGCGGAAGCCGAAGAAGTGCATCTGCGCACGCTGGGCGAGGGCGAACACGCTGTTCTCCTTCGAGCGCTCACCCCAGGGTTTGAGCATGATGAACGCCATGCCCGAGCTCTGGCCGCGACCGGCGAAGTTGAAGCCGTTGACGGTGAACACCGAGGACACGGTGTCGGCCTCGTCCTTGAGCAGGTACTCGCGCATCTGGTCGACCACCACCTGGGTGCGCTCGGCACTGGAGCCGGCCGGGGTCTGCACCTGGGCGAACAGCACGCCCTGGTCTTCTTCCGGAAGGAACGCGGTGGGAATGCGGGCGAACAACCAGATCATGCCGACCACGATCAGCGCATAGGCCAGCAGGAACGGGATCTTGTTGCGCAGGATGGTGCCCACGCTACGCTCGTAACCCACCACGGTGCGGTCGAAGTTGCGGTTGAACCAGCCGAAGAAGCCGCGCTTGGCCACATGGTGCTCGCCCTTCTTCAGCGGCTTGAGCATGGTGGCGCACAGGGCCGGGGTGAAGATCAGCGCGACCAGCACCGACAGGCCCATGGCCGAGACGATGGTGATCGAGAACTGCCGGTAGATCACGCCGGTCGAGCCGCCGAAGAAGGCCATCGGCAGCAGTACCGCCGAGAGCACCAGGGCGATACCCACCAGGGCGCCCTGGATCTGCTCCATGGAGCGCTTGGTCGCCTCCTTGGGCGGTAGCCCTTCCTCGGACATCACCCGCTCGACGTTCTCCACCACGACGATGGCGTCGTCCACCAGCAAGCCGATGGCCAGGACCATGGCGAACATGGTCAGGGTGTTGATGCTGAAGCCGGCGGCGGCGAGGATGCCGAAGGTCCCCAGCAACACCACCGGGACGGTCATGGTGGTGATGATGGTAGCGCGGAAGTTCTGCAGGAACAGGTACATCACCAGGAACACCAGGACCACGGCCTCGATCAGGGTGTGGATCACGCCACTGATCGATTCGGTGACCACCGGGGTGGTGTCGTACGGGAACACCGCCTTGACCCCTGGCGGGAAGAACGGCTCGAGGTCGGCGATGGTCTGGCGCAGGGCCTTGGCGGTATCCAGGGCGTTGGCACCGGTGGCCAGCTTGACCGCCAGGCCCGAGGCCGGGAAGCCGTTGTACTGCGCGCTGATGGCGTAGTTCTCGCCGCCCAGGCCGACCTGCGCGACATCGCCCAGGCGCACCTGGGAGCCGTCGGCATTGACCTTGAGCAGGATCTTCTCGAACTGCTCGGCGGTCTGCAGGCGGGTCTTGCCGATGATCGTGGCGTTGAGCTGGGTGCCCGGCAGGGCAGGCAGGCCGCCGAGCTGGCCGGAGGACACCTGCACGTTCTGCGCGGCCACCGCGGTGCGCACGTCGACCGGGGTCAGCTGGAACTTGTTCAGCTTGGCCGGATCGAGCCAGATACGCATGGCGTACTGCGCACCGAACACCTGGAAGTCACCCACGCCGGCGGTCCGCGAGATCGGGTCCTGCATGTTGGAGACGATGTAGTTGGCCAGGTCGTCCTTGGTCATGGTGCCGTCTTCGGACACCAGGCCGATCACCAGCAGGAAGTTCTTCACTGCCTTGGTGACGCGGATACCTTGCTGTTGCACTTCCTGCGGCAGCAGCGGGGTGGCCAGGTTCAGCTTGTTCTGGACCTGGACCTGCGCCGTGTCGGCGTTGGTGCCCTGCTCGAAGGTGGCGGTGATGGTCATGCTGCCGTCGGAGTTACTTTCCGAGGAAACATAGCGCAGGTTGTCGATACCGTTGAGCTGCTGCTCGATCACCTGCACCACGGTGTCCTGCACCGTCTGCGCCGAGGCGCCCGGGTAGGTCACGGCGATGGCGATGGCCGGCGGGGCGATGCTCGGGTACTGGTTGATCGGCAGCTTCAGGATCGACAAGGCGCCGACCAGCATGATCACCAGGGCGATCACCCAGGCGAAGATCGGGCGATCGATAAAGAACTTCGACATGGTTTACTCCGCTTTGGCGTCTGCTTTCGCCGCGCTGGCCTGATCGGGGCTGCCCGGTTTCTTGACGTTGGTGGCTTCGCTGACCTTGACTTCGACCCCAGGGCGCACGAACTGCAGCCCTTCGGTGATCAGGCGGTCGCCCGGGTTCAGGCCTTCCTCGATCAGCCAGTCGCTGCCCAGGGTACGGTTGGCCTTGAGCTGGCGCAGTTCGACCTTGTTTTCCTGGTTGACCACCAGTGCGGTCGGCGCGCCCTTGAGGTCGCGGGTCACGCCCTGTTGCGGGGCCAGGATGGCGTTGGCATTGACCCCGGCCTTGAGCCGCGCATGCACGAACATGCCGGGCAGCAGGGTGTGGTCGGGGTTGGGGAAGATTGCGCGCAGGGTCACCGAGCCGGTGGTCTCGTCGACCGCGACCTCGGAGAACTCCAGGCGGCCCTGCTGCTTGAACAGGCTGCCATCCTCCAGCACCAGCTGCACCTGGGCGGCGTTGTCGCCGGCCTTCTGCAACTGGCCGCTTTCCAGGTCACGGCGCAGCTTGAGCAGCTCGGCGGTGGACTGGGTAACGTCGACGTAGATCGGGTCGAGCTGCTGGATGGTCGACATGGCGTTGGCCTGGCCGTTGCTCACCAGGGCGCCCTCGGTGAACGCGGAGCGCCCGATGCGGCCACTGATCGGCGCCAGCACCTTGGTGTAGCGCAGG
The DNA here is from genome assembly GCF_024126635.1 of Pseudomonas sp. VA159-2. Taxonomy (NCBI): domain Bacteria; kingdom Pseudomonadati; phylum Pseudomonadota; class Gammaproteobacteria; order Pseudomonadales; family Pseudomonadaceae; genus Pseudomonas; species Pseudomonas sp. VA159-2. Next base: position 161,734 of record NZ_JAMYBV010000011.1, on the reverse strand, counting down.
TCGATCTGGGCGCTCTTGAGGGCGGCCTCGGCCTGCAATCGTTTGGCATTGGCGTCGTCGTATTCCTGCTTGGACACCGCTTGTTCGTCGATCAGCTGCTTGTAGCGTTCGGCCAGCGAGCGGGTGGCCTGCAGGTTGGCCTGGGCGTTGGCCAGGTTGGCCTCGTAGACGGCAGGGTCGATCTGGTAGAGCTGCTGCCCTTCCTTGACGTCACTGCCTTCCTTGAACAGGCGCTTGAGAATGATGCCGTTGACCTGTGGCCGTACCTCGGCCACACGGTAGGCGCTGGTGCGCCCCGGCAGTTCCGAGGTGAGGGTGAAGGCTTGCGGCTGCACGGTGACGACGCCGACCTGAGGAGCCTGTGGCGCGGGCGCTGCTTCTTCTTTCTTGCAGCCACTGAGCAGGGTTGCCAAAGCCACGGCGGAAACCAGGGCGGATAAGGCTGGCTTGAATTGCATGAGGATCCTCGGGTCGCAGGAGCAGGGGAGCTCAAGAATATAAAGGAAGAGTCTTGTCAGAAAAACGCTATCGGGTGGATAAATAGCTTGCTAAGGAATATACTTACATTCATGGTTGTTTGTAAATACCGCAGGTGTGTCGTGAGTGACCACCGCGGATCGCTCACATTTACCCGGGTGAGGCCCTGAAAGAGGCGACCCCCGGCCTGATTCCCGCCCGCCACGTGCTCGCGCGGGGCCTGATGAGGTTGTACTGCCATGGTCCGTCGAACCAAAGAGGAAGCCCAGGAAACCCGCGCCCAGATCATCGAGGCGGCGGAAAGGGCCTTCTACAAGCGCGGTGTCGCGCGTACCACCCTGGCCGATATCGCCGAGCTCGCGGGGGTGACCCGCGGGGCGATCTACTGGCACTTCAGCAACAAGGCCGACCTGGTGCAGGCGCTGCTCGACAGCCTGCACGAGACCCATGACCACCTGGCCCGAGCCAGTGAAAGCGAGGATGAACTCGACCCGCTTGGGTGCATGCGCAAGCTCCTGCTGCAAGTGTTCAACGAGCTGGTGCTCGATGCCCGGACCCGGCGTATCAATGAAATCCTGCACCACAAGTGCGAATTTACCGACGACATGTGCGAGATTCGCCAGCAGCGCCGGGGCGCGGTGCTCGATTGCCACGAAGGCATCGCCCTGACCATGGGCAATGCCGTGCGCCGTGGCCAGTTGCCGGCCGACCTGGACACCGACCGGGCGGCCGTGGCGATCTTCGCCTATGTCGATGGCCTGATCGGGCGCTGGTTGCTGCTGCCGGAAAGCTTCGACCTGCTGGGCGATGTCGAGAAATGGGTCGACACCGGGCTGGACATGCTGCGCTTGAGCCCCGGCTTGCGCAAATGACAGTTTGTGAAGGATTGTGAGGAAGTGTTTCCCCCATTCATTAAGCGAACATTACGCCTGACCCTGTAGGAGCCAGCCTTGCTGGCGAAGCGATCTCAAGGGTGTTTCGCCAGCAAGGCGGGCTCCTACAGGGTTTATGGGGGCCTAATGGCCACGCAGTTGCCGGTCTGGCAATGCCAGGGCCGCGAGCAGGCCAATCAGCGAGGCACCCGCGCTCGCCAGCAACAGATACCTGAACGTTTCCAGCAGCCGGGCCTGGGTCGCCGGATCCGCTTTACCAGCCTTGAGGCTGCCCAGCATCTCGAATCCACCTTGATGAAGCAGCGCCAATAACAGGCTGGACATGCACGCCACGCCCATCGCCCCGCCCAGCGAGCGGAACAGGTTGGTGGTGCTGGTGGCCACGCCGATGTCCTTCATGTCCACCGCGTTCTGCGTGCCCACCAGGGAAGTCGGGAACTGCAACCCGCAGGCAATTCCGGTCAGCAACATGAACAGCGCGCTTAACAGGCCGGATTGCGGTGGGGTCAGGGCCATGGCGGCGATGGTCACTTGCATCAGGAGGGCGCCGGCCAGGATCTGCGGTTTGTAGCGCCCGGTACGGCTGGTCATGCGGCCGCCGGTGAAGGCGCCAATCGGTAAACCCATGGCCAGGGGTAACAGGTGCAACGCCGCGATGTCGGCACCGGCGCCGGTGATGCTCTGATAGCGCAGCGGCATCAGCATGGCCAGCGAAATCGACTGGAAGCTGGCGGAGAAGATCACGCACCAGCACAGCACCGCGACCCGGTTGCCGAACAGCGCCATTGGCAACAGCGGTTCGGCGCAGCGTCGCTCGTGGGCCACGAATACCAGCAACCCGAGCAGCGCACAGCCCAGCAACACCCCTACCTGCGTCGACAACCAGGCATGGCCCTGGCCGACCAGGGTGATGCCCAGCAGCAGGCTGCCCAGGCCGATGATCATCAGTAGCGCGCCCAGGTAGTCCACCTGCGCCTCGCGCCGTTGCACCACCAGCCCGTCCAGCGCCTGGTGGATCACCCACAGGGCGACCAGGCCCAGGGGCAGGTTGACCCAGAACACCCAGCGCCAGGACAGGTATTCGGTCAGCCAGCCGCCCAGCACCGGCCCGGCGACGCTGGCCAGGGCGTACATGCTGCTGAAATAGCCCTGGTAACGGCCGCGCTCGCGGGGGGGAACGTAGTCGCCGATGATCGCCTGGCTCACCGAGACCATGCCGCCGGCACCGATGCCCTGGAGCACCCGGGCCAGCACCAGTTGCGGCATGTCCTGGGCCAGGGCGCAGGCGATCGAGGCCAGGGTGAACAGCGCGGTACCGGTGAGGATCATGCGCCGCCGGCCATACAGGTCGCCAAGCTTGCCGTAGATCGGCACGGCGATGGTCATGGCCACCAGGTAGCCGGAAATCACCCAGGCCAGCAGGCCGACATCGTCGAACTGCGCGGAAATTGCCGGCATGGACACGGCGACGATGGTCTGGTCGAGGGCGCCGAGGAAGATCGCCAACATCAGGGCGGTCAGGACACGGCGCAAAACGGTGGGGGGCAGGGCGGCGGTCACTGGGGGTCCTTGTTGTCATCGCAGGTGACGTGGAGGCGGGCTTCAGCGTTGAGGATTGTACCCTGAGTTAGATAGCTTCCTATGTACTAAATGCATCCCCTATGCAAGATCGGCATTGGCGCATTCATCCAGCGCTGCTTGGCCCCGTGCTATCGTGCCGGGGCCGCAGAGGCTGAAATCCGGGGGCTGCACCAGCTTGGTGCAACTATTTGCCACAAGGTTTCGCGTCGCTGTATGTCCACACCTTCTATTCCTCTGCCTGCATGTCGAGCATGACCGCCCTGATGGCGACGGTTGGAACAGTCAGGTAGACCCGAACCAGGGGTCGGTTGTCAGCCGTTCAACATTTTTTATTACCAGCGGAGTGATCATGCCCAAGGCTTCCCACCACGATCTGCGTTTTGCCTTCCGCGAACTGCTCGCGTCCGGTTCGTGCTATCACACCGCGTCGGTCTTCGACCCTATGTCCGCGCGTATCGCTGCCGACCTGGGCTTTGAAGTCGGCATCCTCGGCGGCTCGGTCGCTTCGTTGCAGGTGCTGGCCGCGCCGGACTTCGCCTTGATCACCCTGAGCGAGTTCGTCGAGCAGGCCACCCGCATCGGCCGTGTCGCCCAATTGCCGGTGCTGGCCGACGCCGACCACGGCTATGGCAATGCGCTCAACGTGATGCGCACGGTGATCGAGCTGGAGCGCGCCGGCGTCGCTGCGCTGACCATCGAGGACACCCTGCTGCCAGCGCAATTCGGGCGCAAGTCCACCGACCTGATCTCGGTCGAGGAGGGCGTCGGCAAGATTCGCGCGGCGCTGGAGGCGCGGGTCGACTCGGCGCTGGCGATCATCGCCCGAACCAATGCCGGCGTACTGACCACCGAGGAGATCATCGTCCGTACCCAGAGCTACCAGAAGGCCGGTGCCGATGGCATTTGCATGGTAGGGGTGAAGGATTTCGAGCAGTTGGAGCAGATCAGCGAGCACCTGAACGTGCCGCTGATGCTGGTCACCTACGCCAACCCCAACCTGCGCGACGACGAGCGCCTGGCGCGCCTGGGTGTGCGCATCGTGGTCGACGGCCATGCCGCCTACTTCGCCGCGATCAAGGCCACCTACGACTGCCTGCGTTTGCAGCGCGGCCAGCAGAACAAGTCTGAAAACCTCAGCGCCACCGAGCTGTCGCACACCTACACCCAACCTGAGGATTACATCCGCTGGGCCAAGGAGTACATGAGCGTCGAGGAGTGATCGGCCTCTCCCGCGATGCCTGACCATCCCGCCTGGGCGCCGGCTTGCCGGCGAACACCGGCGCAGCCGGTGCCATCCACCGCGTCGCTTGCTTCGCCAGCAAGCTGGCTCCTACGGGCATTGCAGGTCGCAGACAGTGTAGGAGCCGGCTTGCCGGCGAACACCGGCGCAGCCGGTGCCATCCAGCACGTCGCTTGCTTCGCCAGCAAGCTGGCTCCTACGGGCATTGCAGGTCGCAGACAGCGTAGGAGCCGGCTTGCCGGCGAACACCGGCGCAGCCGGTGCCATCCAACACGTCGCTTGCTTCGCCAGCACGCTGGCTCCTACAGACCGAGTCCCTGGTCCCAGGCGGGTTCGTTAGCGAACCGCTGCGCGAGAAAGTCCAGCATGCTGCGCAAGGTCGCCGGCATGTGCTTGCGCGAGGTGTACACCGCGTTGAGCGTCAGCTCCCGCGGCTTGGCCTCGGGCAGCAGGCGTACCAGCTCGCCGCTGCGCAGCGCCGCCGCGGCCTGGTAGGTCGGCAGCATGGCAATGCCGGCGCTGGCCAGCGCGGCCTTTTGCAGGGTCATGGCCTCGTTGGCGCTGATATTGCCCTGCACCGGCACGGCGATGGGCTGCCCATCCACCTCGAAATGCCACAGGCCGTGACCGAAATAGGCATGGGTCAGGCAGTTGTGCTGGCTCAACGCCTCGACCCGCTCCGGCGTGCCGTGCTCGCGCAGGTAGGCGGGGCTGGCGCAAATCACCGAACGGCAAACGCTCAGGCGCCGGGCGATCAGGTTGGGGTCGATGTCGTTGCTGGTGCGGATGGCCAAATCGATGCGCTCTTCCACCAGGTTGACGGTGCGGTCGAGCATCTGCAGCTCGACCTTTACTCCGGGATAGCGCTTTACATAGGCGGCCACGGCGTCCACCAACTGCGCCTGGCCGAACGAGGTGCTGACGCTGATGCGCAGCTCGCCGCGGGGCGCGGCATCGGGTTGGCGCACGGCGCTTTGCAGGTCGCCGGCCAGCTCCAGCATCTGTCGGCAGCGCGGCAGGGTTTCCTGGCCGGCGGCGGTCAGGCTGAGCTTGCGCGTGGTGCGCTGCATCAGGCGCGCGCCAACCCAGTCCTCCAGTTCGGCCAGGTAGCGTGAGATCACGGGCCTGGAAAGTGCCAGGTGATCGGCCGCGGCCGACTGGCTGCCGAGTTCGACGACAGTGACGAAGACGCGCATGGCGTTGAGACGGTCCATGATTTGCCCGCTTTCAGAAACAAACTATGTTGCAGCATCGCATTTTTTGTATTGGTTCGGGCAACTAAGCTGTGTGTCATCTTTCCCGCACACAGGATTGCCCCAATGTCGCTCTTCACCCCGCTGCGTGGCCTGCTGCTGGCCTGCGTTACCCTGGCGGGCCAGGCCATGGCCGCCGAACCGCTCAAGCTCGAAGTCTACAACCCTGGCCACGAGGCGATCTTCCCGGTCAGCTCGGTGATCGTCAGTGGCGCCCATGATGCCATCCTGGTCGATGCCCAGTTCGGCAAGGCCCAGGCCGAGCAGGTGGTCGAACGCCTGCGCGCCAGTGGCAAGCAACTGACCACCATCTATGTCAGCCATGGCGACCCGGACTACTACTTTGGCCTGGACACCGTCACCCAGGCCTTCCCCAAGGCCCGGGTGGTCGCCTCGGCCGCCACCGTGGCGCACATTCGCCAGACCATGGACGCCAAGCTGGCCTACTGGGGCCCGCAGATGGGCGCCGACAAGCCGGCCAAACTGGTGGTTCCGCAGGTGCTCGTCGGCAATCGCCTGGAGCTTGAAGGCCAGGCCCTGGAGGTCGTGGGGCTGGATGGCCCGCAGCCGGACCGCAGCTTCGTCTGGATCCCTTCGATCAAGGCTGTGGTCGGTGGCGTGGTGGTTGCCGAGCACATCCACGTGTGGATGGCCGACACCCAGAGCGTGCAATCCCATGCCGACTGGCTGGGCACCCTGGACAAGATCGAGCAACTAAAGCCGCGCATCGTGGTACCGGGCCATTACCTGGGCGACAGCAGCCGTTCGCTGGCCGCCGTGCGCTTCACCGCGGGCTACATTGGTGATTTCGATGCCGAGGCTGCCAAGGCTGCCAATGCCGACGCGCTGATCGCGGCGATGAAAAAGCGCTACCCGGGCCTGGCCGACGAAAGCTCACTGGAGCTGGGCGCCAAGGTCGCCAAGGGCGAGATGAAGTGGTAACCCCCTTTCAACCTGTTGGAGTGTTTCCCATGAGCAAGATCGCAATCATCGGCGCCACCGGGCGTGCTGGCAGCCAGTTGCTGGAAGAGGCCCTGCGCCGCGGGCACAGTGTGGTCGCCATCGCCCGCGACCCTTCCTCGTTGCAAGGCCGCGCGGGGGTGACGGCCAAGGCCCTGGATGCCAAGGACAGCGCCGCCTTGCAGGCGGCGGTCAGTGGCTGCGACGCGGTGCTCAGCGCGGCGCATTTCGCCACGATCGAGCCTCAGGCGATCATCGCGCCGGTCAAGGCGGCCGGGGTCAAGCGCCTGCTGGTGGTCGGTGGCGCCGGCAGCCTGTTGCTGCCGTCCGGGCAGCGGGTGATCGACAGCCCGGACTTCCCCGAGGCCTACAAGGCCGAGGCCAGTGCCGGTGTGGGCTTTCTCGAGGCGTTGCGCCAGGAGGCCGAGCTGGACTGGACCTTCCTGTCACCGTCGGCGGAGTTCGTCGAAGGGGGGCGCACGGGGCACTACACCCTGGGCAAGGATCACCTGCTGATCGGGGCCGATGGTCGTAGCTGGATCAGCTTTGCCGACTACGCCATCGCGATGCTCGACGAGCTGGAGCAACCGGCGCACGCGCGCGCGCGCTTCACCGTCGGCTACTGACCGCTCCCCGTAGCCAGCTTGCTGGCGAACCAGGCTATGCGGTGCCTGGCAGCGGCCAGGCCGGTGTTCGCCGGCAAGCCGGCTCATACAGGTTTGCCCCCGTAGGCGTTAGCTGGCGAACAGACGCTGGTGCGATGCCATGTCCGTTACAAGGGCTGCGCTTGCCGGGCAAGCCAAGCCATCAGTTCGGCGAGTCCGCTCGGCAGGGTTTTCGAAGGGCTCACCAGGTAATAGCTCTTGCCCGTCGCCACTTTCAGCTCGAACGGCATGATCAGCCGGCCGGCACGCAGGTCGTCGCCGATCAGCGCAAAGTCGCCAATGGCGATTCCCGTCCCTTGTGCAGCCATGGCCATCGCCATGTCCAGCGTCTCGAAATGCTGTTTCGGCCCTTGCGGTTCGAACCCGGCTTTGGCCGCCTGCATCCACAACCGCCAGTCATGTTCGTCACGCGACGGGTGCAACAGCATCTGCCGCGCCAGGTCGGGCAATTGCAGCGGGCGGTTGCACAGCGTTGGCGCGCAGACCGGCGTCAGTTGCTCGTCGAACAGCTTGCGCACCTGCAGCCCATGATTGGGCGCGGCGCCATACACCACGGCGGCATCGAAGCCTTCACGGCGAAAGTCCACGCCGTGCTGCACCGTGGTGGTCAGCTCCACCGGCACGTCCGGGCGCAGCGCCTGCCACTCCATCAGCCGTGGCAGCAGCCAGCGCATCACGCAGGTCGGGGCCTTCACTTGCAAGGTGGTGCTGCGCCCACCCACCTCGCGTACCCCCTGTTCGATCAAGGCAAACACCTGCTGCACCCGCGGCAGCCAGTCCTGGCCTTCGCGGGTCAGCGCCAGGCCGCGGGCCTGGCGCTGGAACAGCGCATAGCCCAGGTGTTCCTCGAGCCCGGCGATCTGCCGGCTGACCGCGCCCTGGGTGATGTGCAACTGCTGCGCGGCACGGGTGAAGTTGCAGTGCTGGGCGGTGATCAGGAAGGTATGCAGGGCGGGCAAGGGCGGCAAGCGTTTCATTCAACTAAGCCATGACTTAAAGACATGGCTATTATGTGTTTTTTTGCATTGTGGCGGTAGCGCGCAGTTGCTTCCATAAGCACCGATTTCAACAAGAATCGGGTATTCGATAATGGCAACCTGTGGCGAAGTGCTGGTCAAACTCCTCGAAGGCTATGGTGTCGACCATGTCTTCGGTATTCCTGGCGTGCATACCGTCGAGCTGTACCGTGGCCTGGCGGCCTCGTCGGTCCGCCATGTCACGCCGCGCCACGAACAGGGCGCCGGGTTCATGGCCGACGGCTACGCGCGCACCCGTGGCAAGCCCGGGGTGTGCTTCATCATCACCGGGCCGGGGATGACCAATATCACCACGGCCATGGGCCAGGCCTATGCCGACTCGATCCCGATGCTGGTGATCTCCAGCGTTCAGTCCCGCAGCCAGCTTGGCGGTGGTCGCGGCAAGCTGCATGAGCTGCCTGACCAGTGCGCCCTGGTGGCCGGTGTGGCGGCTTTCTCGCAAACCTTGATGAGCGCCGACGATCTGCCTCAGGTGCTGGCCCGCGCTTTTGCCGTGTTCGAAGGGGCCCGGCCACGGCCGGTGCACATCGAGATCCCGCTGGACGTACTGGTCGAGCCGGCCGACCACCTGCTGGCCACGCGCCCGGTGCGCACAGCCCGCGCCGGAGCTGCGCCCCTGGCGGTGCAGCAGATGGCCGCGCGCCTGGCCAAGGCCCAGCGGCCGTTGCTGCTGGCCGGTGGCGGGGCCTTGGCCGGCGGCCCGGCGTTGGCCCGCCTGGCCGAGTACCTGCAGGCACCCGTGGCGCTGACCATCAATGCCAAGGGCTTGCTGCCGGCGAATCATCCGTTGCAGATCGGTTCGACCCAGACCTTGCCGGCCACCCGGGCGCTGGTGGCCGAGGCCGATGTGGTGCTGGCGATCGGCACTGAGCTGGCCGAGACCGACTATGACGTGACCTTCAAAGGGGGCTTCGAGATCCCCGGCAGCTTGCTGCGCATCGACATCGACCCCGACCAGACCGTGCGCAACTACCTGCCCGAGCTGGCCCTGGTGGCGGATGCCGAGCAGGCGCTCGAGGCGTTGCTGGTAGCCTTGCCGCTGCAAGGGCAGCCGCCTCGCGATGCCCGTTGGGGCGCTGCGCGGGCCGCCCGCCTGCGCGCCGACAACGCCGCGACCTGGGACCAACCGACCCGGAGCCAGACGCGCCTGCTCACCAGCATCCTGGCGGCATTGCCGGATGCCATCCTGGTGGGGGATTCGACCCAGCCGGTGTACACCGGCAACCTGACCCTGGATATGACCCGGCCACGGCGCTGGTTCAACGCCTCGACCGGCTACGGCACCCTCGGCTACGCCTTGCCGGCGGCCATGGGCGCCTGGCTGGGCAGTGCCGAGATAGCGGCCGAGCGGCTGCCTGCGGTGTGCCTGATTGGTGACGGCGGCTTGCAGTTCACCCTGCCGGAGCTGGCCAGCGCCGTGGAGGCACAGGTGCCGCTGATCGTGCTGCTGTGGAACAACCAGGGGTATGAGGAAATCAAGAAGTACATGGTCAACCGGGCGATCGAGCCGGTCGGAGTGGACATACATGCCCCGGATTTCATCGGCGTGGCTCGGGCCTTGGGAGCCGCGGCCGAGGATGTCGCGGATGTGGCGCAGTTGCAGGCGGCGCTGGGGCGGGCGGTGGAGCGCCGGGGGCCGACGTTGATCCAGGTGGATCAACGCCAGTGGCAGGCAGCGGTGCAGGGGTAGTTATCAGCCGGCGTGCGCGCGCAGCCTGGCCACGTCGCGAATTGGCGGGGCGCCATAGAGGCGGCTGTACTCGCGGCTGAACTGCGACGGGCTTTCATAGCCGACCCGATACCCCGCCACCGCCGCCTCCAGGCCATCGTTGAGCATCAGCCGCCGCGCCTCCTGCAGGCGCAACTGCTTCTGGTACTGCAAGGGGCTCATCGAGGTCACCGCCTTGAAGCGATGATGCAAGGTCGAGGTGCTGAGGTTGACCTCGCGGGCCAGATCCTCGATGCGCAGCGGCTGCTGGTAGTGCTGGTTGAGCCAGGCGATGGCCTGGGACACCCGGTGGGTCTGGCTGTTGGCCAGGGCGATCTCGTACAGGCGGTGGCCCTGGGGGCCACGCAGCAGGCGGTAGAAGATCTCGCGACGGATCAAGGGGGCGAGGATCGCAATGTCGCGCGGCGAGTCCAGCAACTGGACCAGGCGGATCAGCGCATCGAGCAACTGTGGGTCGGTCTTTTCCACGTACAAGCCGCGCCCGGAGGGGCGATTGGGCACCACCATCGGGCTGCTTTCGGCAATCAACTGGCTCAGTTGCGCCGGGTCGATATCCAGGCGCAGCGCCAGGGCCGGTTGCTCCGGGCTGGCCTTGAGCAGCGCCCCGCTGATCGGCAGGGTCACCGACACCACCATGTAGTGCAACGGATCGTAGGCGTAATGCTCATCGCCCAGGATCAGCGTCTTGCTGCCCTGGGCCAGGATGCACAGCGCCGGTTGGGCCAGGGCGGGCATGCCGCGAATGTCTTCCTGGTAGCACGTGAGGTACAGGTCGTCGATGGCCGAGGCCGGGCCATGGGGTTCGCCAGCGTGGCGCTGGATCAGCGTGGCCAGCGCCTGGCGCTGGGGTTCCAGGGTTGGGTCGAAGGGCAGGGACAGGGTCATGTTGGCTTCCTCTATTCCTGCGCAGCATAGGTTTGGGCAATGCCCGGCGCTAGTCGAAAGCTGCACGGCGATTGCCTGATCCTGCCGTGCGGCAGAATCAGGCAATCGCCGTGCAGTAATGGCCTAACGTCGCGCGCGGGGCGGCGCCTAACCTTGGCAGCCTGTTTTCGCCCCCCTAGTGTCAAGGAGATCGTTCATGACCCAGCAGCAACCGGTCACACACCTGGCTTTGATCCGTGCCAGCAACGGTCGTTCGGCGGAACTTGGCATGCGCCTGCGCGACCTGCTCGAGCCCTCGCTGCGCGCGCCAGGCTGCCTGAGTTTCAGTGTGCAACGCTCGCAAGTCGACGCCGACTTGTGGCTACTCAGTGGCAGCTGGCGTGACCAGCAGGCGATGAGTGGTTATTTTGCCTCGCCGACCCTGGAGGTGTTTGGCCAGCTGGTGCAGGCGCAGGTGGTCAGCAGCCTCGACCTTCACACCTTCGCTTAATGTGTAGAATGCCGCCCCTCGATCAATCAGGCGGAGTGCAGCATGGCACGTAAGGAATTTCCCCACTTCGAAGCGGTTTCGGCGATGGTCCCGGTGCAAGGCGGCGGCTACAACGCCGCAATCGCCGTCAAGGCCCTGCACCTGGGCGGCGCGCCGCGCTTTCACAAGGTCCTCGACGGGCAAGTGTTCAACAGCGCACTGGCGGCCGACGAGGCCGCCTGTGCCGAGCTCGAACGCTTGCAGGGCGTCGGCGAGGACGGTGAGTTGATCTTCTGATCAGGCTTGCGGGCGGGCCATCTTGAACAGCTCGCCCAGGGCGAAGTAGTCCGCCGGGCCACCACCACGCAGGATCGGCTCGGCAGCGGCGGTGTCGTAGATGCCGTCCTTGAGCAGGTGCTGGGCAATATGCACGGCCACCACTTCGCCGAGGATCAGCCAACTGGGCACCAGGGCCTGGTCGGCGCGCTTGAGCTGGACGATCTGGCTCACCTTGCATTCGAAGCTCACCGGGCTTTCGCCCACCCGCGGCACGCCGACCACCCGCGAAGCGCTCGGGGTCAGGCCGCTGAGGGTGAACTCGTCGACATCCGCGGCCACTGCCGCGCAGCTCTGGTTCATCTGTTCGGCCAGCGGGCGGGTGGCCAGGTTCCAGACGAACTCACCGGTCTGCTCGATGTTGTTCAGGCTGTCTTTGCGCCCGACGCTACAGAAACCGACGATCGGCGGAATGTAGTTGAAGGCATTGAAGAAGCTGTAGGGCGCCAGGTTCAGGCGGCCTTCGCGGTCGTGGCTGGAGATCCAGCCGATGGGGCGGGGACCGACGATGGCGTTGAATGGATCATGGGGCAGGCCGTGGCCTTTCGCGGGTTCGTAGTAGTACATCTGTGCAAGGCCCAGAGGCCCTTCCTGGTGGGGGACAAGGCGCCTAGTGTGCCAAGCCTTGGCCCGGCTGGAAATGCTCAAGCCCGGCAGGTGCCGGGCTGGGTACACGCCTTGGGCTATCAGCTGAAGCGGTGGGCGTTGGTGCGCTCGAAGCCGTTCTCGGCAAAGCGCTGGGCCTGGGTGCGGTCGAAGCCGTCTTCGGCGAAGCGCTGGCCGTTGGTGCGGTCGAAGCCATCTTCGGCGTAGTTCACCGCTTGGCTTTGCGTGGTGGCGAAACTGTGGGCGTTGGTACGGTCGAAGCCATCTTCGGCGAAGGCGCCGGTAGCCAGGATCGAAAGGGCCAGGGTGAGGATCAGTTTGTTTTTCATGGTCGTTGCTCCAGTGGATGCGGTGGGTTGTTGTGGCTGTGGAATCAATGCTACTCCTATAAAATTGATTAAAAAGCGCAATAATTTGCGAATAACAATCAGTTTATTAGATGTTGCGCCCGTGATTATTTCCTCCCTTGTGAGGACTGACAGGCAGCGCAACTGAACTGGCGGAGTAGATCGGCTACAGGTTCATAGCATCCGCGCCGGCCATTAATGGGCAATTAACGCTCGCAACCACTCGTCGCGCTCGATCAACGCATTTTTCATGCACGGCCAACCGATTTTTCAGCCTTGGCTGTTCACCATCGCCGCACCCAAACCCTGGAGCGGCACAACGATGAACAAACTCCCGCACATCACCCTGGCCTTCTGGGTCATGAAGATCTGCGCAACCACCCTCGGCGAGACGGCCGGCGACCTGCTGTCGATGACCTTGAACATCGGCTACGCCATGAGTTCGCTGCTGTTGATCAGCGTGTTTGTGCTGACGCTGGTCACCCAGCTCTACTCGCGCCGCTATCACCCGATGCTGTACTGGCTGGTGATCCTGTCCACCAGCACCGCCGGCACCACGATGTCCGACTTCATGGACCGCACCTTGGGCCTGGGCTACGCCACGGGCTCGGCGTTGCTGATCGGCATTCTGCTGCTGACCTTCGTCCTGTGGCGCCTGAGCGGCAACCCGCTGGACGTCAACCGCATCCGCAACCGGGGCGGCGAGTTGTTCTACTGGGTGGCGATCCTGTTCTCCAACACCCTGGGCACCGCGTTGGGTGATTACCTGGCGGATGACTCGGGGCTGGGCTTTGCCGGCGGCGCGCTGCTGATCGGCGCGGCCATCGCCGTGGTGGCCGGCGCCCGTTACTGGACCAGAATCTCCGGCGTGGTGCTGTTCTGGATCGCCTTCGTCCTGACCCGCCCGTTCGGCGCCACGCTGGGTGACGTGCTGACCAAGTCGCAGGAAAAAGGCGGGCTGGACTTCGGCACCATCGGTTCGTCGGCGGTGCTCGGTGGGGTGCTGTTGGTGCTGGTGGTGATGGCCACCCAGCGACGTGAGCCGCAGCGCGTGGCTGAGAGGTCTTGAGGAGAAGCAACAAGGGGCGCCTCGTCATCCGGGGCGCCCCTTTTCATGTGCCGCGAACCAGGATCAGTCAGTGGTGATCCGCGAGTGTTGCTTGGTGTCCTTCATGGTCGCGTACACCAGCAACGAGCAGGCGATGCAGCCGGTAACGTACCAGTAGAAACCGGTCTCCATGCCGTTGCTCTTGAACCACAGGGCCACGTATTCGGCGGTGCCACCGAAGATCGACACGGTCAGCGCATAGGGCAGGCCGACGCCCAGGGCGCGGATCTCGGTGGGGAACAACTCGGCTTTGACCACCGCGTTGATCGAGGTGTAGCCGCTGACGATGATCAGCGCCGCCATGATCAGGAAGAACGCGCCCCACCAGGTCTGGATGGTGTGCAGGGTGCTGAGGATCGGTACGGTGAACAGGGTGCCCAGCACGCCGAAGGCGATCAGGATCGGGCGCCGGCCGATCTTGTCGGACAGGCCGCCGATCACCGGCTGCAGGCACATGAACAGGAACAGCGTGGTCGCCGAGATGGTGGTCGAGTCGCTGATGCTCATGCCCACGGTGTTGACCAGGTACTTCTGCATGTAGGTGGTGTAGGTGTAGAAGGCCAGGGTGCCGCCCATGGTCAGGCCGACCACGGTCAGCAGCTCCTTGGGGTGGCGCATCAGGGTGCGCATCAGGCTTTCCTTGGACTTCTCCTTCTTGGTGAAGGAGGCGGTCTCTTCCATGCCGCGACGCAGGTACAGGGCAACCACCGCGCACAGCGCACCGATCACGAACGGCACGCGCCAGCCCCAGGCGTAGAGCTCTTCGGTGGTCAGCACGTTCTGCAGGATGATCAGCACCGCCAAGGCGATGAGCTGGCCGGAGATCAGCGTCACGTATTGGAAGCTGGAGAAGAAACCACGGCGTTCCTTGCTGGCCATCTCGCTGAGGTAGGTGGCCGAGGTGCCGTATTCACCGCCCACCGACAGTCCCTGCAGCAGACGGGCGACTACCAGCAGGACCGGCGCGGCGACGCCAATGGTTTCGTAGCCAGGGGTCAGGGCGATGACCAGGGAGCCGGCGCACATCAGCAGTACCGAGGCCATCAGCGCCGCCTTGCGGCCCTTGCGGTCGGCATACAGGCCCATCAGCCAGCCACCGATCGGGCGCATGAGGAAGCCCACGGCGAAGATCGCGGCGGTGTTGAGCAGTTGCGCGGTGGTGTCGCCAGCCGGGAAGAAGGCCTTGGCGAAGTACAGCGAGAATGCGGCGTAGACGTACCAGTCGTACCATTCGACCATGTTGCCGATGGAACCACTGAAGATCGATTTGAGGCGGCTGGCGGTGGATTTTTCCGCGGCGGGCGCAACGGCCGCCCCGGTGGGCAGAGTGCTGGCGTTATCCATCAGGGGATACCTTCTCGTTGTTTTTGTGGAGCGCGCCTGAGCGCAGCTTGAGAAGGGGTTTGCAGAAGCTGTGCCAAATGGGTGCGTGATGATCCGTTCGGGGGCATTCAAGGCCTTTGCTGGCAACGCCGGCACCTACGCAAGCTGCACGAATCCTGGCACGACAGCGATTGTTGCAGGCGCCGGCCTTGCCGGCGAAAGGCTACAGCGCAGCCCCGGCACTACCCGCCAAATAGGCAAAATCCCGCTCACTCACCCCTTCGAATAGGCGGAATTCCGCTTATCATTCGCCAAGAAAATCCTCGCGCACCAGCCCATGTCGCTGCATTTTCTCGTTCAGCGTGCGCCGGGGCAGTTGCAGCGCTAGCATCACCGCCTTGATCTCCCCCTGGTGCTGGCGCAGCGCGGCACGCAGGCACTGGGCCTCGAAGGCCTCCATCTGCCCGGCCAGCGAGTGTGTCTCGGGCGCGGCGGCCAAGCTTGGCGCATCCAGCCCCAGGGCATGGCGTTCGGCGGCATTGGCCAGTTCACGCACATTGCCGGGCCAGTCATGGGCCAGCAGTTGCGCCAGCTGCGCGCCGCTTACCGACGGGGCGTTGCGCCCCAGGCGTTCGGCGCTGGCACGGGCGAAGTGCTCGAACAGCAGCGGGATATCCTCACGCCGTTCGCGCAGCGGCGCCAGGCGCAGCTCGGCGACATTCAGGCGGTAGGCCAGGTCCTCGCGGAAGCGTCCGGCACGGGCCTCCTGCAGCAGGTCGGGCTTGGTCGCGGCGATGATTCGCAGGTCCACCTCGATGCTCTGGTTGGCCCCCAGGCGCTCGAGCTTGTGCTCCTGGATCACCCGCAGCAACTTGGCCTGCTGGGCCAGCGGCATGCTTTCGATCTCGTCGAGGAACAGCGTGCCGCCGTTGGCGTACTCCAGTTTGCCAATGCGCTTGCCCTGGGCGCCGGTGAAGGCACCGCTTTCATGGCCGAACAGTTCGGCTTCGAACAGGCTCTCGGGGATCGCCGCGCAGTTGAGAGCGACGAACGGCTTGTCGGCGCGCGGGCCGAAGTCGTGCAGGCAGCGGGCCACCCGCTCCTTGCCGCTGCCGGTCTCACCACGGATCAATACGTTGACCGGCAGGCTGGCCAGCTCGAGCACCTGGCGGCGCAACTGCTGCAAGCCCTGGGACATGCCCAGCAAGGTGCTCTCCAGCTGTGCCTTGAGATCGGCCTGTTCGTGCAGGCGGCGGTTCTCCAGCACCAGCTGGCGTTTTTCCAGGGCGCGGCCCAGACTGCCCATCAGGTGCTGCGGGGTGAAGGGCTTTTCCAGGAAATCGTAGGCGCCGTTGCGCATGGCCTCCACCGCCATCGGCACGTCGCCATGGCCGGTGAGCAGGATCACCGGCAGGTCGGGGTCCAGCTGGCGCAGGCGTTCGAGCAGTTGCATCCCCGACAGGCCAGGCATGCGCACATCGCTGAGCACCACCCCGGGAAAATCGCGCGGCAGCTGGGCCAGGCAGTCTTCGCCACGGGCGAACAGCTGCACGCTGAAGCCCGACAGGCTCAGCCACTGCTCCACCGCGGTGCGGATGCTGGCTTCGTCGTCGACGACGATCACTGAATTCAACATACAGGCTCCAGGTCGCGGGGCAGGGTCAGGCTGAAGCGCGCGCCGCCCGGCAGGTTGTCGACCTGCAGGGCGCCGCCGGCATCGACCACGATGCCATAGGAGATCGCCAGGCCCAGCCCCAGGCCTTCACCGACCGGCTTGGTGGTGAAGAACGGGTCGAAGACCTTGGCCAGGTCGGCCTCGACAATGCCGCCGCCAGAGTCGAGCACGCTCAGGCGCCACAGTTCGGCGTCGGCCTCGATACGGATTTCCAGACGTTTGTAACGCTTGTCGGCCATGGCGTCGAGGGCGTTGCGCAGCAGGTTGATCAGCACTTGCTCCAGGCGGATCGCGTCGCCGCGCACCCAGGCCGGGCGCGCCAGGTACAGGGCCACCTCGACGCCCTCGGCGCGGATGCGCGCGTCGAGCAGGTGCAGGGCCTGGTCAACCACCGTGGCCAGGTCCATGCGTTCGCGCAGGCCGCCAGGGCTGTTGCGCGCGAAGGTCTTCAGGTGGCCGGTGAGCGCGGCCATGCGCGTGAGCATTTGCTCCAGTGGTTCCAAGGCCTGGCGGGCCTGTTCGTAGCGGCCATGGTCGAGCAGCAGGCGCAGGGTTTCCAGCTGCATGCGCTGGGTGGTCAGCGGCTGGTTGATCTCGTGGGCCAGGGCGGCCGACATCTGCCCGAGCGCCGCCAGCTTGGCCGATTGCACCAGGCCTTCCTGGGCGGTGCGCAGCTCGCGGGTGCGCTCCTCGACCAGGCCCTTGAGCTGCTCGCGGCTGCGCTGGCGCAGGCGGGCCAGGCGCAAGCGCTGGCTGACGAACAGCGCGGCGAACACCAGGGTCAGCCAGACCGCGGCGGCGGCCAGCGCGGCGTTGCGCCCGTCCTCGGCCACCTGGGGCTTGCGCAGCAGGTGCAAGGTCCAGCCCTCGGCTTCCAGTGGCAGGCTTTCCCAGAGGTAGTCGGCGCTGCCATCGGGGCCTTGCACGCGGGTCAGGTGGCTGTTGTCGGCGAAGCGGGTCAACGCCTGGTGCTGCAGCGGCACCAGCGGCTGCTTGTCGTACTGGCGGGTTTCGGCCAGTTCAGCGCGGTCGATGCCGCTGAGCGGCTGCAGTTCGCGATAACGCCAGCCGTCCTGGTTGGCGATGAAGGTGATGCCGCGGGCGTCGCTGACCAGCAGGATATCGTTGCCCTGGCGCCATTCGCGTTCAAGCTCGGGGAATTCCAGCTTGACCACCATGGCGCCGAGGAAGCGGCCGTGTTCGTCGTTCACCGCGCTGGCCAGGAAGTAGCCCGGCACGCCGCTGGTCACGCCGACCGCATAGAAGCGGCCGCTACCCTGGCTGCGGGTCTGCTTGAAATAAGGGCGGAAGCCGTAGTTGGAGCCCACGTAGGTGGTCGGCAGGCGCCAGTTGCTGGCGGCGATGGCCAGGCCGGTGCGGTCGAGCAGCTCGAGGGTCGATGAGTTGGCGGCGCCGTTGATGCGTTCGAGCTTGCGGTTCAGGGCATCCTGCACTTGCTCGGTGACGGGGCCGCGCAGGGCGTCGATCAGTTCGGGGTCCAGCGCCAGCACCGCAGGCAGGGCGCGGTAGCGCTCGATCAGGGTATGCAGGGCGTTGGCGTACAGGCCCAGTTGCTGGCTGGCCCGCCGGGCGTCGGTCTCCATGGCCTGGCGCTTGGCCTGGTGCATGGCCCAGCCGGCACTGAGGGTGGTGCCGACCAGAATCAGCAAGATGATCAGGCCCAGGCGCAGGGCGCGGAAGGATGAGGGCATGGAGCGGATCCGGGGTGTCGATTGTCTGTGCCGGCCTTACGCCGGGCAAGCCCGCTTCCACCAGCTTTACAACAGACTCGTGGAAGCGGGCTTGCCCGGCGAGGAGGCCGGGTGTGGCTTACAGCAGTTCGAAGCTCTGCTGCTGCACCGCCTCGGAGTCGAGGCCGACCTGGACATTGAACTGGCCCGGCTCGGCGACATGCTGCAGCTGGCCATTGTAGAACTTCAGGTCCTCTTCACTGATGTCGAAGGTCAAGGTTCGCGACTCGCCGGCCTTGAGCATCAGTTTCTGGAAGTTCTTCAGCTCCTTCACCGGGCGGCTCATCGACGCGCTCTGGTCCTGGATGTACAGCTGTACCACGGTTTCGCCGTCACGCTTGCCGCTGTTGTTCACCGTCACCTTGGCCTGCAGCTTGGCGCCGCGCGCCAGCTTCGTCGCCGACAGCTTGAGCCCGGACAGCTCGAACTGGGTGTAGCTCAGGCCGTAGCCGAACGGATACAGCGGGCCGTTGGGCTCCTCGAAGTACTGCGAGGTGTAGTTGCCGGGTTTGCCTGGGGTGAACGGCCGGCCGATGCGCAGGTGGTTGTAGTACATCGGGATCTGCCCGACCGAACGCGGGAAGGTGATGGCCAGGCGCCCGGACGGGTTGTAGTCGCCGAACAGCACGTCGGCGATGGCGTTGCCGCCTTCGGTGCCGCTGAACCAGGTTTCCAGGAGGGCGTCGGCCTGCTCGCGCTCCCAGGCGATCGACAGCGGGCGACCGTTCATCAGTACCAGTACCAGTGGCTTGCCGGTGGCCTTCAGCGCCTTGATCAGCTCGCGCTGCACCGCCGGGATTTCCAGGGTGGTACGGCTGGAGGACTCGTGGGACATGCCGCGGGACTCGCCGACCACGGCCACCACCACGTCGGCCTGCTGCGCGGCCTTGACCGCCTCGTCGATCAGCACCGCGGCCGGGCGCAGGTCGTTGACGATTTCCGGGGCGTCGAAGTTGAGGAAGTTCAGGTAGTCGAACATCGCCTTGTCGCCGGTGACGTTCGAGCCCTTGGCGTACAGCAGTTTGGCCTTGCCTTCGACGGCACGGCGCAGGCCCTCGCGCACGGTGACCGAGTGCTGCGGTTTGCCGTCGGCGGCCCAGCTGCCCATCATGTCGATCGGGGCGTCGGCCAGCGGGCCGACCAGGGCGATGGTGCCGGTTTTCTTCAGCGGCAGGGTCTGCTCGCGGTTCTCCAGCAGTACCAGGCCACGGCGCGCCACGTCGCGCGCGACGGCGCGGTGCAGGCGGTCCTCGGCGTAGTAGTCGTCGAGGTCGGTCTCGGCCTTGGGAATACGCACATACGGGTCCTTGAACAGGCCCATGTCGTACTTGGCGCCCAGCACTTCGCGCACCGCCTGGTCCAGCTCGCCCTGGCTGACTTCGCCGGACTTGAGCAAGCCTGGCAGCTCCTCGCCGTAGAGGGTGTCGTTCATGCTCATGTCGATACCGGCCTTGATCGCCAGCTTGGCGGCTTCGCGGCCGTCGCGGGCGACGCCATGGCGGATCAGTTCCTGGATGGCGCCGTGGTCGCTGATGGTCACGCCCTTGAAGCCCCACTCCTTGCGCAGCAAGTCGTTCATCAGCCAGGTGTTGGCGGTGGCAGGGACGCCGTTGATCGAGTTCAGCGCCACCATCACCCCGCCGGCACCGGCGTCGAGCGCGGCGCGATAAGGGGGCAGGTAGTCGTTGTACATCTTTGGCAGGCTCATATCGACCGTGTTGTAGTCGCGCCCGCCCTCCACCGCGCCGTACAGGGCGAAGTGCTTGACGATGGCCATGATGCTGTCGGCGTTGGCTGGGCTTGTGCCCTGGAACGACTTGACCATTACCTGGCCGATTCTCGAGGTCAGGTAGGTATCTTCGCCGAAGCCCTCGCTGGTGCGGCCCCAGCGCGGGTCACGGGCGATGTCGACCATCGGCGCGAAGGTCATGTCCAGGGAATCGGCTGCGGCTTCGATGGCCGAGGTGCGGCCCACCTTGGCGATGGCGTCCATGTCCCAGGACGAGGCCAGGCCCAGGCCGATCGGGAAGATGGTGCGTTCGCCGTGGAGGGTGTCGTAGGCGAAGAACATCGGGATCTTCAGGCGGCTGCGCATGGCAGCGTCCTGCATCGGCCGGTTCTCGGGGGCGGTGCGCGAGTTGAAGGTGCCGCCGATGCGGCCGGCGGCGATCTCCTCGCGGATCTTCTCGCGGGGCATCTCGGGGCCGATGCTGATCAGGCGCAACTGGCCGATCTTCTCGGCCTCGGTCATCTGGCCGACCAGGTGATCGATGAACGCCTGCTTGTCTTGCAGGGGCGGGGCGGTGGGGGCGGCCAGGGCCGCCTGACTGGCAAGGCCCATGGCCAGGCCCAGCAAAGACAGTTTCATCATCAATTCCGTTGTCGTGTGAAAGCGGTTTGCGAGACGTTTCCTACGTTCGTTGTTGTAGAGTCCGCCGGGTGTATGCCGGATCATTCGTCCATGATCCGGAGCAGTGGCGGATTATGCCTTATATAGGCCGCTTGTTGAGATACACTCTCGCCCACCCGAATGCCGGGATAACAACGATAAGAACGCTCGAGAGACGATGGCATGACCGAATACGAACAGCGCCAGATCGCCGAGGCGATCGCCCGCGCCGAGCGGCGCACCGACGCCGAGCTGGTCACGGTGCTGGCGCGCCGCGCCGACGACTTCCCCTACCTGCCTTTGCTGTGGGCCGCGTTGCTGGCCTTGCTGGTGCCGGGCCTGCTGCACCTGTGGCTGGGCGGGGTGGGCGTCAACGGCCTGTTGCTGGCGCAGCTGCTCACGTTCATCGGCCTGTGCCTGCTGTTGCGTCAGCCGCGCCTGGCACCCTGGGTGGTGCCGCCGGTATTGCGCCGACGGCGCGCCTCCGGGCTGGCCCGCCAGCAGTTTCTCGAACTCAACCTGCAGCGTACCGCCGGCGCCACCGGGGTGCTGATCTTCGTCAGTGAAGCCGAGCGGCACGTCGAGATCCTGGTCGACGAGGGCATTGCCCGGCACCTGCCCGAGCAGGCGCGGGCGTTGATCGTCGCCCGGTTTGCCGAGCAGGTGCGCCAGGGGCACACCCTCGAGGGCTTCGTCGAATGCATCGAAGCCTGCGGCGAACTGCTCAGCGGGCATGTACCGCCGACCCACGCGCGCAACGAGTTGCCCAATCGACTGGTCATCCTCGATTGACCGGCGCCCATCGCGAAACCCTTCGCGATGGGCCGTCATCGACGTAGAATGCCCGGCACTGCGCAACGCGCCCCCGCTTTCCGAGGCACCCGTTTACATGTCTTCCTCATCGACCGCCCCCGCCGCGCCGGACGCGCGTGCCCAGTTCCTGGGCCTGCTGGCCGACGCCCTGGCCGAGGGCAGCCTGGCCAAGCTGGTATTGGCCCGCCATGTCGGCACCGACCAGAGCCTGCAGCGCATCATCGGCAAACCGGTGCAGATCAAGGGCGAGCCGTGCCTGCAACTGGTCTATCGCCACCAGACCCGCGACATCACCCGCAACCTGCCGCTGCAACAGGCCCAGGCCTTGGTCGCCGAGTTGCTGCCTGCGAGCTTTCGCAACGCCCATCTGTTCATTGGCGCGGGGGAAGTGCAGCTGGAGTTCAGCAAGAAGGGCAAGCCGATGCTGCGCCGCCACCTTGGCCAACAGGCCCCGCGTGAAGCGGCGCCCGTCGCGCACGACCGCGAGAAGAAGCGCTACCTGGAACTGTCGCGGCCGTTCCTGCGCGACCTTGGGGTGACCGATGCGCAGGGTGCGTTGATCCCGTCGATGTCGCGCAAGTGGAAGCAGATCAACAAGTTCATCGAGGTATTCGACCATGCCCTGGCCGGTGCGCCGCTGGCGCCCGAACAGGTGCTGCGGGTGGCCGATTTCGGGTCGGGCAAGGGCTACCTGACCTTCGCCATGCACGATTACCTGCGCAACAGCCTGGGGCGTGCGGCACAGGTGACCGGCGTCGAACTGCGCCCGGACATGGTCCAGTTGTGCAACGCTGCCGCCGCGCGCCTGGAACACCCTGGCCTGGTGTTCGAATGCGGCGACGTGCGCAGCGTGGTGCCGGAGGCCATCGAGGTGATGATCGCCCTGCATGCCTGCGACATCGCCACCGATTACGCCATCCATACCGGTATTCGCTGCAACGCCGCGATCATCATGTGCTCGCCGTGTTGCCACAAGCAGATCCGCCCGCAGCTGCACAGCCCGGGGTTGCTGCAGCCGATGCTGCAATACGGCCTGCACCTGGGGCAACAGGCCGAGATGCTCACCGACAGCCTGCGTGCGCTGTATCTGGAGGCCTGTGGTTACGAAACCAAGGTGTTCGAGTTCATTTCCCTGGAGCACACCAACAAGAACAAGATGATTCTTGCGGTGAAGCGTCGCCAGCCCCAGGACAATGCCGCGTTGCTGGAGAAGATCACGCAGCTCAAGGCGTTCTATGGGGTGCAGGAGCATTGCCTGGAAAGCCTGCTGCGGGCGGATGGGTTGATTGCCGGGTAACGCATCTGGCTGCGCGGCTTTGCCTTTCTCTTTATAGGACCTTTCCCAAGAAGCCTCTATGGGCTGGGTGGCGGCGCAGCAGGGCCTAGGCTGGTTCGGGGGTGACGCCGGTCGGCGTCATGCTGATTGTCACTTGACAACCCTATCCTGACACCCATACTGGAGCGCAGTCGATGGCCCGTCCTACCCATCCCAACAAGGAAGTCGAGCACACCCTGAGCCACGCTGAAGCGCAGGGTTGGAGGGTCGTGGTACGAGGGGGCCAGTGTTGGGGGCGCATCTACTGCCCCAATAACGACCGCGAATGCCGCTGTGGCGAGTTCTGCATCACCAGTGTGTGGAGTACGCCGCGAAACCCGGGCATCTTCGCCCGGCAGCTGCGCCGGATCATCGACAATTGCACGTCGACGCGCGGGATCGTCAACCAACCAGCGGAGCGCACCTGATGGAATACGAATTCACCCTCAAGTATCAATTGGCCGGCCCGCAAGACCTCGACGCGCTGATCGAGCGCCTGGCCGACGCCGGTTGTGACGACGCCGTGGTCGGCATCGGCCAGCCGGGTCGTGTGGCCCTGGCCTTCGCCCGTGAGGGCGCGACGGCCCGGGAGGCGCTGCACAGTGCCCTGGCGGATGCCCGCCAGGCCATGCCCCAGGCCCGGCTGATCGAGGCCAGCCCCGACCTGGTCGGCCTTACCGATGTGGCGCAAATGGTCGGTGTGTCGCGGCAGAACATGCGCAAGCTCATGCTCAGCCACCCGGGTAGCTTCCCGGCACCGGTGCATGACGGCAGCCTGTCGCTCTGGCACCTGGCCGATATCCTGGCCTGGATGCAGGCGCGCGGTAGCCATGCGGTGGCCCAGGCCGTGTTGGAGCTGGCGGTGGTCGCCCGGCAAGTGAATCTCGCCAGGGCACAGGAGCGGGCTGGCGCCGAACGCGATTGACCCGCTGCGCCATGCACTCCCTTGCATCGTCGCGGGTTCAGAAGAACCGGGTAACGCTGATCTTGGCGTTACGCCCGACGGTAAAGGCGTTCTCCCCCGACAGTTCCGGCCGCACGGCCTTGTTGAACAGGTTGTCCACCGTCAGGTTGACTTCGGTCCCCTTCAGGTAGGGCTGCTGTGGCTTCCAGTTGGCGAACAGGCCATGGATGTCGTAGCGCTCGTTACCGAAGTTGTCGTAGTAGCGATCACCCAGGGCGCTGGCCGGCCCTTCGAAATACTTGTCGCTGGGCAGGTGCTTGGTGGCCCCGACGAACTGCGCGGTCCAACCCACGCGGGCATCCCAGGCCGGGATCTTGACGCCCAGCGTGGTGATCCATTTCGGTGCCGGCACATCCTTGGCCCAGACGTCCGGCCCCCAGGGGTTGGTGTACGCGCCTTGGTGACGGCCTTCCATCCAGGCGTAGGAGACGGCGCCGAACAGGTAGGTGGAGTCGTAGAAGGTCTCGATCTCGAAGCCCTTGTACACCACGTCGCCGATGTTGCGGTAGTTGCCCATCAGGCCCTTGCCACAGGTCTTGTCGATGCTGCCACCGGTAACCATCTGTTGTTGGCAGCCGATACCGGTGGCCTTGAAGATCTCGTCGCTGACCTTGTTGCGAAACAGCGTGGTGCGAATCTGCGCGCTGTCGCCCTGGGTGAACACATCGGCAAAGGTGCTGATGCTGCCGGCGCGCAGGCCAGTGATGCGTTCCGGGTCGAGGTTGCGGCTGGTGGCGGTGCGGCTGCCGATGCCTTGCACTTCGAACTGCTCGTCCAGCACCGGGGCGCGCCAGGTCTTGCTGTAGTCGGCGAACAGCACGGTCTGTTCGGTCATCTTCCAGAACAGCGACAGGCGCGGCGACCAGCCGGTGTAGGTCTTGGCGCTGTAGTCGTGGCCGGCGGCCGGGTTGTTGTAGTACGGCGCCTGGTTGGGCTTGCCTTCGTTGGTGACGTGGTCGTAGCGCAACGATGGGGTGATGGTCAGGTCGCCCAGGGTGATGGCGTCCTGCAGGTAGTAGCCCTGGCTGTCGACCTTGCCGGCGGGCATGAAGTAGGGCTGGTAGTGACCGTAGTTGTAGCGGGGTATTTCGTAGGACTTGCCGGGCATCCACATCTGCGTGTCGCGATCATGCCGACGCACTTGCACGCCGGCGGTCAGGGCATGCTCCAGTGGCCCGGTGAGGAAGGTGCTGGTGTTGGTCACCTCGAGCATGCGGTCCTGGTACTCGGTATCCATGCGCCGCCCGCCGGTGGACGGCTGCAGCACCGCGTTGGCGTTGCGTTGGTCGGTTTGCCGGGTATCGGACTCGGAGTACTTCACTTGCAGGTCGAGCCAGGGGTTTTCGATCGGCTGGTACTTGTAGGTGGTCGACCAGGTGGTATCGACGGTCGTGCGGTTGGCCAGGAAGCGCTTGAGGGCGTCGGCGTAGCCGTACTTCTGGATGTTCGCCGCCGACGGCGGTACCGAGTAGGCGGTGGAGGCGAACGTGGCCCAGCGTTCGCTTTGCGAGCGCGACCAGGAAAAGCCCAGGCTGTGCTCGTCGGTGAAGTGGATGTTGGCCTTGAGCAGCGCGCCTTCCAGGTCCAGGGCGCTGTTGGGCAGGCGCTGCGGGTTGATCGGCCAGCTGTTGGTGGGGTCAGGCAGCTTGTCGGCCATCTTCAGGTCGCCACCGTCACGTTTGGTGAAATAGGCCAGGCCATCGATGCGCCCGTCGTCGCTACGGCCAAACACCGCCGAGCTGTAGACCTGCTGGTGATCGTTGCTGGCGTAGCCGTACTTGAGCATGGCGCCACTGTTGCGGCCCTCTTGCAGCAGGTCGGTGGCGTCCTTGGTTTCCATGTGCACGCTGCCGCCGAGGCCGCCATTGCCGGTCTTGACCGAGTGCGGGCCTTTCTCGACCTCGATGTACTTGATCAGCTCCGGCTCGATGAAGATGGTGCCTTGCTGGTAGCGCTCGAAGCCGCTCTTGGGAGCGCCGTCGACGGTCATCGGCACGTCTTCGGCATCGCCCATGCCCCAGATGTTGATGGTCTGCCCGCCAGGCTTGGCCGAGCCGCCCATGTTCACCCCGGGCAGGGTGGCCAGTACGCTGGGGATGTTGCTTGGCTGGTAACGGTCGATCTGCTCCTGGTTGAGGGTCGAGCGGCCGACGTTGCTGGGGTCGACCTGCTGGCCGTCACCGACGATGCTCACGGCGCCAAGTTGCAGGCTGTTGTCGGCGACCGGGTCGTCGTCGCGCAGGCGTACCACATAGGTATTGCCCATGCGCACCACGTTGAAGCGGCTGCCCACCAGCAGGCGGCCGATGGCCGCCTCGGCCTCGTAGTCGCCCTTGAGCGCTGGTGCCTGGGCGCTGCCGAGCAGGGCCTCGTCGAACAGCAGTTGCACCTTGGCCTGCTGGGCCAGCTGGCTTAGCGAGCGGGCCAGCGATTGGGCCGGCAGGTCGAGTGGTACCGGCGCGGCTTCGGCGGCCAGGCTCACGGACAGGCACAGGGCGAGCAGGGTGGGTCGGAGAGGCAGGCAGTGCAGCGACAACATGGTTTCCCCCAAACGGCAAAAGGCCGGAACATGCCCGCCATCACAGGGCAGGCGGGGAGGAAGACGCGTGCTTGCGAAAAAACCTCACCTGCGAATGATAAAAATTCTCAAAATTATCGCGCTAGCGCCTCAGCGCCGTTCGATGCGCAAGCGTCCGTCGGCCAGCAGCGTGGTCTTGACTGGCAGCAGGGCCGGCAGGGCATTGAGCAGGGCATCGGGGTCCTGCACGTCGAGGTTGCCGGACACCTTGTAGCGACCCAGCGCCGGGTCGGCCAGCAGTACGGGGTGCTGGCGGTACAGGCCGACCTCGTCGATCAGGCTGGCCAGTTCGCGATTGCGAAAGCTCACGTGCCCTTCGCGCCAGTCGGCCACCGCCTGCTCGCCCAGGTCGTGGCGGGTCAGGGTGCCGCGGGCGAGGTCGTAGGTGGCGCCCTGCTGGGCGCCGAGCAGCACCGGTGGGTGGCGCTCACCGGGGGTTTCGAAGGCCACCTGGCCATGGGCGACGCCGACCACCAGCTCGCGCTCGCCACGGCGCAGGTCGAAGCCGGTGCCGACCACGCGCACGCGGCCACTGCCGGCATCGACGAACAACGGGCGTTCCTTGTCGGCGGCGACTTCGATGTACAGCTGGCCATGGTCGAGGTGGATCAACCGGCGCTCGGCATCGAACGCCAGGCGTAGGCGAGTCTGGGCGTTGACGTACAGCACGCTGCCATCTGGCAGTTGCAAGGTGCGCAGGCTCGGGCTTGCGGCGATGCGCTGCTCGAAGGTGGCGCTGCCGGCCCCCAGGTTGCCAACCAGCAGGGCGCACAGCAGCGCCGCCGCGGTTGCCAGGGCCGGCCGCCAGCGAGGCGCCCGGCGCACGGGCAGGGCGACCGGCCGACTGGCCTGCTTGAGCGCGGCCAGGTCGTCCCACAGTTGCTCGAACTGGCGGTAGGCATGGGCGTGTTCTGTCGTCTGCATCCACTGGCTGAACGCCTTGCGCTCGTCCCGCGTCGGGTTGTTGCGGTTGCGGCTGAACCAGCTCGCCGCCTGGGCGTCGATCGGCTGCGGGTCGAGCGCGTCGGTGGGGGTCATGGGGACTGCTCCGTGCCGGTGTCACTGTCCAGGCGTTGCTTGCATTGCAGCAGGGCGGCGGCGATGTGCTTTTCGACCATGCTGACGGATATGTTCATGCGCGCGGCGATCTGGGCCTGGGTCAGGCCCTCGAAACGGTGCAGCATAAGGGCTTCGCGCCGCCGCGGCGAGAGCTCGTCGAGCACTTGGCGCAATTGATTCAGCCGCTGCTGTTGCTGGGCATGGTCCAGCGGGTCGTTGGCGGCTGGTGCCTGTGCATCGGCCAGGGGCTCGTCGGCCAGCGCCGCATGGCGCACCTTTTGCCGGCGCCAGTGGTCGCTGAGCAGGTTGCGCGCCACCTGGAACAGGAAGGCCCGGGGTTGCTCGACCTTGGCGCGGTCACGGTAGCCCAGCCATTGGGCGAACACATCCTGGGTCATGTCCGCGGCATCGCTGGCATTGTCCATGCGCTTGCGCAGGAAATGCAGGATGTCGGCGTAGAAACCGTGGGCGACAGGGTCGGGTTTTGGGCGCTGCATGCACGCTTTCCGGGGCAGACCGTGGGGAAAGGGTGCGGATCTTATCGATAATTATTTACATTAGCAAAGTGCCTGGCTCAACGCCGCCGGTTGAAATCGGCTGGCACCGGGATCGCCAGTTGCGGCAGGCCCAGGGGATGGCTGGAGGCGTCGAAGAAATGCAGCGGCAGAGACTGAAGATCGCCGAAACGCTCGATGAAGTGCTGCTTCTGGTTGACCACCGACGCCTCGCTCAGCGGCCGTATGGCGATCGCCAGGTGCCGCGGCCGTGCCTGGCGGATGGCGTCGAGCAGGTGCTGGTCGCTGGCGTCCAGGTGCTGGCCGAACAGGCACAGCCCGCCAGCCTCGCGGGCCAGTTCGCCCAGGCTCCAGGCCAGGTAGTCGGAGCCGCGGATCGCACGCAGCTTGTCGTCGCTGGGGCCTTCGTTGATGAACAACGGGACTTCGCCGGGAATGTTCACGGCGAAGCCTTCGAGCAGCTCGGCTTGTTCGGCGCTGCGCTGGCGGGTACTGCCATCGGGCAATTTCAACAGGTGCATGCCGCCATGCAGGTGGAGGATGCGCGTGCCTTCGCTCGCGGTACGGCGCACGTCGAAGAAGCCCTGTTCATCGAACAGGTTGGCGAAACCGTGCGGATGCTCTGCCACGGCCCAGGGCAGGATCAGGTCGTAGTTGCTGGTGTAGACGTTGCGAAACTGACGCAGGGCCTGGTTGATCGTCGCGCGGGCCGTGGCATCGAACAGCGGCCAGGGCAGGTGCACGGCGCGCACCGCGTGGATCAGCGCTTCCTTGATCGAGTAGTAGCGGTTGAGCGGTGCGGTGGCGTTGATCGCCAGCGCCGCGTTGGTCCGTGCCGTGATGTTCAGGTGGCTGAGCAACGGTTCGAACAACTCGCTGCCCACGGCTTTGAACAGCGCCTGGTCACTCACCCCCAGGCCCTTGTGCCGGACCTGCTGGGCTTGCTCGTACAGCGAGAAGTAGCCGAATGGCTTCCACAGCGCGCGGCTGGCACCGTTGCCCAGGAGCAGGGCAGTGCTGGGGTGGCGCTGGTTGAGGTCGGTCCAGGTGGGCAGGTGGGCGTCGAGTGCGGGCATGGGTGGTCCGTTGGGTGAGGCGGAAAACGCCGGGGACTTTAGCATGTCATGCAGAGTGTGCGAGGCTTGCGCGCTCAAGGACTGCACCGTTGACCCTGCCGCCCCCTCGCAAGGGGCGGTCCCGATTTGCAAAGGACTACCTGAATGTACAAAACCCTCCTGCTGGCCACCTTGTTGGCGACCTCCACTGCCCAGGCCGCCGACGGCCAGGCACTCGCCACCGCCCAGGGTATTGCCCGCCCGGCGGTGATCGCCCACCGGGGCGCTTCCTTCGATGCGCCAGAATCCACCACCCCGGCCTACCTGCTGGCCCGCGAACTGGGCGCCGACTACCTGGAAATGGACTTGCAGCGCACCCGCGACGGCGTGCTGGTGGTGGTCCACGACGACGTGCTGGCGCGTACCAGCGACGTCGCCGAACGTTACCCCGAGCGCAAGGCCAGCCCGGTCAGCGCCTTCACCCTGGCCGAGCTCAAGGCGCTGGACGCCGGCAGCTGGTTCAACAAGGCCTATCCCGAGCGGGCCCGGGCAACCTTCAAGCAGCAGCGCATCCTCACCCTGGACGAGGTGATCGATATCGCCGAAGGCAACCCCGCGCGACACCCTGGGTTGTACATCGAAACCAAGGAGCCGGCGCAGTTCCCCGGCATCGAACAAGACCTGAAAAAACGCCTCGAAGCCCGTGGCTGGCTGGACAAGCCGGGCCGGGTGATACTGCAGACCTTCGACCGCAACAGCCTCAAGTTGCTGCACGAAGCTATGCCGCAGGTACCGAAGATTCTCCTGCTGTGGGTGGCCAAGGGCAGTATCGAACCGGCTTCCGGGCAGGACTTCAGCGAGTCTGGCGAGCAGGACAAGGCGGCCTTCTACGCCCGTCAGCAACCCAAGGACCGTGCCGAGTTCGAGCGCTGGCTGGACTACGCCAAGGCCGACGGCGCCATCGGCACCGGCCCTTCGGCGGTACGTACCCACCTGGGCGAGCAGAGTTATTCCGACCTGATCCAGCCCTGGATGAACCAGGCCAGCCACGCCAAAGGGCTGCTGGTGCATGTGTACACCCTCGACGCTGCAGTGGATTACGACAAGGCGATGAAGGCCGGTGTGGACGGCATCTTCACCAACCGCGCCGGCGAACTGATGCGCTTCTATGGCCGGCCCGTACCACAGAACGAAGGGCAGTTGCTGCGCAAGCTGGGCTACTGAGCCGCTGGCGATGGCTCGACGACATGTGTGAGAATGATAGGAATTCCTATTAAAGGCCTCGCACAGTCACCGCAATGACCAGCCTTTCCACCCCCTGGAACGCCCAGCCGGCGTTCCAGGCCATCGTCGATGATCTCCTGGCTCACTACAGCGACCTGCGGCGCTACCTCGGCGGCCGTCTGCGCAACCCTGACGACGCCGCCGACATCGCCCAGTCGAGCTTCGCCCAGGCTTATGCCCATGCGCTCAACGCCCCGGTGATCAACGCCCGTGCCTTGCTGTTCCAGGCGGCGCGCAACCTGTGCATCGACCAGTATCGGCGGCGCAGCAGCGAGCTGGCGGCACTGGAGGACTGGTTGCTGCGCGCCGAGCCGTTCAGCCCGAGCGTGGAAGCGATCATGATCGCCCGCGAGCAGTTGCAGCACCTGATTGCGCGCATCGAGCGCATGCCGCGCCTGCGCCGCGAGGTGTTCGTGCGTGTGCGCCTGCATGGCCATAGCCATCGTGAGGTGTGCGCGGCGCTGGGGTTGTCGGCCAAATCGGTGGAGCTGCATATCGCCCGGGCGGTGTTCGACTTGTCCGAACTGCGTTTGGCGGCGCGTCATGACTGAACCGGTGGCGCCGCGCAGGGTGCAGCAGGCGCTGGCCTACCTGGCGGCGCTGCATGGCGATGATCCCGAGCGTGTGCGCAAGACCCAGGGGCTGGCCCAGCGCTGGCGCGGTAAAAGCCCCGAGCATGAACGGGCCTGGCAGGAAGCCGAGCAGCGCTGGCAGCTGGTTCACCGTCTGGCCCCGCAATTGCGCGGTGCGCTGCAGCCGCAGGGGTTCGATCCGGCGCGTCGGCGCGTGCTGCGCCAGGGCGGCGCCCTGGCTTTGCTGCTGGCCGCCGGTGGTTGGCTGGGTTGGATGGTCCAGCGCGGTGCTGCCTACCAGCAAGACCTGCAGACCGCCCACGGGCAAGCGCCGCAAACCTTGGCATTGCCCGATGGCAGCCAGTTGCGGGTGGCGGCCGAAAGCAACCTGCGGGTGCGTTTCGACACTGGCCAGCGCCAGGTGCTGTTGCTGCACGGCAATGTCTACTTCGATGTTGCCCACGAGCGTTGGCGCTCGTTCCTGGTCAGCACGCGCCTTGGTTGGGTGGAAGTGCTCGGCACCGCCTTCACGGTCAGCGACCGCGGCGGCCGGGTGCAGGTGGCTGTGGCCCGGGGGCGGGTACGGGTGCGTGACCTGCAAGGCGGCGAACAGCAGCTGCAGGCCGGCGAGCGGATCTGCCTGGACGGCGATGGGCGCCTGGGCAGCCTGCGCGTCGGCGGGGCGTACGGCCCGGACCTGGCGCACTGGCAACGTGGCTGGTGGTCGTTCACCGACCAGCCGCTGATCGAGGTGATCGGCGAGCTCAACGCCTATGTCACGCCCAGGGTTCAGGTCGACCCCGACGTGGCCGGTCTGCGCCTGACGGGGAGTTTCCCCAGTGACCAGCCGCAGGTGCTGCTCGCGGCGTTGCCGGCCATCCTGCCGGTGCGGCTGGTGGCGCGGCAAGGGCAGCAGCGGCTGGTGCGCCAGTGAGTCGGCCGCTCGGCTTGGACATGCCGGCCCCCCGGCAATCTCGAATCGAAGCGGTAGCGTTAAGTTTCTTTTGAGGGGTAAACCGCCGCTGCCGCGTCTTCAGCTGTGAACCCACCTCTGGCAAGGACTGATCATGTCGTCGTTCACCCCCCGTTTCCCCGGCCCCCTGCGGCGCCTGGCCCTGGCCTGCGCCCTGGGTGGCAGCAGCCTGGCGCTGGCCGACAGCCAGGCGCTGAGCCTCGACCTGCCGGGCCAGTCGCTGGAAGCCACGGTGCATGCCCTGGCCCATGAATCGGGGGTGGCGATCGCTGCCGACAGCCGCTTGCTGGCCGGACGCAGCGCGCCGGCCCTGCACGGCCGCTACACGGTGTTGCAGGCCCTGCGCCAACTGTTGGCCGGCACCGAACTGGTGGCGGTGGAAGAGAGCGGCGTGATCATCCTGCGCGGCCCCGGCGATGACGGCGCGCTGACCCTGGGCGCGACCACGGTCAATGCCTCGGGCTTCAACAGCGACCTGCCCGAGAGCTACAGCGGCGGCCAGGTGGCCCGCGGCGCGCGGATCGGCATGCTGGGCAACCGCGACCTGATGGACACCCCCTTCAGCGTCACCGCCTACACCGCCAAGACCATCGAGAACCAGCAAAGCGGCACGGTCGGCGCGGTATTGCGCAACGATCCGTCGATCCGCTTCAGCACTGGCGAAGGGCATGCCTACGAGAACTTCATGATCCGCGGCTATGCCCTCGATTCCACCGAACTGGCGCTGGGTGGCCTGTACGGCCTGGCCCCCGATGGCCACGTACCGACCGAGTTCCTCGAGCGGGTCGAGGTACTCAAGGGCCCTGGCGCCCTGCTCAACGGCATGGCGCCCAACGGTGGCGTGGGTGGGGTGGTCAACCTGGTGCCCAAGCGCGCCGGCGAAGCGCCGCTGACCCGGCTGACCAGCAGCTATGTGTCGGACGGCTATGTGGCCGAGCATGTCGATATTGGCCGGCGTTTCGCCGATGGCCGTTTCGGCGTGCGCTTCAACGGCGTGTACGGCAGTGGTGACACCGGCGTGAACGAACAGTCCAAGGACCGTACCCTGGCCTCCTTGGGGCTGGACTACCGCGGCGATGACTTCAAGCTCGAGCTGGACGCCTACGAAAGCCACGAGAAACTCGACAACGGCAGCCCGATGATGGCTGGGTTTTCCAAGCTCAAGCAGGTCACCCGGGCTCCGAAGCCGGACACCAACATCCTCGAAGGCATCCATGCCAAGCAGATCAGCAAGGCCGTGGTGGTGCGTGGCGAGTATCAGCTGGACGACAGCTGGAGCGCCTATGCCAGCGTCGGTGGCGCGCGTACCCGCTATGCCGGTTTCCTCAACGGGACCCGGGTGGTGGTGACCAAGGCCGATGGCAGCGCCAGCGGCGAAACCTACAACCAGGCCGGCTACACCCACAGCCTGTCCACCGAGGCCGGCCTGCGCGGCAACTTCATGACCGGCCCGGTCAGCCACCAGCTGGTGCTCAGCACCACCTTGCTGCACCAGGACATCGGCCGCGCGCCCACTGTCACCGGCAAGGGCTACACCACCAACATCTATCACCCCGGCAAGGCGATCATCGCCGCCGACCCTGGCAGCAGCCAAAAGACCGGCGACAACACCCTGTCGAGCGTTGCCGTGGCCGACACCCTGGGCTTTCTCGACGAGCGCGTGCTGCTGACCTTGGGCGTGCGCGCGCAGCGGGTGCGGCAGAAGATGAGCAACCCATCCTATGACGAGCGCAAGCTGACCCCGGCCCTGGGCATCGTGCTCAAGCCCTGGGACGCGCCCGTGTCGCTGTATGCCAACTACATCGAGGGCTTGACCCAGGGCGGCATGGTCACCGACGTGAAGGCGGCCAACTACAACGAGCAGTTCGCGCCCTATGTCGCCAAGCAGATGGAGGCCGGGGTGAAGTGGGACCTGGGCGATTTCACCCACACCCTGGCGCTGTTCCAGATCGACAAGCCGAGCATGATCTACGACAAGCCCAGCAACCGTTACACCGACGACGGCGAGCAGCGTAACCGGGGCGTGGAGTGGACGATGTTCGGCGAACTGGTCCCCAGCGTGCGCCTGCTCGGCGGCGTGACCTACACCCGGGCGCAATTGAGCAAGACCGCCGGTGGCGCGATGGACGGCAACACTGCCCGTGGCGTGCCGGCCTGGTCGGCCAACCTGGGGGCCGAGTGGGACCTGCCCTGGGTCCAGGGCCTGACCCTGACCGCGCTGGGCATTCACAGCAGTTCCCAGTACCTCGACTCCGCCAACGAGCTGAAGATCCCGCAGTGGACCCGTTACGACCTTGGCGCGCGCTATGCCACCCGCGTGCTGAGCAAGGACGTGACCCTGCGCGCCAGCCTGGAGAACGTCGAGAACCGCGCCTATTGGGCTGGGGTGTTCAACGACGGTTATGCCACCGTCAGCGAGCCACGCACCCTGAAACTTTCCGCCAGCATCGACTTCTGAGGTGAACATGCGACGCATCAAGCAATGGACCGGCCTGCTGGCCCTGGCGACCTGGGTGTCGGCGTCGGCCCTGGCCGTCGAAGGGCCGGCCCTGGTGGTCGGGCAAGCGGTCCACGGCCAGGTCGGTGGTGCCAGTCGGCCGGTCTGGCAATTGCCTCTGCAGGCCGGTGATCTGGTGCGCGGCAAGGTGGACGGCGATATCAGCCTGCGCTTGCTCGATGCCCAGGGGCGTCCTGTGCGCCTGTTGATCGATGGCCTGGACCAGCCTCGGGATTTCCTGTTCGTCGCCGAGCAGGCAGGCGATTTCGCCGTGCGTGCCGAGCCGCTGCCAAGCCGCCCGAATGCGCGCTTCGCCTTGCGCCTGGAGCAAGTGCTGGCGCAGGCCGAACAGCGCCGGCCAGACGAGCCGTTGCGCAGCCCGGCCATGCGGGCACTGGTGCAACAACTGGCGGCAGGCGCAAGCACCGAGGCATTCTGGAAGGCACGGGCCGAGGCCGGCACGCCCATGGTCGAGGCGCTGCCTGGGCAACCTGGGCAGCGCCTGGTGACCTTCCTCTGGCGTGGTGCGCGGGACAACGTGCGGGTGTTCGGCGCCCCCACCGGCAGCCATGAAGCGCTGCTGCGCCTGGGCCGCAGCGATGTCTGGTATCGCAGCTTCGAGGTACCGGCGGCCAGCCGCCTGAGCTACCAGATGGCGCCCGATGTACCGGCCTCCGACGACCGCCGGATGATTCTCGCCACTACCCGCCGCGACCCGCTCAACCCGCACCGCTTCGCCGACGCCAGCGGCGATCCATGGTTGTCGCGCTCGCGCCTGGAGCTGCCGGATGCCGCGCCGCAGCCGTGGGTACAGCGCCGCGCCGACGTGCCGCGCGGCAGCGTCGAGCGCATGCGCCTGGCCAGCACGCTATTGGGCAATGAGCGGGATATCTACCTCTACCGCCCGGCCGGCTGGCGCGCGGGCAAGGCCGACCAGGCACTGCTGGTGCTGTTCGATGCCCATGCCTACACCCGCCAGGTGCCGACGCCGACGATGCTCGACAACCTGATCGCCGATGGCCTGGTACCGCCCACGGCGGCGATCATCATTGCCAACCCCAGCGGTGCCAGCCGTGAGCGGGAGCTGCCGCCCAACCCGCTGTTCGCCCGCTTCATGGCCGAGGAACTGATACCCTGGGCCGCTGGCCAGGGCCTGTCGGCGCCGGCTGCGCGCACGGTGGTGGCCGGCTCCAGCTACGGCGGCCTGGCATCGGCCTACCTGGGGCTCAGGCACCCGGAACTGTTCGGCAATGTGCTGAGCATGTCCGGCTCGTACTGGTGGCCGCTGACTGGTGGGGAACCCGGCTGGTTGACCCGCGAGTACGTCAAGGCCCCACGCCAGCCGCTGCGGTTCTATCTGCAATCCGGGTTGTTCGAAGGGCCGAAGATCGTCGATACCAACCGCCACCTGCGCGATGTGCTGTTGGCCAAGGGTTACCCTGTCGAGCAGGTGGAGTTCCCGGCGGGGCATGACTATCTGCAATGGCGCGGCAGCCTGCCTTGCGGGTTGATCAGCTTGCTCGGCCCGGGTACCCAGACCGTGGCGCAGGCGTGCGTTCCATAGGAGGCAGGTGCCTTGATGAGGCGGGGGGTGTTGTGGGGGGCCGCAGCAACGCCCTGGCTGGCACGCCCCTGGTCCCAATCACCTAGGGTCGCTACCTGAACATCGACAGACGGCGTAGCCCCTTTCCCTTACTGTTGTTTCAGCGCCTGGCGACTCCTGTTGCGCCATACCCGATACGCCCGGATCCCCGCGCGCACCGAGCCGAACAGCAGCTTGTCCTCCATCTCCCGGGCCATGCCCGAGCGCACCAGCATGCGCAGGAAGGTGCCGCGGGCACGGGCGATGGCGAAATGGATGCCCTGGGCGGCGAGGGTGTCGCGTACCTCGCGCAGGGCGGCGATGCCACTGACATCGATGCTGGTCACCGCCTCGGCGTCGAACAGCACCACCTGGGTCTGCTCGCTGCCCTGCACGGCGTCGAGCAGGCGCATCTTGAAGTAGTCGGCGTTGAAGAACAGGATCGCGTCGTCGAAGCGGTACACCAGCAGCCCCGGCACGGTGCGCGCGTCCTTGTGCTGGCGCACGTCGACCTGGCCCTCGACGCCCGGCATCCAGCCGAGCACCGCGTCGGTGGGCTGGTAGATGCTGTACAGCAGGCGCAGGATGGCCAGGGTCACGGCGAACACGATGCCCGGCAGCACGCCCAGGCCGAGCACGCCGACGGTAGTCAGCAGGCACAGCCAGAACTCGAAGCGGCTGAGGCTGCGGATGCTTCTTAGCGACTTGACGTCGATCAGCCCCCAGCCAGCCATCAGCAGCACGGCGCCCAGCGCCGCCTGGGGGATCCAGGCCATGGGCGCGGTGAAGAACAGCAGGATCAAGGCGATCACCAGCGCGGCGATGATGCCCACCAGTTGGCTCTTGCCACCGACCATGTCGTTGACCGCGGTGCGCGAGTCGGCGCCGCTGATGGCGAAGCCCTGGGAGATACCGGCGGCCAGGTTGCTCACGCCCAGGGCGACGAACTCATGGTTGGCGTTGATCGCATAGCCATGGCGGGCGGCGAAGCTGCGGGCGGTGAGCATGGCGCTGCAGAAACTGATGGTGGCGATACCCAGGGCGTCGCGCAGCAGGCTCTTGGTTTCCGCCAGGTTGCTTTGCGGCCAGGCCAGCTCGGGGATGCCGGCCGGCACCGGGCCGAGGATCGCCACACCGAAGCGATCCAGGCCGAACAGCCCGGCCAGGGCAGTGAACACCACCACGGTCACCAGTGCCGCCGGCAAGCGCGGGTAGCGCCGTGGCAGCCAGATCAGCAGGCCCAGCCCGGCCAGGCCGATGGCCAGGCTCAGCCAGTGGATCTCGCCCAGGCGCTGGAAGAAGTTGATCAGGCTGAGGATGAAACCATCGCCTTCGATCTTGAACCCCACCACCTTCGACAACTGCCCGGCGATCAGGCTCAGGCCGATGCCATTGAGGTAGCCGATCAGGATCGGGCGTGAGAAGAAGCTGGCGATGAACCCGGCCCGCGCCACCCCGGCGCCGATCAGCATCGCCCCTACCAGCACGGTGACGATCACCGACAGCTCGGCGATGCGCTGCGGGTCGCCCAGGGCCAGGGGCGCCACGGCGCCGCCGATCATGGCGCAGGTGGCGGCATCGGGGCCGACCATCAACTGGCGCGAACTGCCGATCAGGGCGTAGACCATCATCGGCAGCACGCAGGCGTACAGGCCGTATTGTGGCGGCAGGCCGACGATCTGCGCATAGGCGATGGCGATGGGGATCTGGATCGCGGCCACCGACAGCCCGGCCTGCAGGTCGGCATGCAACCACTCGCGACGGTAGTGCAACAGGTTGGCAAGGCCCGGTAGCCAGCGGGAAAGAAACATGCGCCGTCCTTTGGAAATGTTTCGGGAAGCTTAGTGTCTGTACGAAATGTATATGCGCCGCCAGCCGCTGCGCGTGCCAGTCGATTCTGGCGCAGGCCATGGAACATGGCCATGGGCCAGGTCAATGAACGGCGTCCGGCGATGCTGCGGTGTAGGCGCCCTGCTTTTCCAGCAAGGCGGGCGCCTACGGTTTGCCGGCCAGCTCGTGCGCCACCTCGATGAACGCACGCGCGGCGGCGCTCTGGTAGCCACCCCGGCGTTGCAGCAGCGCGGCGGTGCGTTCAAGAGGCCAGGGCAGCAGGGCCAGGGCGCTGAGGCCATCGGTGTCGGCGGCGATGGCGGCCGGTAGCAGGGTCGACAGCGATGTGCGACGCACCACCTCGAGCACGGCACTGATGGCGTTGGCCTCCATCAGGATGCGCGGGGCGATGGCGTGCTGGCGGCAGTAGCGGTCGATCTGCTCGCGGGTGGCGAATTCGCTGCCGAGCAGAATC
Organism: Pseudomonas sp. VA159-2; assembly: GCF_024126635.1. Lineage (NCBI taxonomy): Bacteria > Pseudomonadati > Pseudomonadota > Gammaproteobacteria > Pseudomonadales > Pseudomonadaceae > Pseudomonas > Pseudomonas sp. VA159-2. Next base: position 123,498 of record NZ_JAMYBV010000011.1, on the reverse strand, counting down.
AGCGATTGCTCCCCGAGTGCCGGCGCATCGATCGCCGCCTGCCCGGCCAAGGGGTGCCCGTCACCGACCACCAACGCCAAGGTCTCCACCAGCAGCGGGCGGGCCTCGATGTCCTGGGCATGTACGGGTTCGAAGGCGATGCCGACATCCAGTTCATCGGCCAGCAGCAGGGCTTCCATCTGTTCCTGAGGCAGTTCGCGCACGCGCAGGCGGATATTCGGGTAGCGGCAGTGGAAGGCTTCGACCAGCGGCCCGACCAGGTAGGCGGTGAAGGTCGGCGTCACTGCCAGGCGCAACAGGCCTTCGCTCAGGTCGGCCACATCGTGCAGGGCGCGCTGTCCCTGTTGCAGCGCCTGCAGCGCGGCGCGGGCGTGGCGCAGGTAGACCTCGCCGGCATCGGTCAGGCGGGTGCTGCGCCCGGAGCGGTCGAACAGCTGCGCGCCGAGGCTGTCTTCCAGTTGCCGAACCTGCTGCGACAACGCCGGTTGCGAGACATGCAGCGCGGCAGCGGCGCGGGTGAAGCTGTGGTGTTCGGCAACGGCCAGGAAGTAATGGACATGACGGGCGAGCATGGTTTGCCTGCATAAGATAATCCGATGCGCTTCATCATAAATGAGACTTTTACCTTATGGTAACCGCTGTCTAACCTCTGCTCCATCGCCACGCGAGCTAGAGGTTTGCACCATGCAGGACATCATCGACGGCTTCCTGAAGTTCCAGCGCGACGCGTTCCCCGAACGCGCCGGGCTGTTCCGCGACCTGGCCAGCGGGCAACAGCCGCGGGCCCTGTTCATCTCCTGCTCGGACAGCCGGCTGGTGCCGGAGCTGGTCACCCAGCGCGAACCGGGCGAGCTGTTCGTCATCCGCAACGCCGGCAACATCGTGCCCTCGTACGGGCCGGAGCCGGGCGGCGTGTCGGCCTCGGTGGAATACGCAGTCGCCGCGCTGCAGGTCAGCGACATCGTCATTTGCGGCCATTCGGACTGCGGCGCCATGAGCGCTATCGCCAACTGCGCTTGCCTCGAGCACATGCCCGCCGTGGCCGGCTGGCTGCGTTACGCCGAGTCGGCCCGGGTGGTCAACGATGCCCGGCGCCATGCCAGCGCGGCGGCCAAGGTCGAGTCGATGGTGCGCGAGAACGTGATCGCCCAATTGACCAACCTGCAGACCCACCCCTCGGTACGCCTGGCCCTGGAGCAGGGGCGGCTGGCGCTGCATGGCTGGGTCTACGACATCGCCAGTGGCCGCATCGACACTTTCGATGGCGCCAGCGGGCGCTTTGTGTCCCTGGCGCATCACCCCGAGGTGCGCGCCCTTGCCCCGCAACTGCCACGTGCGGTTTGAAACCGATTCATCCCACCCTAGGAGCAATGCCATGATCCAGTCCCAAGTCAGCCAGAACGCCCGTCTTGCCCTGACCGACGTCATCCTCTTGGCCAAGGCCCGCAAGGACCTGTCGTTCGCCCAGATCAGCGAGGGGACCGGCCTGTCCGAAGCCTTCGTCACCGCCGCGCTGCTTGGCCAGCACGCCTTGCCGCGAGACGCGGCCCAGGCAGTCGCCGATACGCTGGGCCTCGATGCCGACGCGGTGGCCTTGCTGCAGGCCATTCCGCTGCGCGGCAGCATCGACAACCGCGTGCCCACCGATCCGACCATCTACCGCTTCTACGAGATGCTGCAGGTGTACGGCACCACCCTGAAGGTGCTGGTGCATGAGAAGTTCGGCGACGGCATCATCAGCGCCATCAACTTCAAGCTGGAGGTGAAGAAGGTCGAGGACCCGGAAGGCGGTTCGCGGGCGGTGATCACCCTGGATGGCAAGTACCTGCCGACCAAGCCGTTCTGATCGCACAATGCACAAGGCCCGGCTGGCGTGTCGCCAGTCGGGCCTTGTGCGTGGATTCGGGGTGTTGCCAGAGGCGCGATGGATACAGCGGGTATCCAGGGCGAAAGTGGAGCGGGTAGAGGGAATCGAACCCTCAACTAAAGCTTGGGAAGCTTTCGTTTTGCCACTAAACTATACCCGCTTCGGCGCTCGACTTTTTACCATAACCCCCCTCCAATTAGAAGCCCAAGGTTATAAAAAAGCCTGTCGGCGGCCCGTAGCCTGCGGGTGAGGGAGGGCTACAGGTCGCCGATGCGCTCAGATTGCCAGTGCATGCTGCCCCTGTACCGGTGTGTAGCGTTGGCGGGGTTCGCGCACGACCGGCTTGAGGAAGCCGAGCATGGCGCTGCGGGTGGCCTCGCAGGCGGCCTTGTGCTCCATGTCGAGGAAGTGCCCGGCATCGCGGATGACGCTGAACTGGCTGCGCTCGACATGCTGGCTGAACTGGCGGGCATCCTCGACCGTGGTGTACTCGTCACGCTCGCCGTTGATGAACAGCACCGGGATGTCGATGTTGCGCGCCGCCTTCAATGCCCGCGCCAGGTCGTGGTCGAGCACCTGGTTGATGTGGAAGTGCATCTGCGCGTACTCATGGCTGTCCAGGCTGCTGACATGCCGGTAGTTGAAGCGCTTGAACAGCGATGGCAGGTGCTTGCCGATGGTGTCGTTGACCAGGTTGCCGACCTGGTAGCGATCGCAGGCGGCCAGGTACTGGCAGCCACGCTCCAGGTAGTCGCGCATCGGTTCGTTGATCACCGGCGAGAACGAGCTGACGATGGCCTTCTGCACCAGGCGTGGCTGGTGCGCCAGCGCCAGCAGGGTGCAGGCGCCGCCCCAGGAGAACGACATCACGTGGTCGGCACGGAAGTGCTCGATCAACTCGAGCAGGATGTGCGCCTCGGTCTCCTTGCTGAGCAGGCGCTCCTGGCGGTTGTGCGGCTTGGACTTGCCGGCGTACGGCTGGTCGTACAGCACCACGTTGAACTGCGGGTGCAGGTTGCGCACGGTCTGTGCGAACGACGCCGTGGTGGCCAGCGAGCCATTGATCAGGATGATGGTCTTCTCGGCGCCATGGGCGCGATGCAACTCCGTGTAAACCCGGTACTGCCCTTGGATATCAAGTACAGCGATTTCTGGCCTCATGTCATCGACTCCTGGCGCAAAAAGGGTATTCGCGTCACCTAGGGTGCACGTTCTTTATGACAGGTAGGCATTTGCCTGGAAGAGAAACCGGTGGGCCCTGGTGTCGATCCTTGACGCGTTTGTCGACGGTGATTGTTGTGGCGGGCGATTGCCGTGCCCCAGGGCATCGAGACCCCGGGTGGCCGGCAAGGGCGTCTTGGACTACGGGTGTGACTTTATGGTCACATGCAGACCGACGAGTTAGCAGTCAAGCAGCGGCGGCGCGATCGCGCAAGTGCCGTTCAGAGGATCTTTTGCCAGGGAGCGCCTGAGTGGTCTTGCCCACCCAGGCGCCGGCGTGCCGGCGAACACCGGCAAGGCCGGTGCCATCCACAGCGGTGCCTGGTTCGCCAGCAAGGCTGGCTCCTACAGGGCGATGTGGATCAAACAGCGGCGATTTCTGCTGGATTCAAGGCCCTGAACTCACCTGGGGCCAAGGTTGGGTCGAGCTCGATCGGCCCCATGCGCTCGCGGTGCAAGCCCACCACCTTGTTCTGGAAATACCCGAACATCCGCTTCACCTGGTGATAACGCCCTTCGACGATCGCCAGCCTGCCCTCGCGCGGGGCGAGGATGTCCAGCTGGGCAGGCTGGGTGGTGAGGTCCTCGAAGGCGAAGTAGAACCCCTCGCGGAACTTGTCGATGTAATGCGCGCCGATCTCGTCCTCGGTGCGCACTCGATAGACCTTCGGCAACTTCGTGCGGGGCTGGGTCAGGCGTCGTGACCACTGGCCGTCGTTGGTCAGGATCATCAGCCCGGTGGTGTTGTAGTCCAGGCGCCCGGCGATGTGCAGGTCTGCGCGCAGCTCTTCGGGCAGCAGATCGAGCACCGTGCGGTGTTGCGGATCCTGGGTGGCGCTGACACACCCGGCGGGCTTGTGCAGCATCAGGTAGCGCGCCGGGCGGCCTGCCTGGTGCACCTGTTCGTCCACCTCGACGCGGCTGAATTCACGCACCGGGTGCAGCGGGTCGGTCACCACCTCGCCGTCCACGCGCGCACGGCGCTGGATCAGCAGCAGGCGTACTTGCTGGCGGTTGTAGCAGGGCAGGTTGCCGAGGAATCGGTCGAGGCGCATGGTGGCGGGTCTTGGCTCTAGCGGATCGGCGGTGGCGAGTCCGCCTTGAGTTGCGCCTCCACCTGCGCGCAGCGCGGGCACAGGCAGGCTTGGTCGCGCAAATGGGCAGGCAGGGCCTGGATGATTGCCGGGTCGATGCTCACGCCGAAGCACCAGCAACCTTGGGCGGCGCTGCGAGGGTCGGCCAGGCCGCACCGGTTGGGGGCGCCGCAGGCAGGGCAATGGCGAGGGTCGGGCATGATCGATTCCGGGTGTCAGGCTGGCCAGTATATCGGAGCGGGATACAGGGGCGCGCCTGGGCAGGGCGAGCTGTTTCAATTTGTTGCAGAAAACGCACCGAACCCCGGTGGTGTTGTCTGATCCTGTGTCGATGAACGCATTGCCGTCGACGCCCGCCAGCGCCGCTGTGCTGGGCACCCTCGCGGTCCAGGAGGCCGCCATGTACCGACGAATCCTGCTCATTGTCCTGTTGGGGCTGCTGACATCCGCTTGCGTCCCTTATTACCAGAGCGGTGGCTATTACCGCAGCGACTACTACACCAGCGATCGCTACGTGTACCCCGGTTATTATCGCCAGGACCGCTACTACGTGGCGCCGCAGCCGCGTTACTACTACCAGCCCGCACCGCGTTACCACCGACCGTACCCGGCGCCCGGCCTGCAGCCGCGCTGGCACGGCAACCCACGGTACGACTACGGCAACCGTCAACGCTATGACTACGGGGGGGACCGCAACCGCAACGATTACCGCCATGAGCGGCGTGATGGTCGCGGGGATCGTTGGCATTCGAACCGCCAGGGTAATCCGCGAGGCAACCACAACTGGCAGCGTTGAGGGCCGCTGGCGAAAACGGTGCCGAGCAGGATGGCAGCGGCTACGCCGGTGTTCGCCGGCAAGCCGGCTCCTACGAGGCGTGCGACCGGCCTGGCCCGTAGGAGCCAGCCTTGCTGGCGAAGCAAGCGCCGCGGTGGATGGCACCGGCTGCGCCGATGTTCGCCGGCAAGCCGGCTCCTACGGGGCGTGCGACTGGCCTGGTCCCGCAGGAGCCAGCCTTGCTTGCGCTCAGCCCAGGTCCGCCAGTGGATGCCGACCTTCCCACACATTGGCAAAATGCGCCTCCACCGCCGCCGCTGGCACTTGTGCCACATCCGGCCAATGCCAGTGCGGGGTGTCGTCCTTGTCCAGCAAGCGCGCCCGCACGCCCTCGCTGAACTCCGGATAACGGCAGCAGTTCAGGCTCATGCCGTATTCCATCTGCAGCACCTGCGCCAGCGATAGCTGCCGGGCCCGGCGAATCTGCTCCCACACCAGGTGCGCGGTCAGCGGGCAACCGTCATGCAGGCGCTGGCCCGCCGCCGCCAACAGCGGGTCGGGGTGCCTGGCCAACCCTGCCAGGGCACGCCAGGCTGCCACCGGGTCGGCTACGTCGAGGGCCTCATCGATCACTGCCCGGCGCGCCAGCCACTGGCCTTCGGGCAGCTCGGCCCAGGCGCGGTGCTGCTCGGCCTTGAGCAGGCTGTTGAGCTGCAGGGCGGTCTGCTCCTGCCAGTTCAACTGCAGCAGCTCCTCGATCAAGGCGTCCTGCTGGTGTTCGCCAAGAAAACGGCCGGCCAGGCCCAGGTCCAGGGCGTCGCGGGCATTGAGCGGGGCGCCGGTCAGCCCCAGGAACAGGCCAAGCTTGCCGGGCAGGCGGGCGAGGAACCAACCGGCACCGACATCCGGGTACAGGCCGATGCTGATCTCGGGCATGGCCAGGCGGCTGCTGGGGGTGACGATACGCACCGAAGCGCCTTGCAACAGCCCCATGCCGCCGCCCAGCACATGGCCATGGCCCCAGCACAGCAGCGGCTTGGGATAGGTGTGCAGGCGATGGTCCAGGCGGTACTCGCTGGCGAAAAACGCGGCCGCCAGTGGCGGCACGCTGCCGGGGTGTTCACGGCAGGCCTGCACCAGCGCCCGCACATCGCCCCCGGCGCAAAAGGCCTTGGGCCCGTTGCCGCGCAGCAGCACGCAGACGATGCCGGGGTCGTCGGCCCAGGCATGCAATTGCTCGTCGAGCATCTCGATCATCGGCAGGGTCAGGGCGTTGAGCGTCTTGGGTGCATCCAGGGTGGCGATGCCAAGACGGGCGCCGTCGGCCCCCGTGAGTACCTCGCAGTGAATGGACATGGGCTACCTCGCGCAGGTCATCCCACCAGTATGGCTGCCTGGCACGAAGCTGCCGGTCGCCGGTCGGATCGATTGACAAGCCGGCGCGGCTTTCCTAGTGTCGCGCCACTTTGCTATTGGATACCCCCATGACCGACGATGATCGCATCAAGCTCGAACCCAGTTGGAAAGCCGCGTTGCGCGCCGAGTTCGACCAGCCCTACATGCACCAGCTGCGTGAGTTCCTGCGCCAGGAGTACGCCGCCGGCAAGGAGATCTACCCGCCTGGGCCGCTGATCTTCAATGCGCTGAACTCCACGCCGTTGGACCAGGTCAAGGTGGTGATCCTCGGCCAGGACCCGTACCACGGCCCCGGCCAGGCCCATGGCCTGTGCTTCTCGGTGCAGCCCGGGGTGCCCGCGCCACCGTCGTTGGTGAACATCTACAAGGAGCTGCAGCGCGACCTGAACCTGCCCATCCCCAACCACGGCTACCTGCAGAGCTGGGCCGAGCAGGGCGTGCTGCTGCTCAACACCACCATGACCGTGCAGCGTGCCAACGCCGCCTCCCACGCGAAGAAAGGTTGGGAGTTCTTCACCGACCGCGTCATCCAGGTGGTCAGCGAGCAGTGCCCGAACGTGGTGTTCCTGCTGTGGGGCGCCCATGCCCAGAGCAAGCAGAAATTGATCGACGGCACCCGCCACTTGGTGCTCAAGTCGGTCCATCCGTCTCCGTTGTCGGCCTATCGCGGGTTCTTCGGCTGCGGGCATTTCAGCCGTGCCAATGGCTTCCTCCAGCAGCATGGGATGGCGCCGATCGATTGGTCGTTGCCCGTGCTGTAAGAAACCGGACCTGTTAATTCTGCTAGTTATGTCCTGAGTGCCGCTGGCGTAGATTCAAGCCAAATTATCGTTTGGTTGAATCTACGCAGAGGCCTCTCAAATGACAGTGTCCGTACCCTCGAAAGCGCCGTTGGTCGAGAGTGAACTCCCCCCCATATCCCCAGCGCTCACGGTTGTGGACGCGCTTCCGTTGATGGCGGACGAAGAAGGTATCTTCACGATACCTCGTAAGTTTCAATCCCAAGCCTTGAACGTCGTAATTCCGCATGCGTGGGATCACTACAGGGACAATTACTTTCCTGGGGCAACCTTGACGTTCCAGATCTGGATGATTTCAGGGTTGGGGATCGGGGTACAGAATCAGGTTGTCCCAGATCGCACAGTGGAAATGCCGGAAGACCCCACGCAGCTTTTCCCACTTTTATTTGAGCGTGAGTTTGCGATCCCTGAGCGCTTCTTGCGAAGCGAAGGGGTGTTCAGACTTTTTTACAAGGTATGGGTCACTCAGGACGGAAACGTTTCGAAGTCTGAGTCGGTTGAAGTCTTTCTGGACAAGACTGCGCCACATGAAGGTCAATCCGGGCAAAGGCCGGTACTGAAAAATCCCGCTCCTATAATTGATGATCAGTACCTGGCGAACAATAACAATGAGCTGGTCGTTAAAGTTCCGCGGTGGGACGGTTTTCACCTTGAGGACCAGGCGGAGTTGTGCATGGAGCCGACCGCTGCGCAACCGGTGGAGCCGATCGTACCGGTTGTGACGGTGCGCGAAACTTTTGACGATTTCCTGGAAATTTCGATCCCGGCTGCGGCCTTGCGCCGCCGAGCCAATGGCCGGGAATTCCTTTACTACTCGCTAATCGACCGCGCAGGCAACCGTGGGTGGTTTTCGTATGCACTGGAAATCAACTTGCAACTGGGCGCGTTCTTCAATCTTCCGCTTCCTGTGGTGCCATTGGCTTCGGATGGGGTGATCAATCGGACTGAAGCCACGAGCAATCATGTCACGGTGGAGATACGGCGCATTCCGGAACTGCAGCCCTTCGATCAGTTGCATGCCTTCTGGAACGGTCGGCCACTGCCCGTTGTCACCATTGAACAAACTACGACGTGGCCCGTCAGTATCCCGGTATCCCAAGCGGAGATCTTCAAGGACGGCGATGGCCGCGTTTTCCCTTGCACCGTGGATTATCTCGTCGTGCAAGGCGGACGGCCACAGCGTTCTGGCCCAACAGACTTCACTGTCGACTTGCGCCAGGCACAAGCTGCGCTGCGACCGGTGACATTTCCAGCAGAAAACCTGTGGGGCTGGATCGGCAGTCTCCAACGCCCGTGGAACGGGATCAAGATCAAGGTGCCTGGAAACCGTGGGCTGTGGTTCGCGGGTGAATCAGTGGAAGTGTTCTTCGAAGTCCGTCGAAATCCTACCGACCAATCAAACGGTGATCCTGCAAAGGATCCGGTTCTGGTCGACAAGCGTCTCCTTGCAACGTTCTTGTTGCGCAACGAAGACCTCGATGGTTTCGAGACGGAACTGCCGGCAAACCTGTTCGAGCCTTGGTTGGCAACGCCTTTGGAAAGCGCAGGGCTGGAGGACGAAAAGGAATTCAAGTGTCGAGCAATTGTGAGCTACAGGATGGCGGGCCAGGCTGACCGGGCATCGGGCCGCAAACCTGTAAAAATTGATCTTCAAAAACCGAATGGAGGGATGTACAGGAGTGATAAGGATTTGCCACGTGATTAGTCAGTAAGTAAGTCTTTTAACGTTCCAATGCTGAGCGACGTGCCTGGGTGCGGCGGACGGCGATCTGTTGTCTACAGTTTATATTCTGGAGCAAGACGATGACAAGTTTCGAGAAAATCAGCAAGAAGGTCCGGTATTCGGAAGCGTTGGCAAAAGTTCGCGCTGAAGTAGATAGCTATAATAAGAGTCTTCGGCCCTCAGGTATTGGTATTCAAGCGGATGATACGTTGGATGATTTTGAGCTTCCCAATGTGCTTTTGCCCGCAGCCGATGGCAAGGAAAACCTTTTTCCTCTTACTTCGCGTTTAGATGGGCTCTTCATGCAGTTAGCCTACCCAAGAGCTAACCCTAATGACCCCGTGCGTCCAAAAGCTTGGGGAGATACGGAGGGCATTGCAGGATCGTTCGATATCTTCCTGGCCTATGTAAATGACATGCCTGTAATCAATGGCACTGAAGTCGTTAACGGCGAATCATTCCCCTATACCTATCGGTTCGATTACCCTACCCAGGATTCCGATATTCCTGGCGCTTTCGTCATTCCTTATACCAGCCTGCGGGTGGGGGGGGATGGGCTGAAAGTCATCCACTATACTGTTATCAATACCGATACCGGTAACAGCAACTCTTCACCGAAGCAGATCGTGACGCTCGACCTCATCGATCCCGCGGAAGGTGCTAACCCTGATGCTCTGGAATTTGTCGATACCACCAAAAACGGTGTGTTCGACCTGCGTTATCTGGAGGACAATGATGGGTTCGAGGTCAATGCTATTCGCCCCGTCGATTATTTCCCAGGCGATACTTTTCAGATTTATGTAGTTGGCCATGCCACGCCTCTGCTCGCTGGGAATGTACCCCCGGGAGACGCAGGCGATCCCTTCCTGGTCAGGATCGACATGGCCACAATTCGCAGCGGCCTGCCTGAAGGGTACACAGGCAAGCTGGTCGTGCGATTTACGGACCGAGCCGGAAATCGCACGGACTCGTCGATCGAAGTCAGCGTGACGATCAGTATGGTGCAGGCACCTGAAAACCTGTTGGCACCGGTGATGGCTTCGCCCGTGTTTATTCCGGATCGCGATCGGGGCGTGGAGGGGATCGTTCCAGCGAATGCGACCTTGCGCAATGGCGATGTCATCATCATGACCCTTGATCTGAATGGGGTGGTAGCCCGTCGCCAGTTCAGCTGGCCGCTTGATCGGGCGACATTTTCCGGGGCCGATTTTGGCGCCATTGGCAGCCCTCGGACTAACGCTACTTTGAACTACCAGGTGCTGCGTGACGGAGCCGTACCGGTGGAGCCGGATAACCCCACAGTCGTGGTGGTGGACCTGAGTCAACTGGTTGTCGACCCCACCACGTTGACACCACCGGCCGCCGTTGGCCGGCCTTCCGGCGTAACCGGCTTTATTCGGCCTGGAGACAATGCATTCTGGATACTCACACCGATTGATTTAACTGCTGCTGGGCATGTCTATGAACTTTGGTATGGAAACCCGACGAATACCTTTACCTACACGATTGCAGGTAACGAGCCGGGGCCAACTATTGAAGTTCCTATTCCGCAGGCTTTCCTTGAAAATGGAAGCAACGGCACGGCTGCCATTGGTTACCGGGTTCGTGAGTCGGCAACCACGGGTAACTTCCAAGACGCACCTAATGGTTCGGTGGAGGTGACATTCCTCACCATCGGCATTACTACCCTGGCCAACTTCACTGGCCGAGTGGGGGGCACCACTCAGGAACCTGGGCCGGGTGCGGCACTTGGGCGCTTGAACTGCCAGGGTGTCGAACCCATTCAGAATGGTGTGAGTCTGCAAATCAGGGAGCCTGTCGGTATCTTGCAGGAGCGCGATGATATCACCGTCACCCTGACGCTCAGCCGGGATGATTTTGGAACCACGCCGCTGCCGACCAACACACATTCGTTGAACGTCACCGTCGACGCAACTCAGGCACGCACAGGGCTGATCACGCTCTCCAGAGAACTTCTGCCTCGGGCCTTCTTCGAAGATCCGGCCGCACCAGGGAGCCATATCACGCGAGGCTCGATCATTGCGCAGTGGCATATCGAACGGGCTACTGGAAACCTGGAAGAGGATTCTCGGCCGTCGGCTGTGCGTTATGTATTGACCTTTAATGGTAGTGCCAGCTGCCTGCCCGCTGCGTAACGCAAAGCGTTAACGGCATGCTTGCTTTCTGCGGCATGCCGTTAACCTTGTAAGTCAGCAGGTGAGGAAAATTCCTACATATTTTTTCTATTTCCCTACATAGGATATACCGCCTAAATTCTGTGGTCTGTTGACTTCAGGTCTTGTGAATCAGCAACGGCACTTATCCATGAATCAATACAAGTCAATGTCGCGTAATGCCCGCTCAAGAAATACCGCCAAGGTATTTGCCTTTACTTTATTGTTTTCTGGTATTCAGGCTCATGCGGCCGTTCTTGTGGGGGAAACAAGAACTGTGGGTGCCGGTGAACTGGCTGAAAACTATATTCTGCAAAACAGTTCGACACTCAATATGACACCAGGGGCACAGGCCCTGGATATTACCGCCAATCGATCAACGCTCAATGCCGATGGCGCTACGATTTCCGGCGGCAACCTGACGGCGGTTCAACTGTTCGGCAGCCAGGCGATACTGAACAATGCCACGCTGGTCTCAACCGGCAGTACCGGTTTGTCAGTGGCCAGGTTGAACAACCTCCCATCGAGTGCCACGGTGAATGGCGGCAGCATCACGGGTGCTGGCATTGGCGTTCGGGTTACCGCCGACAGCACGGTGTCGATGAATGGCACCGTGGTTACGGCAAACCACTCGGCGGGCAGGGGGCTATTGCTCTCGGGGGGCTCGGCCCAAGTCACCGGAGGCTCGATCACGGGGGGCAACCTAGGGGTCGAGTTGCGTCGCGAATCTGCCGCTACCCCTACCGCTCCAAACCTGACCCTGGATGGTACGTCGGTAACCGGGCAAGCAGGTTCGGCCATCCAGGTCGGCACCGATACCGTCGCCGGCATTACCCTGCGCAATGGTGCGACCTTGCATGCCGGCAATGGCATGCTGCTGGACGTTCAGGACCGGGCGACGACGACGATGTCGGTCGAAACCTCGGCGATGGCAGGCAACCTGCAAGTCGGTAACGCTGCGAAGCTTGACCTGACGCTCGACCGAGCGACGCTGCAAGGCAATATCACCGCCGGCTCCGGCAGTAGCACCCAAGTGGCGTTGCGTAACGGCAGCGCGATGAAAGGCGCTGTACAGGCGAGCGACGGCGCAACATTGGATATGGCGCTCGATCAGGCAGCGCTCGAAGGCAGTATTTCTGCCGACGCCAGCAGCACAGTGCGTGCGGCGTTGTCCAATGGCAGCGCACTCAAGGGCAATGTGCAGAACCTGCAGTCGCTGTCGTTGGCCGGCGGCTCCAGTTTCGAGGGCGTGGCAACCCAGGTCGGGCGGCTGTCGATCAGCGATGCATCTCACTGGACGCTCACTGGCAACAGCAACGTCAATGACCTGGATGTCGACAATGGCACCGTGGTGCTTGGGGGCAGTGGCAGCTTCCATACGCTGAGCGTGGGCAACCTGTCCGGTAACGGTAACTTCCACCTGACCGGTGATTTCGTCAGCGGTGAGGCTGACCAGCTGATCGTTACCGGCACCTCCAGCGGCAACCATGGTCTGTTGGTGGCCAGCAACGGCCAGGAAGCCACGGTCGAGAACATGCGCCTGGTCAGCACGGCGGACGGCGGCGCGCAATTCCATCTGCTCAATGATCGCGAGCGTGTCGATGTGGGGGCGTATTCCTACGAATTGGCACAGGACGGCACCGACTGGGTACTGAACCGCGAAACCCGCACCGTGGCGCCGATCACCATGACCGCCATGGCCCTGTTCAACACCCCGATCACCGTGGCCTATGGCGAGCTGAGCTCGCTGCGCAGCCGCATGGGCGAGTTGCGCTACAGCGAAGGCCGCAATGCCGGGCTGTGGATGCGTGCCTACGGCAACCAGTACAACGTCGCCAGTGGCGGCACGGGCACCGGTTACCAGCAGAACCAGCGCGGCATGAGCTTCGGTGCCGACATGCAACTGGGCGACAGCGACTGGTTGCTGGGGGCACTGGTGGGCAGCAGCCGCTCCGACCTGAACCTGGATTATGGCTCCTCGGGCAAGGTCGACAGCTACTACGTGGGCGGCTACGCCACCTGGCTGGACCGCGAGACGGGCTATTACGTCGACACCGTGGTCAAGTACAACCGCTACCAGAACCATGCCACGGTCGGCATGAGCGACCATTCCCGTGCCAAGGGCGACTACGATACCCATGGCCTGAGCGGGTCGGTCGAGGTAGGCAAGCATATCAAGCTCAGCGATGGCTACTTCATCGAGCCGTTCGCCCAGGTGGCCAGTGCGGTGGTGGCCGGCAAGGACTATTCGTTCAGCAATGGCCTGCGTGCCGAGGGCGATACGGCCAAGTCGCTGATGGGCAAGGTCGGCGCCATCGTCGGCAAGACCCTGCCGCTGGATGGTGGCGGCATGCTGCAGCCTTACGTCAAGGCGGCCTATGCCCACGAGTTCGCCCAGCGCAACGAAGTGCAGGTCAACAACAACGTGTTCAACAATGACCTGTCCGGTTCGCGTGCCGAGCTGGGGGCAGGGGTTGCCTGGTCGGTATCCAGGCAGCTGCAGGTGTATGGCGAAGTGGAGACCAGCCACGCCAGCAAGATCAGAATGGACCGCAGTGGCAGCGTGGGCCTGCGTTACGCGTTCTGACTCAAGCCGCTAGCGTTGGCTTTTTGAGCAACGCGAGTTCGTGCTCGATGGTCTCGATCTTGGTGGTGGCGAGTACCTTGGGGTCTTTGCCGCTGGCGAGCAGTACCTGTGTAGGCAGGTACTTTACTCCCCACTTGTTGAATAGCAGGGTCAGCATGCAGTTCATCCAGTGGGGGTCGCATATGTCCACGTTGAATGAATGGAACTCATAATCCTGTCCTTGCTTGGCCAATTTCACCAGCTTTGGATAAAGCTGCTTGCAGGGCGGGCATTGGTCGGAGTGGATCAGCAGCAGGGTAGGTTTAGGGTGATCCTGTGTTAGCAATTCGACCAGTGCTAGCAGATCGGTTAACGAAACCATGGCCATATGGGATGCTCCGACATACTAGAAGAGCCCCATTCAACGCCTCTGTATCAATCCGCGAAACTGGTAAAAATACCAGTCTGTTGACCCCCACTTTTACCCCGCATTCCAGCGTCGAAACAACGGCTCGGCCAGAAACAGCACGAACAACAAGCGCATCACCTGCAGCGCGGTCACCAACGGCACCGACAGTTGCAAAGTTTCGGCCGTCAGGCTCATCTCGGCAATCCCTCCCGGCATCATGCCCAGGGTCAGCGAACGCAGATCCAGCTGCGTCAGCCGGCTCAACCCCCACGCCGCAGCCGCGGCAATCAGCATGCACAGCGCGGTGGCCAGCAAGGTACGGCCAAGGAACGACGGCGCGCGGCGGAAGAACGCGCGGTTGAAGTGGCAGGCCAGGCCGCTGCCGATCAGCCACTGGCCGATCTGACTGGCGCCGTTGGGCAAGCCAATCTGCAGATTGCCGGCAAGGCTCACCGTGGCGGCTACCAGCAATGGCCCGAACAGCCAGGGGTTGGGCTGGCGCAGGCGTTGCCAGAGCAGCGCCACGGCAACGCCCAACGGCGCGATCAGGGCCAGCCAGCCCCAACTGACACTACCAGCATGATTCAGCGGCACGCCATCGCCCAGCAACACCTTGAACAGCGCCGGCACGCACAGCACCACCGCCAGCACCCGCAGGCTCTGCGCCGCGGCCACCTGGCTGAGCACCGCGCCGTTGCGCGCACCGAGGTTGACCATCTCGCCCGAACCACCGGGCATGCTGGCGAAGAACGCCGTGGCGCGGTCCTCGCCGGTGCGCCGCAGCAGCCACACGCTGATCACGCTGGACAGCGTGGTGAACAGCGCGCCGAAGACGATCAGCGCGAAGTGCTCGGCGACCTGCTCGATCACCGCCGGGGTGAAGTGCAGGCCGATGCCGATGCCGATGATCCACTGGCCGCACTTGCGGCCGTTGGGGATCTCGCTGAGCTGCCAGGGCGTCAGGCAGCGCACCAGGATGATCGCCAGCAGCGCACCGACCATCCACGGCAAGGGCCAGCCGACCTGGCTGGCGGCAAAGCCACCCGCCAGGCCGACCAGCCCGGTGGCCCAGAACAGCGGCAACGACCGGTCAGGCATCGGCCACGGCCCGGCGTTGCTGGGCCCGTTTGCGCCAGATGCGCAGCAGCGGCAGGCTCAGCATGCACGCCACCAGCACCCACACGCCCATGCTGATCGGGCTCGACCAGAGGATGCCCAGCTCGCCGTTGGAGATCGACAGGGCGCGGCGCAGGTTCTGCTCCATCAGCCCGCCGAGGATGAACCCGAGCAGGATCGGCGACAGCGGGAAGTCCAGCTTGCGCAGGATGTAGCCCATGATGCCGATGCCGACCATCAGGAACAGGTCGAACGTGGTGGCATGCACGGCGTACACGCCGATCGCGGTGATGATCGCGATCACCGGCACCAGCGCCCAGTTCGGCACGGCGAGGATGCGGGTGAAGATGCGGATCATCGGGATGTTCAGGATCACCAGCATGATGTTGGCGATGAACAACGAGGCGATCAGGCCCCAGACGATGTCCGGCTGCTGTTCGAACAGCAGCGGGCCGGGGGTGATGTTGTACAGGGTCAGCGCGCCGATCATCACCGCGGTGGTGCCGGAACCTGGCACGCCCAAGGTCAGCATCGGCACCAGGGCGCCGCAGCAGGAGGCGCCGATGGCGGTTTCCGGGGCGGCCAGGCCACGGGCGTCGCCCTTGCCAAAGTTGCCCTTGTCGCCGGCCATGCGTTTCTCGGTCATGTAGGCCACGGCACTGGCCAGGGTCGCGCCGGCGCCGGGCAGCACGCCCATGAAGAAGCCGAGCAGGCCGCAGCGGATGTTGACGAAGAACACCGACGCCGCTTCCTTGAAGTTGAACAGCATGCGCCCGGTGGCCTTGACCGCGATATGGCCGTGATGGGTCTTTTCCAGCAGCAACAGGATCTCGCTGATGGAGAACAGCCCCAGCACCAGCACCACGAACTGGATGCCGTCGGCCAGGTGCACGCTGTCGCCGGTGAAGCGGTACACGCCGCTGTTGGCGTCGATGCCCACCGCCGACAGGAACAGCCCGATCAGCGCGGCGATGAAGGTCTTCAGCGGCTTGTCGCCGGCCATGCCGCCCAGGGCGACGATGGCGAACACCATCAGCACGAAGTACTCCGCCGGGCCGAAGGCGATTGCCCATTTCGCCAGCAGCGGGGCGAACAGCACCATGCCGCAGGTGGCGATCAGCGCGCCGATGAACGAGCTCCAGGCCGACAGCGACAGGGCCACGCCGGCCAGGCCCTGGCGGGCCATGGGGTAGCCGTCGAGGGTGGTCATCACGGTGGAGGCTTCGCCGGGGATGTTCAGCAGGATCGAGCTGATGCGCCCGCCGTATTCGCAGCCCAGGTACACCGCGGCCAGCAGGATCAGCGCCGACTCCGGCGGCAAACCGAGGGCGAAGGCAATGGGGATCAGCAGGGCCACGCCGTTGATCGGGCCCAGGCCCGGCAGCAGGCCGACCACGGTGCCGATCAGGGTGCCGGTGAGGGCGGTGACCAGGTTGTATGGGCTCAAGGCGACGCCGAAGCCCTGGCCGAGGTAGCTCAAGGTATCCATGTGTCAGTTCTCCAGTACGTCGAGCAGGCCGAGGGGCAGGGGCACGTCCATCACGCGGTCGAACAGCCAGTAGAGAAAGACGCTCATGCCGATCACCACAATGGCGCTGTGCAACCAGCGTCCGCCATACAGGCGGGCCATGGGGATGCCGACCAGCACCGCGCTTAGGATGAAGCCCAGGGCCTCGAAGGTGGCGGCGAAGACGATCAGCAGGCCGACGCAGGCGGCGATCTTGACCAAGGTCTCGCGGTCCAGCTCCGGCTCGTCGTCCTTGCGCACGATGGGCGTGGGGCGGATCGCCAGGTACAGCAGGCCCAGGCCCATCAGGCCGAGCATCAGCAGCGGGTAGGCGCGCGGGCCCACCGGTTCATAGGAAAACGCGGCCTGGTAGGGCCAGGCCATCACCGCCAGCACGGCGCACAGCGCCAGCAGGGCCAGGGCAAAAATACGTTGCAGGATCATGGAAGAATCCTCATGGTTCGGCATGACACGCGCCCCTGTAGGAGCGGCCTTGTGTCGCGAAAGGGCTGCAAAGCAGCCCCGGCAATACGTGCTGCGAAGCTGACATCCTGGGGCCGCTGCGCAGCCCTTTCGCGACACAAGGCCGCTCCTACAAAGATCGTGGGAGGTTTACTGGATCAGCCCGAATTCCCGGGCCAGCGCCTTGTAGTCCGCCACCTGCTTCTTCACATAGCCGTCCAGTTCTTCGCCGGTCATGGCGAACGGGAACAGCTCGCGCTGGTCACGCAGCTTGGCGAAGTCTTCCGAGGCCAGCAGCTTGTCGAACGAGGCCTTCCACCAGGCGTAGTCCTCGTCGCTGACCTTCGGCCCCAGGTAGAAACCGCGTACCACCGGCCAGACGATGTCGTAGCCCTGCTCCTTGGCGGTGGGGATGTCTTTCATCTCCGGCTCGTCCAGGCGGTTCTCGGCGAACACCGCGAGGATGCGCATGCTGCCGCTCTGGATATGCGGCATGGAGTCGGAGATGTCGGTGGAACCCACCTGGATATGCCCGCCCAGCAGCGCCGTGGCGATCTCGCCGCCGCCTTCCAGGGCCACGTAGCGCAGGTCGCGCGGGTTGATCCCGGCGGCCTTGGCGATCAGCGCGGTCTGCATCCAGTCCTGGCTGCCGACGGTACCGCCCGAGCCGATCACCACCTTGCTCGGGTCCTTCTTCAGCGCTGCCACCAGGTCGTCGAGGGTCTTGTAGGGCGAGTCGCTTTTCACCGCAATGGCGCCATAGCTGGTGCCGACCGCCGCCAGCCACTTCACCGCGTTCTCGTCGAAACGGCCGAACTTGCCCTGGGCCAGGTTCAGCAGCGAACCGCTGGACCAGGCCACCAAAGTACCGGCATCGGCCGGGCGCTGGGCGACCACTGCGTTGTAGGCCACCGCGCCGACGCCACCGGGCATGTAGGTGACCCGCATCGGCTTGCTGAGGATCTTCTCGTTGACCAGGGCGCTTTGCACCAGCTTGCAGGTCAGGTCGAAACCGCCGCCGGGCGAGGCCGGGGCGATGCATTCGGGGCGTTTCGGTTCCGCGGCCAGGGCGTTGCCAGCCAACAGCAGGCAACCGGTGGCGAGGACGAGGCGGCGCAGTGAAAAGGTCATCGTCTAACTCCGTGAGCGTTGTTGTTATGGATTACCGCTAGTGGCTTACCACAGGGCCACGCTGTAGCTCACCAGCAGCCGCACCTCGTCCGCGTCGCGGGCGAAGTTGGAGCGGAAGGTGGCGTTGCGCAGGCGCACGGCGACGTTTTTCAACGGGCCGCTTTGTACCACGTACTTCAGTTCGGTGTTGCGTTCCCATTCCTTGCCCTCGCCCCCGGCGGCGCGGCTGACGTTGTCGCCACTGAGGTAGCGGGCCATGAAGGTCAGGCCGGGGATGCCCAGGGCGGCGAAGTTGTAGTCGTAGCGCGCTTGCCAGGAGCGTTCGTCGGCGCCTGCGAAGTCGTTGATCTGGACGAAGTTGACTAGGTAGGGGTCGGCGCCATCGACGTAGGGGAAGGCGCTGTCGCCGGACAACTGCTGCCAGGCGCCGCTGACCTTGTGCCCGCCCAGGCTGTAGCTGAGCATGCCGTTGAAGGTGGTGTTGTCGATGCGCCCGGCCTTGGCCGCGCCGGCATCGTCGCTGATCGCCAGGCGCAGGTCGGCGCCGAAGGTGCCCGGGCCCCAGGGCTGGGTGGCGAGCATGCCGATGAAGTGCTGGCGGTAGATGTCGTCGAGCTGGGCGAAGTGGTAGCTGGCGGTGATGCGGTCGGTGAACTGGTAGTCGAGGCCGCCGGTGTCGAAGTGGTCGGCGCTGAAGGTACCGCCAAAGCGGCTGTTCTTGTTGTTCAGCGCCAGGTCTTCCCAGTTGGTGTCGTTGCGGTCCTTGGCTTTTTCCAGGCGCGCACCGGTGAAGGTCAGGCCCTTGATTTGCTTCGAGGTAATCAAGCCGCCTTCGAAGGTCTGCGGCAGGATGCGCCCGTCGTTGGGCTGCAAGGTGGGCAGCTCGGGAATCAGCGTGCCGATTTTCAGTTCGGTCTGCGAGACCTTGACCTTGCCGGTCAGGCCGAGCTTGGCGTACTCGTCGGCAGCCTTGCCGTTGTCGTGGGTCGGCAGCAGGCCGGTGTCGGTGCGGTCCTTGCTGGAGTCGAGCTTGACCCCGAGCATGCCCAGCGCGTCCAGGCCGAAGCCCACGGTGCCCTCGGTGTAGCCGGACTCGAAGTTGAGCATGAAACCCTGGGCCCATTCGTCGCGCTTGGATTGCTGCGCGCTGGTGCCGTCGCGAAAGTCGCGGTTGAAGTACATGTTGCGGGTTTCGAAGGTGGCCGTGCTGTCTTCGAAGAAGGCGGCCTGGCTCATGGGCGCGACACCGGCAAGGGCGAAGGCGCTGGCGAGGGCGCAAGGTCGGGCGGCGAACGAACGGGTAGGCGCGAACGCCTGCGGCTGCATGGACAGCATCGTCGGTGACTCCATTTATTGTTCTTATGTGTTGCACCTTGCTGGTGCTTTTTGCCGGCGCGCGGGGCGACCGTGGTGCGATGCTAGGTAACCAACCTTTCGCTAACCTTTCAGCGTGAAAGGTTTCTCGCGAGGGCTTCACAGGCCTCGCCACGGCGGTACACTCCGCGCAAAAGGCCCATGCCGGGCAGGGAGAATCCGATGCGAGTGTTGCTGGTCGAAGACCACCTGCAACTGGCCGAAAGCGTGGCCCAGGCCCTCAAGAGCCAGGGCTTGACCGTGGATGTGCTGCACGATGGCGTGGCCGCCGACCTGGCCCTGGCCAGCGAGGACTACGCCGTGGCGGTGCTCGATGTGGGCCTGCCGCGGCTGGACGGCTTCGAGGTGCTGGCGCGCCTGCGCGGGCGCGGCAAGACCTTGCCGGTGCTGATGCTGACCGCGCGCAGCGATGTGAAGGACCGCGTGCATGGCCTGAACCTGGGCGCCGACGACTACCTGGCCAAGCCCTTCGAGCTGACCGAGCTGGAGGCGCGGGTCAAGGCGCTGTTGCGCCGCAGCGTGCTGGGTGGCGAGCGCCAGCAGCGCTGCGGGCCGCTGGTCTACGACCTGGATACCCGGCGTTTTACCCTCGAGGACGCGCCGTTGACCCTGACCCAGCGCGAACAGAGCGTGCTCGAGGCGCTGATCGCCCGGCCAGGGCGGGTGATGAGCAAGGAGCAACTGGCCGCCCAGGTATTCGGCCTGGACGAGGAGGCCAGCCCCGACGCCATCGAGATATACATCCACCGCCTGCGCAAGAAGCTCGACGGCCAGCCGGTGCACATCGTCACCTTCCGCGGCCTGGGCTACCTGCTCGAGCACCGCGATGCGTGACAACGGCAGCCTGCGCGGGCGCTTGCTGGGCAACCTGGCGCTGCTGTTGGTGGTGCTGATGCTGGCCAGCGGCCTGAGCGCCTACTGGAACGGCCGCGAAGCCGCCGACACCGCCTACGACCGCACCCTGCTGGCCTCGGCCCGGACCATCGCCGCCGGCTTGTCGCAGCGCGACGGCACCCTCAGCGCGGATGTGCCCTACGTGGCCCTGGATACCTTCGCCTACGACAGCGCCGGGCGCATCTATTACCAGGTGCTGGACATCCAGCAGAAGCTGATCTCCGGCTACGAGCACCTGCCACCGCCACCGCCGGGCACGCCGCGCACCGACGACTACCCGGCCCTGGCGCGCTTCTACAACGCCACCTACCTCGGCCAGGACGTGCGCGTGGTCAGCCTGCTCAAGGCGGTCAGCGAGCCGAACATGAACGGCATGGCCGAAATTCGCGTGGCCGAGACCGAAGAGGCGCGGGTGCGCATGGCCCGGGGCCTGATGGCCGACACCCTGTTGCGCCTGGGCATGCTGGCCCTCGGCGCGCTGGTGATGGTGTGGTTCGCGGTCAGCGCCGCGCTGCGTCCGCTGGAGCGCCTGCGCACGGCGGTGGAAGAGCGTCAGCCGGACGACCTGCGTGCCTTGCCGGTGGTGCAGGTGCAGCGCGAACTGGGGCCACTGGTACGGGCCTTGAACCATTTCACCGAGCGCTTGCGCGGCCAGTTCGAGCGCCAGGCGCAGTTCATCGCCGACGCCGCCCATGAGCTGCGCACGCCGCTGGCGGCGCTCAAGGCGCGTGTCGAGCTGGGCTTGCGTTCACGCGAGCCAGGCGAATGGCGCAGCACCCTGGAAGCCGCCGCCCAGGGCACCGACCGCCTGACCCACCTGGCCAACCAGTTGCTGTCGATGGCGCGCGTGGAGAACGGCGCCCGCGCCATCGCCGAAGGCGGCGCCCAACGCCTGGACCTGAGCCAGCTGGCCCGCGAGCTGGGCATGGCCATGGCGCCGCTGGCCCACGCCCGCGGCGTGGCCCTGGCGTTGGAGGCCGAGGCGCCGGTGTGGCTCAAGGGCGAGCCGACCCTGCTCAACGAGCTGCTCAGCAACCTGGTGGACAACGCCCTGGCGCACACCCCGCCGGGCGGCGATGTGATCTTGCGGGTGCTGGCGCCGGCAGTGCTTGAGGTCGAGGACGACGGGCCGGGGATTCCCGAGGCCGAGCGCGAGCGGGTGTTCGAGCGCTTCTACCGGCGCAGCGCGCAGGGCAGCGGCTTGGGCCTGGCGATCGTCGGCGAGATCTGCCGGGCGCACCTGGCGCAGATCAGCTTGCATGACGGCGAGCGGGGCGGGTTGAAGGTGCGGGTGAGCTTCATCGCCGACTGAAGCCGCGCCTACTGGGCCGCCTCGCTGGCGGACGGTTCAACGCAACAGGCTGCGCGCATCGAGCAATTCTTGCATATCCAGTTCGGTACCGAACGGCAGCCCCAGGTGTCGATAGGCCGGCAACGCCGCCAATGGCCGGCTGCGCCCGCGCTGGCTGATGCAGCGGGCGATCTGCACGATGTCGATGTAGTCGATCTGGTCGGTGCGTCGGTCCAGGTCCTGCACCTGGCCGGGCAGGGTGATCAACTGTTCGGGAAATTCCCAGGCACTGAGGATCTTGTCGCCCAGTACCGGCTGGATCTGCTCGATCACGAAGTGCAAGCAGACCGGGTCGGAGAGCAGCTCGTTGTGCTCCTCGGCATAGATAAGCACCGGCAGGGCGCCGATCTGGTGGACCAGGCCGCCGAGGGTGGCCTGGTCTGGCTTGAGTTGGGTGTAGCGGCGGCACAGTTCATAGCTGATGCCTGCAACTTCCAGGCTGTTGGCCCATATATCACGCAGTTTTTGCTCTACCGCCGGGGCCCGGGCATGGAAGATCTGCTCGATCACCAGGCCGATGGCCAGGTTGCAGCTGTAGTTGATGCCCAGGCGGGTGATGGCGGTGTGCAGGTCGGTGACCTCTACCGCCGCGCGCATCAGCGGGCTGTTGACTACCTTGATCAGGCGCGCCGACAGCGCGGCATCCCGGCCGATCACCTTGCTCAGGGCCGACACGCTGATATCGCTGTCCTCGGCGGCTTCGCGGATGCTCAGGGCGACTTCCGGCAGGGTCGGCAGGACCAGGTCGTCCTTGTCGATGGCGGCGAGCAATTGCGCCTGGACCATTTCGGCCAGCTTGTTCATGAACGTCTCTACGGCAATGGTGGTGCAGCCCCGCTGTTACCACGGGGCGGGCTGGTCAGCGCTGGATTTCCCGGTCGCGGTCCAGTTCGTAAGGCAGGTCGAGCAAGGTCAGGCGCGGGCCTTCCAGGCTGCCCAGGTGCAGGTTGTCATCGGCGACCGCCTCGGCGCTGAGCACGGCCAGCAGTTCGACGGCATGGCCGCTGCTGGCAGCGATCACCACCTCGCCGACCGACGAGCCATGGGTGGGCGAGAAAATCTCGGCGCCCGGCTCGGGTACCGCTGTCTCGGCCAGCGCCAGGCGGTATTGGCGGCGTTTGAGCTTGCCCAGGTACTGCATGCGGGCGACGATTTCCTGGCCGGTATAGCAACCTTTCTTGAAACTGACCCCATCGACCGCTTGCAGGTTGATCATCTGTGGGATGAACAGCTCGCGGGTCGGGCCCATCACCTGGCCGATGCCGGCGCGGACCTGGCCCAGCAGCCAGTCGTTGAGCGTAGCCGCGGGCAGCAGCGCCGCGAGTTTCTCAGCGACGCTGGCGGCCTGGTCGGCGGGTACCCAAAGTTCGACGCGGTCGGTGGAGGCGGTCACGGCGATCAAGCCTTCATGGCGAACGGTAGCGCCGGCTTCGCCTGGCACCGCCAGGCCCAGTGCCCGAAGCGCACTGTCGCCTTGCTGCAGGCCGAAGCGCGCCCAGGCCGCGCTTTCGTCGGCCAGGGTGGCCTTGGAGAACACCGCGTACTTCTTCAGGTCGGCCAGTTGCGCCTCGAGCAGCTCGCCGGCCATGGCCAGCAGGTAGCCGTTGCCCTCGGGCAGGATACGGAAGCTCGACTGCATGCGGCCCTTGACCATGCAGCGGGCGCCAAGGCCGGCATGATCGTCGCTGAGGTAATTGATGTTGCAGGTCAGCTGGCCTTGCAGGAACTTGCCGGCGTCGGAGCCGCGGACGGCGAGGATGCCCTCATGGGTGAGGGAACAGAAGAAAGCGGAATCGGCCATGGGTCATCGCGGTAGCTAGAGACTGGCGGCCATCATAGAACGCCAGTAACAAAATAGGTAGGTGACTAGACCAACGCCTTGTGCCGCTTCGTTCGCCGCGCGGTATACTGCGCGCCCACTCGAGGAGGGCCCCATGGTCGAACAAACTGAACTCAACCGGCTTTTCTGGCATAGCCGCCGTGGCATGCTGGAACTGGACGTGCTGCTGGTCCCCTTCACCCAGGAAGTCTACCCGAGCCTGAGCGAAACCGACCGCGAGCTGTACCGTCGCCTGCTGACCTGCGAAGACCAGGACATGTTCGGCTGGTTCATGGAGCGCACCGAGTCGGAAGATCCGGAGCTGCAACGCATGGTCCGCATCATCCTGGACCGTGTCCAGCCCAAGTGAAGTATTCGAGTGCCGTTGGCAGGGCTCGCGCCGGCTGCTGACGGCCTACCTGGCCAGCTTGGCGCTGGCGCTGGCGACCCTCGCGGTAATCACCTTGCCGGCCTGGCTGCGCTGCCTGCTGGCGCTCGCCTGCCTTGCCCACGCCTGCTGGGCCATCCCCCGTCGCATCCTGCTGAGCCATCCCCAGGCCATTACCGGCTTGCGCCGTGATACGCGTGGTTGGCGCCTGTACAGCCGCGCGCGCGGCTGGCAGGCGGTGCGTTTGTGCCGTGACAGTGTCGCGTTGCCGGGGCTGGTGGTGTTGCGCTTCGTGCGCCAGGGCCGATGGTGGAGCGAGGCGCAGTGCATCCCAGGGGATGCGTTGGGGCAGGAGGCGCATCGGCGCTTGCGGGTGCGGCTGAAGTACAGCCGGCGGCGCTGGGCCGAGGTATCGGGATGAGGTGCGAGCATGGCCCCCGGCCCCTGGCATGATCCCCCGTAGGCGCCGGCTTGCCGGCGAACACCGGCGCAGCCGGTGCCATGCACCGCGGTGTCTGCTTCGCCGGCAAGGCGGGCGCCTACGAGACGAGGGTGGGCGTGAGGACGGTGTCCATGGCCTCGGGCAGCATGCCAGGGTAATCCAGGGTGTAGTGCAACCCTCGGCTCTCCTTGCGCTGCATCGCCGAACGGATCATCAGCTCGGCCACCTGGGCCAGGTTGCGCAGCTCGATGAGGTCGCGGCTGACCTTGTAGTTGCTGTAGAACTCATCGATTTCGTCCAGCAGCAGGCGCACCCGGTGTTCGGCGCGTTGCAGGCGCTTGCTGGTGCGCACGATGCCGACATAGTCCCACATGAACCGCCGCAATTCGTCCCAGTTGTGCGCGATGATCACGTCCTCGTCCGAGTCGGTGACCTGGCTTGCGTCCCAGCAGGGCAGGGCGTGCGGCATCGCCACCGCTGCCAGGTGCGCCTCGATGTCGGCGGCCGCCGCGCGGCCATAGACGAAACACTCGAGCAGCGAGTTGCTGGCCATGCGGTTGGCGCCATGCAGGCCGGTAAAACTGGTTTCGCCAATGGCGTACAGGCCAGGCACGTCGGTGTGGCCGCGCGCGTCGACCATCACCCCGCCGCAGGTGTAGTGGGCCGCGGGCACCACCGGGATCGGCTGGCGGGTGATGTCGATGCCGAAGGCCAGGCAGCGTTCATGCACCGTGGGGAAGTGGCTCTTGATGAAATCAGCCGGTTTGTGGCTGATGTCCAGGTATACGCAGTCCACGCCCAGGCGCTTCATCTCGTGGTCGATGGCGCGGGCGACGATATCCCGTGGCGCCAGTTCTTCACGGGGGTCGAAACGGGGCATGAAGCGCTCGCCATTGGGCAGGCGCAGCAGCGCCCCCTCGCCGCGCAGGGCCTCGGTTATCAGAAAGCTCTTGGCTTGCGGGTGGTACAGGCAGGTGGGGTGGAACTGGTTGAACTCAAGGTTGGCAACCCTACAGCCGGCGCGCCAGGCCATGGCGATGCCATCGCCACAGGCACCATCGGGGTTGCTGGTATAGAGGTAGACCTTGGCCGCGCCGCCGGTGGCCAGCACGGTGAAGCGCGCGCCAAAGGTGTCGACTTCGCCGCTGTTGCGGTTGAGCACGTAGGCGCCCAGGCAACGCTCGCCCGCAAGGCCCAGGCGCCGCTCGGTGATCAGGTCGACCGCCACGCGCTGCTCCAGCAACTCGATGTTCGGACGCTGACGGGCCTGGTCGAGCAGGGTCTTGAAAATCGCCGCGCCAGTGGCGTCGGCGGCATGGATGATGCGCCGGTGGCTATGCCCGCCCTCGCGGGTGAGGTGGAACTCGAAGCCACCGTCGTCGACACTGTGGTGTTCGTCGCGGGTGAACGGCACGCCCTGCTCGATCAGCCACTGGATGGCCTCGCGGCTGTGCTCGACGGTGAAACGCACGGCGTCTTCATGGCACAGGCCGCCGCCGGCGTTGAGGGTGTCCTCGACATGGGACTGCACGGTATCGGTGTCGTCGAGCACCGCGGCGACGCCGCCCTGGGCCCAGAAGGTCGAACCGTTGGCCAGGTCGCCCTTGCTCAGCACGGCGATGCGCAGGTGGCCAGGAAGGTTCAGTGCCAGGCTGAGACCGGCGGCACCACTGCCGATCACCAGGACATCATGTTGGAATTGTTGGCTCATGTCGGGACACTAGTAATCTTTGGAGGGGGCACGGCACAATAGTCGAGCGCAGATGGCACTGTGAAACTATCGTGAAAGCAGACCGGGATGCCTTTATAGCAGCCCCAGGTGCCTGATTTCCAATGGCGCTTGCGCAGGTTACGACGATCTTCGTGGAACTTTCCGATACCCTGGGAAATCCTATGAAGGCTGCCCATACCTCACAGTTTGCCGAGGCGATGCAGGGCGGCAGCTCTATCTTGGGCTGACACCTGCGTACATGAGACCAGATTATCGACGCAGCCGGCCGTGACCGCGCTGCGTCTTCCTTGCGAGCCGACCAAGGGCCGCAGGAAACTTGCTTGGAGGGGAGAACTTTTGCGCAAAGCCCGAGTCTATGGTTGCAAGCCTGAACGATGGCTATTGCAACGCTCCTTCGAGACCACCGAGGAGTGTTCATGCTAACCCAGGAAGAGGATCAGCAGCTTGTCGAGCGTGTGCAACGCGGCGACAGGCGAGCGTTCGATCTGTTGGTGCTGAAGTATCAGCACAAGATTCTCGGGTTGATCGTGCGTTTTGTTCACGACACCCATGAAGCGCAGGACGTGGCGCAGGAAGCCTTCATCAAGGCGTACCGGGCGCTTGGGAATTTTCGCGGTGACAGTGCGTTCTATACCTGGCTGTACCGCATCGCCATCAACACGGCGAAGAACTACCTGGTATCCCGTGGAAGACGGCCACCAGACAGCGATGTGAGCTCCGAGGATGCGGAGTTTTACGACGGCGATCATGGTCTCAAGGATCTCGAGTCCCCAGAGCGCGCGTTGTTGCGGGATGAAATCGAAGGCACTGTCCATCGCACCATCCAGCAACTGCCGGAAGACCTGCGTACAGCATTGACGCTGCGCGAGTTCGATGGACTGAGTTACGAAGACATTGCCAGTGTCATGCAATGTCCGGTGGGTACCGTGCGCTCTCGAATCTTCCGCGCTCGGGAGGCCATAGACAAAGCCCTGCAACCTTTGTTGCAGGAAACCTGAGACAGCGGCGACAGCCAAGAGAGGAACCGCCATGAGTCGTGAAGCTTTGCAGGAATCGCTGTCCGCGGTGATGGATAACGAAGCGGACGAACTTGAATTGCGTCGCGTGCTGAACGCAGCCGACGATGCCGAAACCCGTGCCACCTGGTCGCGTTACCAGGTAGCCCGCGCTGCCATGCACAAGGAAGTGCTGCTGCCCAAGCTGGATATCGCCTCGGCGGTGTCTGCGGCGCTGGCCGACGAGGCCGTGCCGGCCAAGGTCAAGCAGGGCCCTTGGCGCAGCATCGGCCGCCTGGCCGTGGCCGCCTCGGTGACCGTCGCCGTGCTGGCCGGGGTGCGCTTTTACAACCAGGACGAGATCAGCGGTGCCGAACTTGCCGCCCAGCAGCCTGCCCAGCAGGGCCTGAGCATGCCGCAGGCACAGGGTCCGGCCGTTCTGGCAGGCTATAGTGAAGGCAGTGAACAACCCACCGGGCCGATGGCCAACGGTGTGCTGCAGAACCAGGCCGGCTGGGATCAGCGCCTGCCAGGCTACCTGCGCCAGCACGCCCAGGAGTCCGCGCTCAAGGGCAACGAGACCGCACTGCCCTACGCTCGCGCCGCCAGCCTGGAAAACCGCTAAGTAAGGAGGATCATGCGCGCGCTACCTCTCCTGTCGCTGCTGCTCGGCAGCAGCCTGACGGTGCAGGCATTGGCAGCCAACTCCTCGCCTGAGGCGAGCGAGTGGCTGAACAAGCTGGCACGGGCCGAACAGGCGCAGAGTTACCAGGGCGCCTTTGTCTACGAACGCAACGGCAGCTTTTCAACCCACGATATCTGGCATCGCGTCCAGGACGGCAAAGTCAGCGAGCGGCTGTTGCAGCTCGACGGCTCGGCCCAGGAAATCGTGCGGGTCGATGGCAAGGTGCAATGCGTCAGTGGCGACCTGGCCAGCGGTGTGGGCACGCCCCCCGATTCCGCGCCGCGTGTGCTCGATCCCCTGAAACTGATGAGCTGGTACGACCTGAGCGTGGCGGGCAAGTCACGCGTCGCCGGGCGCGACGCGGTGATCGTCACGCTGACTCCGCGCGACCAGCATCGCTACGCCTTCGAATTGCACCTGGACCGCCGTTCCGGCCTGCCGCTGCGCTCGTTGATGCTCAACGACAAGGGCCAGTTGCTCGAACGTTTCCAGATGACCCGCCTGGACACAGACACCTCGCCCAGCGCCGCCGACCTCACGGCCAGCGCCGCCTGCAAGCCGGTCGAACGAGGCGCTTCCAATGCGGCCCTGGCCGTCGCCGGCTGGCGCTCGGACTGGCTGCCGCCGGGTTTCGAGCTGGTCAACAGCGCGCAGCGTCGTGATCCCTCGAGCAAGCACACGGTCAGCAGCCTGATGTACGACGACGGCCTGGCCCGCTTCTCGGTGTTCCTCGAACCCATCGGCAACGAGTCCGGCGTCGACACCCGTGCCCAGCTGGGCCCGACCGTTGCCGTTTCGCGACGGCTGAACACCCCCAAAGGCAAGGTGATGGTCACGGTGGTCGGGGAGATCCCGTTGGGTACCGCCGAGCGCGTCGCCCTGTCGATGCGGGCCCAGGATGTTCAGGCCCGGCAATGACGGCACAGCCTTTGACAGCTCTTGTTACACAGAGCTGACATGAAATTAAAGCATTGTCATTTGCAATCCAGCCGCAAATTTTCTATAGGTCAGGCTTCTCGGAGTCTGGCCTTTCCTGCGTTTGCAGGGACCTTACTGTTAACTACGCTCGTTGTGACGGGAGCCGTATGTCAATACCACGCTTGAAAACCTACCTATCGATGTTCGCCGCCGTGCTCATGCTCGGCCAGGTGCTCAGCGCCCAGGCCGAGGAGTCCCTGCCGGACTTCACCACCCTGGTCGAGCAGGCCTCGCCGGCGGTGGTCAACATCAGTACCAAGCAAAAGCTGCCGGACCGCCGCGTCGCCGCCGGGCAGATGCCCGACCTCGAAGGCCTGCCGCCGATGTTCCGCGAGTTCTTCGAGCGCAACATGCCGCAGCAACCACGTTCGCCTCGCGGCGACCGCCAGCGTGAGGCCCAGTCGCTGGGCTCGGGCTTCATCATTTCCAGCGACGGCTACGTGCTGACCAACAACCACGTGGTCGCCGACGCCGACGAGATCATCGTCCGCCTGTCCGATCGCAGCGAGCTGCAGGCCAAGCTGGTCGGCACCGACCCGCGCACCGACGTGGCCCTGCTCAAGGTCGAAGGCAAGAACCTGCCGATCGTCAAGCTGGGCGATTCGGAAAAACTCAAGGTCGGTGAGTGGGTATTGGCCATCGGTTCGCCGTTCGGCTTCGACCACTCGGTGACCAAGGGCATCGTCAGCGCCAAGGGGCGCACCCTGCCCAACGACACCTATGTGCCGTTCATCCAGACCGACGTGGCCATCAACCCGGGCAACTCTGGTGGCCCGCTGTTCAACATGAAAGGCGAGGTGGTGGGCATCAACTCGCAGATCTTCACCCGCTCCGGCGGCTTCATGGGCCTGTCGTTCGCCATCCCGATCGACGTGGCGCTGGATGTGTCCAACCAGCTGAAAAAAGACGGCAAGGTCAGCCGCGGCTGGCTTGGCGTGGTGATCCAGGAGGTCAACAAGGACCTGGCCGAGTCGTTCGGCCTGGACAAGCCGGCCGGCGCGCTGGTGGCCCAGGTGCTGGAAGACGGCCCGGCAGCCAAGGGCGGCCTGCAGGTGGGCGACGTGATCCTGAGCATGAACGGCCAGCCGATCGTCATGTCCGCCGACTTGCCGCACCTGGTGGGCAGCCTCAAGGATGGCGCCAAGGCCAAGCTTGAGATCATCCGCAACGGCAAACGCCAGAACCTCGACATCACCGTTGGTGCCTTGCCAGAAGAGGATGCCGACATTGGCACCGGCGGCCAGGGTGGCGCCGAGCGCAGCAGCAATCGCCTTGGCGTTTCGGTCACCGACCTGACGGCCGAGCAGAAAAAGTCCCTGGAGCTCAAGGGCGGCGTGGTCATCAAGGAAGTCCAGGACGGCCCGGCAGCGTTGATCGGCCTGCGTCCGGGCGATGTCATCAGCCACCTGAACAACCAGGCGATCATCTCGGCCAAGCAGTTCACCGAAATCGCCAAGGAGCTGCCGAAGAACCGTTCGGTGTCGATGCGCGTGCTGCGTCAGGGGCGCGCCAGCTTCATTACCTTCAAGTTGGCTGAATAAGCGGGATAAAGGGTAGGAAAAGGGCAGCTTCGGCTGCCTTTTTTCGTAAAGCAAACAATCAGCCCCTGTTCCAGGTGGGCGTCATCCATCCATCGCGTTGCCTGCTTCGCCAGCAAGGCTGGCTCCTACGGGACCGGGCAGGCTGCAAATGCTGTAGGAGCCGGCCTTGCCGGCGAACACGGGCGCAACTGATAGAGGAATCTCCCATATCCCCGCAGCTTGAGGTACAATTCCCGGCTATTTTTCGGCGGGCGTCCGGCTCGCAGCCTTTTCGAGTGTTGACCCGTGAGTGATTTGAGTCATATCCGCAATTTCTCCATCATCGCCCACATCGACCATGGCAAGTCGACGCTGGCCGACCGTTTCATCCAGATGTGCGGTGGCCTGTCGGCGCGCGAAATGGAAGCCCAGGTCCTCGACTCCATGGACCTGGAGCGCGAACGCGGCATCACCATCAAGGCCCACAGCGTCACGCTCAACTACAAGGCGCAGGACGGCAAGGTCTACCAGCTGAACTTCATCGACACCCCAGGCCACGTCGACTTCACCTACGAAGTCTCGCGTTCGCTGGCGGCCTGTGAAGGCGCGCTGCTGGTGGTCGACGCAGGCCAAGGCGTCGAGGCCCAGTCCGTGGCCAACTGCTACACCGCCATCGAGCAGGGCCTGGAAGTCATGCCGGTGCTGAACAAGATGGACCTGCCCCAGGCCGACCCGGACCGCGTCAAGGACGAGATCGAGAAGATCATCGGCATCGACGCCACCGACGCCGTGGCTTGCAGCGCCAAGAGCGGCATGGGCGTGGACGAGGTGCTCGAGCGCCTGGTACAGACCATCCCCGCGCCAGAGGGTGAGATCGACGCGCCGCTGCAGGCGCTGATCATCGACTCCTGGTTCGACAACTACCTGGGCGTGGTCTCGCTGGTGCGCGTGCGCCACGGCCGCGTCAAGAAAGGCGACAAGATCCTGGTCAAGTCCACCGGCAAGGTGCACCTGGTCGACAGCGTCGGTGTGTTCACCCCGAAACACACCCAGACCGCCGACCTGAAGGCCGGTGAAGTGGGCTTCATCATCGCCAGCATCAAGGACATTCATGGCGCCCCGGTGGGCGACACCCTGACCCTGTCCAACACCCCGGAAGTCGAAGTGCTGCCGGGCTTCAAGAAGATCCAGCCACAGGTCTACGCCGGCCTGTTCCCGGTCAGCTCCGACGACTTCGAGGACTTCCGCGACGCCCTGCAGAAGCTGACCCTGAACGACTCGTCGCTGCAATACATGCCGGAAAGCTCCGACGCCCTGGGCTTCGGCTTCCGCTGCGGCTTCCTCGGCATGCTGCACATGGAGATCATCCAGGAGCGCCTGGAGCGCGAATACGACCTGGACCTGATCACCACCGCGCCAAGCGTGATCTACGAGCTCGAGCTCAAGACCGGCGAAACCATCGTCGTCGACAACCCATCGAAGCTGCCGGACGTCTCGGCGGTCGCCGACTTCCGCGAGCCGATCGTCACCGCGACCATCCTGGTGCCGCAGGAGCACCTGGGTAACGTCATCACCCTGTGCATCGAGAAACGCGGCGTGCAGCGCGACATGCAGTTCCTCGGCAGCCAGGTGCAGGTGCGCTATGACATGCCGATGAACGAGGTGGTGCTGGACTTCTTCGACCGTCTCAAGTCCACCAGCCGCGGCTACGCGTCGCTGGACTACCATTTCGACCGCTACCAGTCGGCCAACCTGGTCAAGCTGGATGTGCTGATCAACGGCGACAAGGTCGATGCCCTGGCGCTGATCGTGCACCGCGACAACGCGGCCTACAAAGGCCGTGCGTTGACCGAGAAAATGAAGGAACTGATCCCTCGGCAAATGTTCGACGTGGCGATCCAGGCAGCCATTGGCGGCCAGATCATCGCGCGGACGACCGTCAAGGCGCTCAGAAAGAACGTACTGGCCAAGTGCTACGGTGGTGACGTCAGCCGTAAGAAGAAACTGCTGGAGAAGCAGAAGGCCGGTAAGAAACGCATGAAACAGGTGGGTAACGTGGAGATTCCACAGGAAGCCTTCCTCGCCGTGCTCAGGTTGGATAGCTAGGTCCTATGTCGCTAAATTTCCCGCTGTTGCTCGTCATCGCCGTTGCCGTCTGCGGTCTGTTGGGTCTGCTCGACCTGCTGTTCCTGGCCCCGCGCCGGCGCGCGGCGATCGCCAACTACCAGGGCAGCGTCAGCCAGCCCGAACTGGCCGTGGTCGAACGCCTGAACAAGGAGCCCTTGCTGGTTGAATACGGCAAGTCGTTCTTCCCGGTGCTGTTCATCGTGCTGGTGCTGCGCTCGTTCCTGGTGGAGCCGTTCCAGATCCCGTCGGGCTCGATGAAGCCGACGCTGGAAGTGGGCGACTTCATCCTGGTGAACAAGTTCTCCTACGGCATCCGCCTGCCGGTGATCGACAAGAAGGTCATCGAGGTCGGTGACCCGCAGCGCGGGGATGTGATGGTATTCCGCTATCCCAGCGACCCGAACGTCAACTACATCAAGCGTGTGGTCGGCCTGCCGGGCGACGTGATCCGCTATACCAGCGACAAGCGCCTGTTCGTCAACGGCCAGTCGATTGCCGAGCAGTTGGTCGGCAGCGAGCCGGGCACGCTGGGCAGCGCCGAGCTGTACAAGGAGAAACTCGGCGAAGCCGAGCACCTGATCCGCAAGGAAATGACCCGCTACCGCATGCCGCCGGACCAGCAATGGACCGTGCCGGCGGGTCACTACTTCATGATGGGTGACAACCGCGACAACTCCAACGACAGCCGTTTCTGGGACGATCCGAACATTCCCAAGGAACTGCACGGCATGGTTCCGGACCGCAATATCGTCGGCAAGGCTTTCGCGGTCTGGATGAGCTGGCCGGAGCCGAAACTCAGCCACTTCCCGAACCTGTCGCGGGTCGGGCTGATCCATTGAGTAACGACGGCGCTGTCCACGGACGGCGCCGCTTGCATTTATGACATAGGCTGTGTTCTCAGGGAGCGAGGGCTTTCGCCGTTGCCGGCGCAGGACCACAGTCAAACCGTCTTTCAGGATGTTGATTTGAACAACGCGTTGAACATTGCCGGGGTGGCCCCATGAGTGCTTCCCTTGATCGCCTGGAGCGCAAGCTCGGCTACACCTTCAAGAACCAGGACCAGATGCTGCTGGCCCTGACCCATCGCAGCTATGCCGGGCGCAATAACGAGCGCCTGGAGTTCCTCGGCGATGCCATCCTCAATTTCGTGGTCGGCGAGGCGCTGTTCGAGCGCTTTCCACAGGCCCGCGAAGGCCAGCTGTCGCGCCTGCGCGCACGCCTGGTCAAGGGTGAGACCCTGGCCCGCCTGGCCCGTGGCTTCGACCTGGGCGAGTACCTGCGCCTGGGCTCGGGCGAGCTCAAGAGCGGTGGTTTCCGTCGCGAGTCGATCCTTGCCGACGCCCTCGAGGCGCTGATCGGTGCGATCTACCAGGACGCCGACATGCAGACCGCCCGCGAGCGTATCCTGGCCTGGCTGACCGACGAG
Source organism: Pseudomonas sp. VA159-2 (assembly GCF_024126635.1). Lineage (NCBI taxonomy): Bacteria > Pseudomonadati > Pseudomonadota > Gammaproteobacteria > Pseudomonadales > Pseudomonadaceae > Pseudomonas > Pseudomonas sp. VA159-2. Next base: position 89,506 of record NZ_JAMYBV010000011.1, on the reverse strand, counting down.
TTCGACGGCCTCACGCTCGTCGACACCAACAAGGACCCCAAGACCCGCCTGCAGGAGTTCCTGCAGTCGCGTGCCTGCGACCTGCCGCGCTACGAAGTGGTGGATATCCAGGGCGAACCGCACTGCCGGACCTTCTTCGTCGAATGCGAAGTGGTGCTGCTGAACAAGAAAAGCCGTGGGCAGGGCGTCAGCCGGCGTATCGCCGAGCAGGTCGCCGCTGCCGCCGCATTGATCGCCCTGGGCGTGGAGAATGGCAATGACTGAGAACACTTCGACCCGCTGCGGCTATGTCGCCATCGTCGGTCGCCCCAACGTGGGCAAGTCCACGCTGCTCAACCACATCCTCGGGCAGAAGCTGGCGATCACCTCGCGCAAGCCGCAGACCACCCGCCACAACATGCTCGGCATCAAGACCGAAGGTGACGTGCAGGCGATCTACGTCGACACCCCCGGCATGCACAAGGCCAACGACAAGGCCCTGAACCGCTACATGAACCGCAATGCCTCGGCGGCCCTGAAGGACGTCGACGTGGTCATTTTCGTGGTCGACCGTACCAAGTGGACCGACGAGGACCAGCTTGTGCTGGAGCGTGTGCAGTACGTGACCGGCCCGCTGATCATCGCGGTCAACAAGACCGACCGCATGGAAGAGAAGGCCGAGCTGATCCCGCACCTGCAATGGCTGCAGGAGCAACTGCCGAACGCCGAAGTGATGCCGATTTCCGCGCAGCAGGGGCATAACCTCGAAGCGCTGGAAGCCCAGATCGCCAAGCACCTGCCGGAAAACGAGCACTTTTTCCCCGAAGACCAGATCACCGATCGCAGCAGCCGTTTCCTCGCCGCCGAGCTGGTACGCGAGAAAATCATGCGCCAGCTCGGTGCCGAGCTGCCGTACCAGATCACCGTGGAAATCGAGGAATTCAAGCAGCAGGGCCATGTGCTGCACATCCATGCGCTGATCCTGGTCGAGCGTGACGGGCAGAAGAAAATCATCATCGGCGACAAGGGCGAGCGTATCAAGCGCATCGGTTCCGAGGCGCGCAAGGACATGGAAGTGCTGTTCGACTCCAAGGTCATGCTCAACCTCTGGGTCAAGGTGAAAGGCGGCTGGTCCGACGACGAGCGCGCCCTGCGTTCGCTGGGCTACGGCGACCTGTAAGCCCCGTACTCCCTCCTGTAGGAGCGGCCTTGTGTCGCGAAGGGCTGCGCAGCGGCCCCCAGATCTCGACTAATACGTAGATCCCAGGGGCCGCTGCGCGGCCCTTTCGCGACACAAGGCCGCTCCTACAGGAGGGGCGTCAAACCTGGGTTCAGAGATTGTCATGGAACAACCAGCCGCCCAACCCGCCTACGTGCTGCACAGCCGCGCCTACAAGGAAACCAGCGCGCTGGTGGACTTCCTCACCCCCCAGGGGCGAGTGCGAGCGGTGCTGCGCCGGGCGCGGGGCAAGGGTGGCAGCTTGGTGCGCCCGTTCGTGCCGCTGGAAGTCGAGCTGCGCGGGCGTGGCGAGCTGAAGAACGTCGGGCGCCTGGACAGCAGCGGTATCGCTGCCTGGCTGCACGGCGACGCGTTGTTCAGCGGCCTCTACCTCAACGAACTGCTGATGCGCCTGCTGCCCGCCGAGGCGCCGCATCCGGCGCTGTTCGAACACTACACCCTGACCCTTCAGGCCCTGGCCGCCGGCCGGCCGCTGGAGCCGCTGCTGCGCTCGTTCGAATGGCGCCTGCTGGACGAGCTGGGCTATGCCTTCGCCCTGGATCACGACGCCAACGGCCTGCCGGTGGTCGGCGATGGCCTGTACCGCTTGCAGGTGGACGCAGGCCTTGAGCGCGTCGAGCTGTTCCAGCCCGGCCTGTTCAAGGGGGCCGAGCTGCTGGCCCTGGCCCAGGCCGAGTGGGAGGCTCCCGGCACGTTGCTTGCCGCCAAGCGCCTGATGCGCCAGGCCCTGGCGGTGCACCTGGGGCCCAAGCCGCTGGTCAGCCGGGAACTGTTTCGCAAGCGCTGATCAGCACGTATGCTGTCGGCCTCAACCCTCAGGAGTGCCCCTTCGTGACTCACAGCAACCGCATGCTTCTCGGCGTCAACATCGACCACGTGGCGACCCTGCGCCAGGCCCGGGGCACCCGCTATCCGGACCCGGTCAAGGCCGCCCTGGACGCCGAGGAGGCGGGTGCCGATGGCATCACCGTGCACCTGCGCGAAGACCGCCGGCATATCCAGGAGCGCGACGTGCTGTTGCTCAAGGACGTGCTGCAGACCCGCATGAACTTCGAGATGGGCGTCACCGAAGAAATGATGGCGTTCGCCGAGAAGATCCGTCCGGCGCACATTTGCCTGGTGCCGGAAACCCGTCAGGAATTGACCACCGAAGGCGGCCTGGACGTTGCCGGCCAAGAAGCCCGGATCAAGGCCGCGGTGGAGCGCCTCGCGCGCACCGGCGCCGAGGTGTCGCTGTTCATCGACGCCGACGAACGGCAGATCGAGGCCTCGCGCCGTGTCGGCGCCCCCGCCATCGAGTTGCACACTGGCCGCTACGCCGATGCCCAAACCCCGAGCGAAGTGGCCGACGAGTTGCAGCGCATCAAGGATGGCGTGGCCTTCGGCGTCGGCCAAGGGCTGATCGTCAATGCCGGCCATGGCCTGCACTACCACAACGTCGAGGCGGTGGCGGCAATCCAGGGCATCAACGAGCTGAACATCGGCCATGCGCTGGTGGCCCATGCGCTGTTCGTCGGCTTCAAGGCCGCGGTGGCCGAGATGAAAGCGCTGATCGTCGCGGCCTCGCGCTAAGCCAGTCGCGGGGCAAGCCCGCTCCCGCAAGCAGTGGTTTGCGCCTTGTGGGAGCGGGTTTGTCCCGCCATGCCGTCACTCGGCCTTGAAGACCAGGGTAAACCGCGTCGGCCCAGCGGCCTGGCTGCTCACCTCGACGCGCCCCTCATGCAACTGCATGATCGATTTCACGATCGCCAAACCCAGCCCGGTGCCGCCCTCCAGCCTTGAACGCCCGGCGCCTGCCCGGTAGAAGCGCTCGAACAGGTGCGGCAGGTGCGCCTCGCCGATACCTGTGCCCTGGTTCTCTACCCATACGGCCATCTCGTTGCCTTGCCGCTCGATGCCAACGGCCACCGGCTTGCCCTGCGGGCCATGGCGTATCGCATTGCTCAGCAGGTTGGACAGGGCGCGCTGGAACATAAGCTTGTCGGCCAGCGCCGTGCCCCAGCCTTGCAGGTGCAGGGAAATCCCCTTGAGCTCGGCGCTGCAGGCGAACAGCTCGCTGACCCGGGCCACCTCGTCTGCCAGCGCCACCGGCACCAGCGCCACCTGGGTTTGCGGCTGGCTGACCTGGGCGAGGAACAGCATGTCGTTGATGATGCGGCTGAGCCGGGTCAGTTCCTCGACGCTGTCTTCCAGCGCCTCGCGGTACTTGTCGCCATCGCGCTCGCGGGCCAGGGTGACCTGGGCCTTGCCCATCAGGTTGCCGATCGGTGTGCGCAGTTCATGGGCCAGGTCATCGGAAAACTGCGACAGCTGGCGCACGCCCTGGTCGAGGCGGTCGAGCATCACGTTGATGGCCCGGGCCAGCTCGGCCAGCTCCGCCGGCAGGCCGCTGTCGGGCAGGCGGTGGGCGAGGTCGTGGGCCGAGACCTGCCCGGCGATCCGGCGAAAGTGGCGCAGTGGTCGCAGGCCGCGTTGCACCAGCTTCCAGGCGGCGATGCCGATCAGTAGCAGCAGCAGCGGCAGGGCCAGCAGGGTCGAGTGCAGGTAGGCTTGCAGCAGGCTGTTGTCGTCGCGGCGGTTGAGCGACATCAGCACCTTGACCGGGGTGTCGTCGCGCAGGCGCATCAGGCGGCTGGCGGTGAGGATCTGGTTGTCGTCGCCGTCGCGCCAGGCGTGAAAGGTCAGCCGGTTGGCGGCATCCAGGGCCAGCAGCTGCTGCGACTGCAACGCCGGGCCCAGGCTGAGCAGGGCCGGGTGGCGGCCGTTGACCGCCAGCACGCTGAGGCTGAGGTTGTCATGGCCCATGACCAGGTCGAGCAGCGGGTGGGCGCGGGCGCCGAGGTCGTCGCTGCGCAGGTCGACCCGCAGGTTGTGCTCGACCTGCTGCATCTTGCGCGCCAGGTCCTTGCGCGCGCGGCTGTCCAGTTCGTGGTCGAGGGCGAACACCGCCAGGGTGGCGAGCAGCAGCACCAGCGCCGCGCCCATCAGGGTGACGGTCAGGCCCAGGCGCAGCGACAGGCTCGAGCGCTTCACGCGCGGGCCTCGAGTACATAGCCGACGCCGCGCAGGGTGTGGATCAGCTTGTCCTCGAACGGGTCGTCGATCTTCGCCCGCAGGCGGCGGATCGACACTTCCACCACGTTGGTGTCGCAGTCGAAGTTCATGTCCCACACCAGCGAGATGATCTGCGTGCGTGACAGCACCTCGCCGCTCTGGCGCATCAGCAGGTGCAGCAGGGCGAACTCCTTGGCGGTCAGGTCGATGCGCTGGCCGCCGCGCCAGGCGCGGTGACGGCCGGGATCGAGCTCCAGGTCGGCGACCTTCAGCGTGCTCGGCTGCAGGTGCTGGTCGTTGCGCCGCAGCAGGCTGCGGATGCGTGCCAGCAGCTCGGGGAACTCGAACGGCTTGAGCAGGTAGTCGTCGGCGCCCAGGTCCAGGCCCTTGACCCGGTCGGCCAGGCGGCCGTGGGCGGTGAGCATCATGATCCGCGTGGCGGACTCGGCGCGCAGGCGCTGCAACACGCCCCAGCCGTCCAGCTCGGGCAGGTTGACGTCGAGGATCACCAGGTCATAGGCCTGCTGACGGGCCAGGTGCAGGCCGTCGGTGCCGGTGTGGGCACAGTCGACCACATAGCCGTTCTCGCGCAGGCCTTGCTGCAAGTAGTCGGCGGTACGCGGTTCGTCCTCGATGATCAGTAGGCGCATGCTCGGGCTCGGTTCGGAGAAAGGGGGACGATTCTCGACCCTGTAGCGACATCAGGGTCAAGCGCTGGGGATGTTACTGGATGCGAATGGGCAAGCGGCGGGGATTGCGTATTTGTAATGTGGGGGTCATCTGGGTGACAGGGCCCGCCGCGTTCGCCAGCAAGGCTGGCTCCTACAGGATCGGCGGCAACACTGTAGGAGCCAGCCTTGCTGGCGAATGCACCTGACCTTGCAGCACTGTAATGTCTGGCTCACCTTGCTGTTAGCTGCGCCTTGGCATGCTGGCCCTGTCGATACGGTTAGCACGAGGCAAGCACGATGAACCTGACCAAGTACCTGCTGCTGGCGACCCTCGCCCTGGGCAGCACCAGCGTTTTCGCCGAGGGTGGCGCGGAGCGTTCGAAGCAATTCTGGCAGGCGTTCCGCGATGACCAGGCGCGCCTGCATGGCGACCAGCAACAGGCCGTGGCCGAGCGCGAACGCAAGGCCGAGGAGAAGGCCCGCGAGCTGGCCAAGGATTGAGTCGTACACCCCTGCGCCGCGACAGCTCCACGGCGCAGGGGGCTTGCGGCGCCCTTTGGGGCGCCTTTTTTATTTGCGCGCCAGCAGGGTGGCGCGGCGCGGTGCCGGCAGGCCTTCGAGGGTCTTGCCGTGGTCGGCCGGGTCGAGGAAGTCGCCGAGGGACTGGTAGCGCATCCACTCGGTGCTGCGCTGTTCCTCGACGCTGGTAACGCTGACGTCGACGCAGCGCACATCGCTGAAGCCGGCGCGGCGCAGCCAGCGCTCCAGCGCCGGTACCGACGGCAGGAACCACACGTTGCGCATCTGTGCGTAGCGGTCCTCGGGCACCAGTACCTGGTTTTCGTCACCTTCGATCACCAGGGTTTCCAGTACCAGCTCGCCGCCCTTGACCAGGCAGTCCTTGAGTGCCAACAGGTGCTCGATGGGCGAGCGACGGTGGTAGAACACGCCCATGGAGAACACGGTGTCGAAGCCTTCGAGGTTGGCCGGCAGTTCCTCCAGGGCGAACGGCAGGTGCCAGGCCGGGAGCTCAGGCAGGTACTGCTGCACCGCCTGGAACTGGCAGAAGAACAGCCAGTTGGGGTCGACGCCGATGACCATGTCGGCGCCGGCACCGAGCATGCGCCACTGGTAGTAGCCATTGCCGCAGCCAACGTCGAGCACGCGCTTGCCCTTGAGGTCCAGGTGCGGGGCGACCCGTGACCATTTCCAGTCCGAGCGCCATTCGGTGTCGACATGCACGCCAAACAGCTCGAACGGGCCCTTGCGCCAGGGCGACAGGCCCATCAGTGCCTGGCGCATCTGCGCCCGGGTGGCATCGTCGCAGGGGCAATCCAGGCGCAGCCCGTCGACCAGGTCGATTTCGCTGGGCGTCAGGCGTGGCAGTGCCTCGAGGGCGCCGCGCCAGCGATCGAGGTCGCCGTGGCCCTTTTCCAGCTTGGTTGCGAGTTGCGCCTGCAGGCCCTGGGACCAGGTGGCAAGGGGCGTGCCCGCCAGGCGGCGGACGAGGGGGGACAGATCGATCATGGCAGGGCTATCAGCGAGGCGAAGTTGAGGCATTGGAACCAGGGCACCACCTTGGAGAACCCGGCGGCGCGCAGGCGCTGCTGATGGGTTTCCAGGGTGTCGGGCTTCATCACGTGCTCGATGGCGCTGCGTTTCTGGGCAATTTCCAGTTCGCTGTAGCCATTGGCCCGCTTGAAGTCCAGGTGCAGGTCGTTGAGCAGTTGCTGTTGCTGCTCGTCGGCGAAACGCAGTTTTTCCGAGAGGATCAGCGCGCCGCCGGGCAACAGGGCCTGGCGGATGCGCCCGAGCAGCTCGAGGCGCTGTTCGGGGGCGATGAACTGCAGGGTGAAGTTCATCGCCACCACCGAGGCAGGCTCGAAGGGCAGGCTGAGAATGTCGGCCTCGACCACCTGCACCGCCAGCAGCTCCTGGAACATCGAGTCCTGGGCGGTGAGGTACTGGCGGCAGCGTTCGACCATGGCCGCGGAGTTGTCCACCGCGATCACCCGGCAACCCTCGGCGCGCACGTGCCGGCGCAGGGCCTGGCTCACCGCGCCCAGCGAGGCGCCGAGGTCGTACAGCGCCGAGTGCGGCTGGGCGAAGCGCGCGGCCAGCACGCCCAGGTTCTCGACGATGGTCGGGTAACCGGGCACCGAGCGCTTGATCATGTCCGGGAACACCTGCACCACGTCTTCGTTGAAGACGAAGTCAGGCACCTGCTCCAGGGGTTGGGCGAATAGGCGGTCGGGTTGTTTGCTCACGGTGGGTCCAGGCGGCTGGCAATCTACAGGGGCGGCATTCTAGCCAAACCGCGGCGCGCTTGCATGACTGGCTGACCGGCGCCGTCCGTTCACAGCACGCGGATGGCGCAATCGAAGGTCTGCACCGGGCGCACTTCCGGGGCCCAAGGTTGCTGGTAGACCAGGATCAGGTGGCCCTCGCCTGCGGCCTTGGCCTGGAAGCGCCAGGTGGACAATCCGCCGCTGCCGACGAGGCCGGCTTGCTCAGGGGAGTTGTACACCTCGGGGCCGAGGCTGCGCAGGATCTCCGAGGCGGGGTTCTGCACCAGCCAGCGATAGCCGGTGGTGGGGTTGCTGGGCAGGGTGAGGGTCATGCTCTGGCCGACGACCAGGCGCTTGGGGCATTCGCTTTCGCCGTCCAGTTCGACAGTACGTTGTGGCTGCTGGGCGCAGGCGGCGAGCAAGGCAAGGGCGGCGGGAACGAGCAGGCGAGGTAGGGACATGTTGGCTCCTGAAGCTGGAATGGCCTGAGGATAACCGAAGCCGGTGAAAGTTTGTGATGGCAGTGTTGGCGCCCTATTGCCACGCGCGATCCCTGTAGGAGCGGCCTTGTGTCGCGAAAGGGGTGCGCAGCGCCCCAAGGATCTCTGGCTCACTTGGAGATAGCTGGGGCCGCTTTGCGGCCCTTTCGCGACACAAGGCCGCTCCTACAGGGAGATGTGCAAACCCTCAGGCGCATCCGGCAGGGTGATCAGAACAGCACCTTCGCGACGTCGGCGAAGCGCTTGGCGAAGTGCACGGTCAGCCCTTCCTTCAAGTAATCCGGCAGCTCGGCGAAATCACCGCGGTTGGCCTCAGGCAGGATCAGCTCGAAGATCTTCTGCCGCCGCGCGGCGATCACTTTCTCGCGTACTCCGCCAATCGGCAGCACCTGGCCGGTCAAGGTCAGCTCGCCGGTCATGGCCACGCCTTTTTTCGGCGCTTGATCGCGGGCCAGGGACAGCAGGGCGCTGGCCATGGTCACCCCGGCGCTGGGGCCGTCCTTGGGCGTGGCGCCTTCGGGTACGTGCAGGTGAATGAAGGCTTCGTTGAAGTAACCCGGCGTACCGCCGAACTGCTTGAGGTTCGAGCTGATGTAGCTGTAGGCGATTTCTGCCGATTCCTTCATCACTTCCCCCAACTGCCCGGTGAGCTTGAGGCCGCGGTTCAGGCTGTGGATGTGCGTGGCCTCGATCGGCAGGGTCGCGCCACCCATGCTGGTCCAGGCCAGGCCGGTGATCACGCCCTTGCCGGCCAGCACCTGCTCGCTGCGGAACACCGGCATGCCCAGGGCGGGCTCGAGGTCCTTGGCGGCGATCTTGAGCTTGGCGTCGGGATCCTCCAACAGCTTGACCACCGACTTGCGCACCAGCTTGCCCAGCTGTTTTTCCAGCTGGCGTACGCCAGCCTCGCGGGCGTAGCCCTCGATCACCGCGCGCAGGGCGGCGTCGTTGATGCTCAGGCTGGTCTTGGCCACGCCGGCCTTGTCCAGCTGCTTGGGCCACAGGTGGCGCTTGGCGATGGCCAGCTTCTCTTCGGTGATATAGCCGGACAGGCGGATCACTTCCATGCGGTCGAGCAATGGGCCGGGGATCGAGTCGAGGGTGTTGGCGGTACAGACGAACAAGACCTTGGACAGGTCCAGGCGCAGGTCCAGGTAGTGGTCGAGGAAGTCGACGTTCTGCTCGGGGTCGAGGGTTTCCAGCAGTGCCGAGGCCGGGTCGCCCTGGTAGCTCTGGCCCATCTTGTCGATCTCGTCGAGCATGATCACCGGGTTCATCACCTCGACCTCCTTCAGCGCCTGCACCAGCTTGCCCGGCTGGGCGCCGATGTAGGTGCGGCGGTGGCCCTTGATCTCGGCCTCGTCGCGCATGCCGCCGACACTGAAACGGTAGAACGGCCGGCCAAGGGATTCGGCGATGGACTTGCCGATGCTGGTCTTGCCCACCCCGGGCGGGCCCACCAGCAGCACGATGGAACCGCTGATCTCACCCTTCCAGGCGCCGACGGCGAGGAACTCGAGGATACGCGCCTTGATGTCGTCGAGCCCGGCGTGGTGGCGGTCGAGCACCTTGCGCGCGTGCTTGAGATCGAGCTTGTCCTTGCCGTACACGCCCCAGGGCAGGGCGGTGGCCCATTCGAGGTAGTTGCGGGTGACGGCGTACTCCGGCGAGCCGGTCTCGAGGATGGCCAGCTTGCCCATTTCTTCGTCGATGCGCTTTTGCGCCTGGTCGGGCAGGGTCTTGCCTTGCAGGCGCTGCTCGAACTGCTCCAGGTCGGCGCTGCGGTCGTCCTTGGTCAGGCCGAGTTCCTGCTGGATGACCTTGAGCTGTTCCTTGAGGAAGAACTCACGCTGATGTTCGCCGATCTGCCGGTTTACCTCCGCGGAAATCTCGTTCTGCAGGCGCGCGACCTCGACCTCCTTGCGCAACATCGGCAGCACCTTCTCCATGCGCTTGAGCATGGGCACGCAGTCGAGCACTTCCTGCAACTGGTTGCCGGTGGCCGAGGTCAGGGCGGCGGCGAAGTCGGTGAGCGGCGACGGGTCGTTGGGGCTGAAGCGGTTGAGGTAGTTCTTCAACTCTTCGCTGTACAGCGGGTTGAGCGGCAGCAGCTCCTTGATCGCGTTGATCAGGGCCATGCCGTAGGCCTTCACCTCGTCGGTGGGCTCGGCGGGCTGGCGCGGGTACTCCACTTCGACCAGGTAGGGCGGGCGATGGTGCTTGAGCCAGGTGCGGATGCGCACCCGGGTCAGGCCCTGGGCGACGAACTGCAGCTTGCCGCCTTCGCGGCTGGCGTGATGCACCCTCACCAGGGTGCCGTATTCGGGCAGGGCCTGGGTGTCGAAGTGGCGGTGGTCTTCGGCCGGGGTGTCCATGAAGAACAGCGCCAGCGAATGGTGCGGGGTCTTGGCGACCAGGTCGAGGGTTTCGGCCCAGGGTTCTTCGTTGACGATCACCGGCAGTACCTGCGCGGGGAAGAACGGGCGGTTGTGGATCGGGATCACATAGACCTTTTCCGGCAGCTGCTGGCCGGGCAGGGCGAGATGGTGGCCGGGTTCGGCCGCGGGATCGAGGTGATCGACTGCGCTGTGTTCGTCGGGGTGTTCCGGGAAATCCTGCTGGTCGCTCATGGGGCACCTGCGTGAATGGCTATGGTGCTTAGATGGGGCGGGGCGGGGCAGGTTTCAATGGTGTGGGAGCGGCCTTGCGTCGCGAAAGGGCTGCAACGCAGCCCCGGAACTCCAGCAACACTGCACGGATTGCCGGGGCCGCTTCGCGGCCCTTTCGCGACGCAAGGCCGCTCCCACAGGGCTGTACCTGTGGGGCAGCGTTTACTCAGCTAATTTGTAAGCGATGATGTAGTCGCCCATCTTGGTGCCGAGCGAGCCATGGCCGCCCGCGGTCACCAGCACGTATTGCTTGCCGTCCTTGCCGGTGTAGGTCATCGGCGTGGCCTGGCCGCCAGCCGGCAGGCGGGCTTTCCACAGCTCCTTGCCGTTGCCGGTGTCATAGGCGCGCAGGTACTGGTCGAGGGTGCCGCTGAGGAAGCCCACGCCACCGGCGGTGACGATCGAGCCGCCCATGCTCGGCACGCCCACCGGCATGCCGATCGGCACCGGGGTGCTGTCGCGGGTGGTGCCGTTCTTGTGCTTCCACACCACCTTGTTGGTGAACAGGTCGATGGCCGCCACATAACCCCAGGCCGGGGCCTGGCAGGGGATGCCCAGCGGCGACATGAACGGGTGCATGGTCACCGCGTACGGCGCGCCGGCGTTCGGCTGCACGCCGCTGGTCTCGCTTTCGCGCTTGCTGCCTTCGGCCACCTGCTCGCGGGGGATCATCTTCGACACGAAGGCCATGTAGTTCGGCGAGGTGAACAGCAGCTGGCGCACCGGGTCGACCGACACGCTGCCCCAGTTGAACACGCCGACGTTGCCCGGGTAGACCAGGCTGCCCTGTTCGGACGGCGGGGTGTACTGGCCTTCGTAGCGCAGGCTGCGGAACTGGATGCGGCAGAGCATCTGGTCGAACGGCGTGGCGCCCCACATGGCCTGTTCGGTCAGTTCGGGGCCGAGCAGGTTGAGGTCGGAACGCGCCTGGGTCGGCGCGGTGTGGTCACCCTTGACGGCGCCCTGCGGTACCGGTATCTCGCGGATCGGCACGATCGGCGTGCCGTCGCGGCGGTCGAGCACGTACAGGCTGCCCTGCTTGGTCGGCACGATGACCGCCGGCTTGACGCCGTCGTCGGTCTTCAGGTGAACCAGGGTTGGCTGGCTGCCGACGTCCATGTCCCACAGGTCGTGGTGGGTGAACTGGTAGTTCCAGCGCGCCTTGCCGGTGGCCAGGTCCAGGGCGACGATGCCGGCGCTGTACTTCTCGGCGCCCGGGGTGCGGTCGGCGCCCCACTGGTCGGGGGTCTGGTTGCCCAGCGGCAGGTAGATCATGCCGAGGTCTTCGTCGACGCTGGCGATCGACCACATGTTGGCCGAGTTGCGGCTGTACTGCTTGCCGTCGGCCAGGGGCTTGGTGTCGTCCGGGTTGTTGCTGTCCCAGTTCCACACCAGGTGGCCGTCGTGCACGTCGTAGGCGCGGATCACGCCCGACGGCTCGTTGGTCGATTCGTTGTCGGTGACGTGGCCGCCGATGATCACCAGGTCACGGGTGATCGCCGCCGGCGAGGTGGAATAGTAGCCACCGGCGGTGAACGGGCCGATGCCGCGGGTGAGGTCGATCACGCCCTGGTTGGCGAACCCTTCGCAGACCTTGCCGGTGTCGGCGTTGAGGGCGATCAGGCGGGCGTCGGCGGTGGGCAGGTAGAGCCGGCGCGGGCAGGCCTGGGCCACGGCGAGGCCGGCATCGGTGATTTTCGGCGCGGGGCGGCCGTCGCGACTGACGTAGTTGTTCTCGTCATAGTACGAGACGCCGCGGCAGGTCATGTGGGCGAAGCCCTTGAAGGTGCCCACCGGGCTCTTGACCTGCGGGTCGAAGCGCCAGATCTCGGCGCCGGTGTCCGGGTCCAGGGCCAGTACCTTGCTGTGGGCGGTGCAGGCGTAGAGCATGCCGTTGACCTTCAGCGGGGTGTTCTGGTTGGTCAGCTCCACCGGGTCGTTCTCGGTCGGCAGGTCACCGGTGCGGATGCGCCAGGCTTCTTCCAGGCGGTAGGCGTTCTGCGGGGTGATCTGGCGCAGCGGCGAGTAGCGGTCGCCGTGCTCGGTGCGCCCGTAGGCCTGCCATTCGCCGTCGGGCATCGACGGCGCGGCGCTGGCCATCTCGCTGCTGTCGCGGCCCAGCTCGCCGAACACTTCGCCCGGGTGGGTGAACTGGCTGCCCACGGCGCTGGCGCCAGAGGCGACCACGGCGACGCTGAGCAGCGCGGTGTTGAGCTTCGCGGCCGGGCCTACCAGCGGGCGACGCGCCCACGGCAGCAGCAGGACCACGCCGATGGCGAACCAGATGGCCAGGCGTGGCACCAGTTGCCACCAGTCCAGGCCGACTTCCAGCAGCGCCCAGACCGTGCTGCCCAGCAGAACCAGGCCGTACAGGCCCAGGGCGATGCGGCGCATGGCCAGCAGCAGGACGCCGGATAGGGCGAAGCCAATACCGGCGATCAGGTAGTAAAGCGAACCACCCAGCTGGCTCAGCTTGATGCCGCCGGCCAGCAGGGCCAGGCCCATCAGCAACAGCAGCACGCCCAGCAGGCGGGGTAGCCAGCGGGTTCCATTCTCGGCACCGTCAGTGCTCATCGTCTGTTCTCCGTAGTGTGAAAGGGTCGGGTTAGAAACTGCTCTGGATCTTCAGGCCACCGATCAACGCGTCGTCGACCTGCGACACCCCGCCCGGATGGCGGATGTACTGCAGGTTCGGGCGTACGGTGAGCCAGTCGGCCAGATGGATGCCGTAGTAGAGTTCGGCGCTGTATTCGGTGTCCTGCACCGGCAGGAAGCCGGGGTTGTCGTAGTCGTCCTGCTGGGCGACCTGGTTGTGCAGGCGGGCATTCTTGCGGTAGCCGGGGTTGACGTGCACGCGAGCCAGGGCGAAACCGATGTCGTCCTTGGCGCGGGCATCGAAGGGCCCCTTGTAAACCAAACCGGCCTGAACATAGTTGTCGATGGCATTGGTCTTCTTGTCGTGCACCGTGGCATTGGCGAACAGGCTCAGGCCGCGCGACTGGTCGGACGCCTGCGCAGTCACCTGCTGCTGGGCGCCGAGCCACAAGCCGTGCTTGCTGGAGCTGCTGCGGTAGGCGGCGCCACTGATGGCGGCCGGCTGGCCGTTGCTGTCCTTGAGAACATCCTGTGCCTTGGCATTACTGTAGTAGTAGCCGGCGCGATATTCCCCTTTCAGATCATTGATCCGTGGGCTCCACACCAGTTCCACCGGCATTACCGCGCCCTGGGTGCCGCTGCCGCTGAGCTTGAAACCGTTGCCGCTCTCCAGGTTGGAGGGGTTCTGCTCGAACACGCCGACCTGGGCGTAGAGCTGCTCGTTCAGGTTGTAGCGCACGCGCAGGGCCCATTGGCTGACTGGCCAGTTGTACCAGATGCCGCCGACCCAGTTGCCCACCTGCGAGCCGCAGAACGCCAGGTTCTGGAAGTCGCAGGGGAAGCTGTTGAAGTCCTCGCCCTCGCCGAAGCGGCCGAATTTCACGTCCAGGGCGCCGTCGAAATACTTCTGCTTGATCCACATCTGGGTGATCCGCCAGGTTTCGCCGCGGCCCCAGACTTCCTGGGCCGAGGTAAAGCCGCCGACCCGTGGGTCGTTGATGCGGTCGTTGCTGATGTTGTCGCCGTGGCGCTCGGTGAGGGTCAGCTGGAACTCGCTGTCATGCCAGCCGAGGAGCTTTTGCAGGTCCATGTTCACGCCGAAGGTGAACTGGTCGCTGTAGCGCGCAGTGCGATCGTGGCTGTAGCCGCCATGCAGGTTGCTGCCCATCTCGCCGGTGTAGCCGAGGGTGAAGTCGTAGCCTTTTTCCAACAGATCGCTGCGAGTACCTCCCCAGTCGCCGAGCATCCACGGTGAGTCCTTGGCGAACAGCTCGTGGGCGCTGGTGGTGGGGGACAGGCCGCCGATCAGGGTGGCGAGGGCGAAGCCGGCATAACGGGTAATGGGCAGTTGCAACATGAGATAGCGCTATCTTTTGATTGTTGAGTAAACGGCAAGCGCAACGAAGCGCGGGTCTTCGAAGGGAAATGGCTGCTTGGGATGGAAAGTGAAGCGATTCAGCTTGCGACGGGGAGGATATAGCGGAAGTTGTAAGAAAAAAAGACAAAATGTCGCAGGGGATTGTTGCTGATGGGGTAACAGTTACCTGGCCCATCGCCGGGCAAGTCGCATCGGCGCACCGCCACTGCCTCGGGGGGAGCGGCGGTGCGCCGATGCGACTTGCCCCGCGATGTCATCAGAACGAGGTGCGCAAGCCGACCTGCACGCTGCGCCCCGGCGCCGGCGCGATATCGCGCAGGATCGAGCTGGCATAGCGCACGGTCTGGTCGGTGAGGTTCTCGCCGCGCACGAACGCCAGCCATTCACTGTGGCCGATGTCGAAGCGGTAGCCGACGCTCGCCCCCAGGGTGGTGTAGCCCTCGGTGCTGGTCTCGTTGGCCGGCTTGCGGTGCTGTCCGGCGGCATGCTGCACGTCGACCCGCGCCTGCCAGCGGTCCAGCGTCCACACCAGGCCGCTGTTCAGGCGCAGCGGGGCGATGCGCGGCAACGGCTCGCCGCTGTCGAGGTTCTTGGCCCGGGTGTAGTCGCCGGACAGCTCCAGGGCAAAGCTGCCATAGCGGTTCTCCAGCAGCTGCCAGCGGTCCTGCGCCTCGATGCCATAGAACCGTGCGCGCACGCCCTGGTAGGCGTATTCGGGGATGTCGCCGTGGTCGTGGTCGTGATCATGGTCATGATCGTGATCATCGTGGTCGTGATCGTGGCCCTCGCGCAGGTTGCCGGTGCCGATCAGGCCGATGTAGTTGCGAAAGTGGCTGTAGAACACGCCGACACTGCCTTTGTGCGTGCCATTGTCGAAGCGCAGGGCCAGGTCGGTGGAAATGGCTTTTTCCTTGTTCAGGTTCGGGTCGCCGATCTCGTAGGCGCCGGTGGCCACGTGGGCGCCGTTGGCGTACAGCTCGTAGAAGGTCGGGGCGCGCTCGGTGTAGCCGAGGTTGGCGGCCAGCGACCATACCGGGTCGAGCTGGTACACGGCGCCGGACGACAGGCTGAAGGCGTTGAAGCTGCTGGCGCTGTCGGCGCCGACGAAGGTGGCGTTGCCCTTGGCGTCGGGGTCGACACGGGTGTGCTCCAGGCGTGCGCCCAGGCTCAGGTTCAGGCGTTCGGTGGCTTGCCATTGCTCGAGCAGGAACAGCGCCAGGCTGTCGGTGTCGGTGTGCGGGACGAAGGCTTCCTCGCCCAGGGCGGAAAACTCGTTGCGGCTGACCTGGGCGCCGATCACCCCTTCCACTGGCCCCAGTGGCTGGTGGCGGGCCTCGATACGCGCTTCGTAGCCTTTGTTCTTGAAGGTGGTGTGCACCTCGCCGCTTTCGATCTCGCGGTGCTGGTAATCGGTGTAGCCGGCATCGACCTTGACCGAGCTGAACGGGCCGTCGAGGTCGCGCAGTTCCGAGGCGAAGCCGTAGTGATCCTGCTGCATGTCCAGGCGCACGCCGGGTTCGGCCACCGAGCCGTAGTTGCTGTCGTAGCGGCTGTAGGACAGGCCGGCATAGCCGTGGTCCCAGTGGTAGGCGCCACCGATGGCGCCGCCGTCCTGGCGGCCGTCGCTGTTTTCCAGGCGGTGCTTGCGGCCGGGCTCGTCGGCATCGCGCACCTTCGAACTGCGCGCATAGCCGGGGATGCGCAGGTCGTTGAACTGGCGGCTGTTGGCATCCAGGTGCAGGGCGAAGGCGCCATTGCCGGCTTCCAGCTTGCCGGCGCTGCTGCGGGTGGTGTCGGCGCCGCCGTAGCGCAGTTCGCCAGCGCCGTGGATCCCCTCGATGGGCGCGTCGGGGATGCGGTTGTCGAAGGTGTTGACCACACCGCCGATGGCATTGCCGCCATACAGCAGGGCGGCCGGACCACGCACGATCTCGACCCGCTCGACGGTGACCGGGTCCAGCGGCACGGCGTGGTCGTAGGACAGCGACGAGGCGTCCAGGGCGCCGACGCCGTTGCGCAGGATCCGGATGCGGTCGCCGTCCAGGCCACGGATCACCGGGCGGCTGGCGCCAGGGCCGAACCAGGTGGAGGCGACGCCGGGTTGTTTGTTGAGGGTTTCACCCAGGCTGCCTTGCTGTTGCTGCAGCAGGGCGTCGCCCTCGAGCACGGTGCTCGGCGCGGCCAGCTGGGCGTTGCCCAGGGGGTTGGCGGTGATGACCTGGGGTTGCAGTTCGACCGCTTGGCTGGCGGGTGAGGCCAGCCACAGCGCAACGGCGAGGGGCGAGAGGTGAAGCGGCATGTGACGCATGGAAGTGACGGTCCTTGGCAGAAATGTTAATTGTTACTGTATAACATTTCATCACAAGCTGTTTGCCACTGGCCAGTACTTTGTGGCCTGCACAGCTGTCTGTAGGAGCGGCCTTGTGTCGCGAAAGGGCCGCAAAGCGGCCCCAGGCTTTCAGCGTTTACGCATCAATTGCCGGGGCTGCTTTGCAGCCCTTTCGCGACACAAGGCCGCTCCTACAGGGCGCAGTTGTACAGGCCGCAGCTGCCACTACCCCACTACACTCGTGTAAGGTGCGCACCTTCCCGAACCTGGAGCACTGGCATGAGCACGGCCAATCACAACGCGCTGCACGGCAAGACCCTCGAGCAGATCCTCACCGAGCTGGTGGCGCACTACCAATGGCAGGGCCTGGCCGAGCGCATCGACATTCGCTGCTTCAAGAGCGACCCGACCATCAAGTCGAGCCTGACCTTCCTGCGCAAGACCCCCTGGGCCCGGGAGAAGGTCGAGCAGCTGTACGTGAAGCTGCAGCGCACAGGCTGATGCCACGCCGCCCCTGGCTGACCCTGGCTGCCGTTCTGGGCTGGACGGGGCTGGCGATCCAGCTGTACCTGGTGCTGCTGGCGCGCTGGCAGGAGCAGGCCAGCCTGCTCGGTGGGCTGGTCAACCTGTTCTGCTTCTTCACGGTGCTGACCAATACCCTGGTGGCGACCGTGCTGAGCCAGGCCGCGTTTGGCCGTGAATCGGCGGCGCGGCGCTGGTGGCTGTCCCCGGCGATCAGTGCAGGCGTCACCGCCAGCATCGTCTTGGTGGCCCTGGCCTACAGCCTGCTGTTGCGTCACCTGTGGCAGCCCCAGGGTTGGCAATGGCTGGCGGACGAGCTGCTGCACGATGTGATGCCGGTGCTGTTCGTCGTGTATTGGTGGCGCGTGGTACCCAAGGGGCAGCTGCGGCTCTGGCACCTGGTGGCCTGGGCGTTGTACCCGGCGTTGTACTTCGCCTTCGTGCTGCTGCGCGGGCATGAGATCGGGGTGTATCCCTACCCGTTCGTGGACGTGGCGCGGTTGGGCTATGGGCAGGTGATGGTGAACGCGCTGGCGGTGTTGGCGGGGTTCTGGGGCATCGCCGCGGTGTTGCTGGGCGTGGACCGCTGGCTGGGGCGCGGGCGGGCGTAGGCGCCTTGGCGGGCGAACAGCGGCATGGCCGGTGCCAGGCACCGCGTTGCCTGGTTCGCCAGCAAGGCTGGATCCTACGCCGTGTGCGAGCTGTAGGCGCCAGCCATGCTGGCGCGCGGTGCATGGCCGCAGGCGATCACTCGTCGTCAGCGGTACCGTCGGCACGCCAGTAGGCGACCGCTTTCAAGGCCTCTTCCTGAACGCCCTTGTCCAGCAGCAGCGCCTTGGCCTGGCGGGTCAGGCCTTTTTCCAGCGCGACCCAGGCATACAGGCGGCCCTGGGGCAGTGCCAGGTGCTTGACCTTGTCCAGCACATCTTCCTGGTCCCGGCGTACCCAGATCACCTCGACCTGCGCCTTGCTCGGCAACGGTTGGCGTTCCTGTTCGTCCTCGATCTGGATCACCGCCAGTACCTGGCGGCCCGCCGGCAGTTCATCGAGGCGCCGGGCGATGGCCGGGATCGCCGTTTCATCGCCGATCAGCAGGTAACTGTCGAAGATGTCCGGCACCACCATCGAGGCCCGCGGGCCTGCGATGTCCAGGGTCTGGCCGGGCGCGGCCTGGGCCGCCCAGGTGGACGCCGGGCCGTCGCCATGCAGCACGAAGTCGATGTCCAGCTCGTTGTTCAGCAGGTCGATGCGCCGTGGCGTGTACTCGCGCATGGTCGGCCGGGCACCGCCGTCGCGGCCCAGGTTGCGGGCGTCGATGGCCTTTTGCTCTGCGGCATTGGCGGCGAACAGCAGCTTGACGTGGTCGTCGCTGCCGACGCTGGTGAAACCGGCCAGTTCCGCGCCACCGAGGGTGATACGGCGCATGCGCGGGGTGAGCTCGGTGACCCGCAGTACGTCGAGGCGGCGCTGGCGGATCTCGTGGTTGACGCGGTGGATGCTGTCGCTCATGGGGTGTCTTCCTTAACAGGTGCGGCCGGCCCGGAGGCGATGGCCTTGGCGGTGTCGTTGAGCAGGGTACGTACCCGCTCGATTTCTTCGGGCGTCCAGCGCCCGTTGTGCATGTGCAGGGCGTGGCGCAGGTTGCCGACGGCCTCATGGATTTGCGCCGGCCGGTCGTGGCCGCGCAGGGCGCGCTTGCTCACTTCCAGGCGCATGCGCACGCCTTCCAGTGCCGTCGCCTGTTCGGTCAGCGCGGCACGGCCGGTGTCGGTGATGGTGTAGAGGCGCTTGCTGCCCTGGGTGATGCCGCTGATCTGCTCGGCTTCCTCGAGGTAGCTCAGGGTCGGGTAGATAACACCGGGGCTGGGGCTGTAGCTGCCGTCGAAGAGGTTTTCGATCTGGCGGATCAGGTCGTAGCCGTGGCCGGGCTGCTCGGCGAGCATCGCCAGCATCAGCAGTTTCAGGTCGCCTGGGGCGAATACCCGTGGGCCGCGTTCGCCACGGGTGTGCTCGCGCTCGCCACGACCGTGGCGGCGCTCGTGGACATCATGGGAGGAATGGTCGCGCATGGTGCGGGTCTCGTGGTGGTGAGATATATCGCAAGATATTACTCAAGATATATCTCAATACAAGCCCTTGAATACGAATTATTACTATCTGATTAATCGATAGGTAGCTGCCGTCATGGCTGCGCGGCCACCTCTGGTGCCTTGCAGGCGTTAGGGTTGCCCGGCTCCAGGTAAGGCATGAGGATCGGTGCCATGCCCTTGAGCACCTGTACCGGCAGCGCCGAAGTGAACTTGAACGCCTCGGCCGAGCGCCCCGGGACGAACGCTGTCAGGGTGCCGAAGTGGTTGTCGCCGAGGAAGAACACGAAGGTGGCGGTGCGGTTCAGCGAGCGCGAACCGATCAGCCGGCCGCCGGCGCCGAAGCTTTCGATGCGGTTGTCGCCGGTGCCGGTCTTGCCGCCCATCACCAGCGGCGTGCCGTCGTGCAGCTTGAAGCTGCCGGAGATGCGCCGCGCGGTACCGGCATCGACCACCTGCGACATGGCGCCCTTGAGGGCCCGCGCCACTTCCACCGGGAGGATTCGCTGGCCGCGGTCGGGGTCGCTGATCAATTGGGTCTCGTAGGGCGTGTTTTGGGCGAAGTGCAGGGTGTCGATGCGCAGGGTCGGCAGGCGTACCCCGTCGTTCTGGATGATTCCCACCAGCTCGGAAAGGGCGGCGGGGCGGTCGCCGGAGCTGCCGATGGCGGTGGCCAGCGACGGCACCAGGTGGTCGAACGGGTAGCCGACGCGTTTCCAGCGCTGGTGGATGTCGGTGAAGGCCTCGATCTCGACCATGGTGCGGATGCGGCTGTCGCGGGCGCCCTGGTGGCGGCTCTTGAACAGCCAGCCGTAGACTTCCTGGCGCTCGAAACGGCTGGCGTTGAGGGTGTCCTTGAGCGAGGCGCCGGGGTTCTTCAGCAAGTAGCCGAGCATCCACAGGTCCAGCGGGTGGACCTTGGCGATGTAGCCCTGGTCGGGCAGGTCGTACTTGCCGGGGCCATAGGCATCGTACATCTCCACCAGGCGGCCGTCGGTGAGCTTGGCCGCGGCCAGCTTGTCGCCCTTGCTGTGGGCGCGGACGAAGGCGTTGAAGGTTTCCTGGCCGGCCTCGGGGAACAGGTAGCGGTGCACCGCGGCCAGGCGCTGCGGGGTTACCCGCAGGCTGTCGAGGAAGGTGTCCAGGCGTTGCTGCGAGGTCTTGCGCTGGTATTTCTTCCAGAACCGCATCATGTAGTTGGTGCCTTCGCGGTCGGCGAAGCGCGCCAGGTATTCCTGGCGGCGCGGGTCGGTGTCGTCCTTGAGCAGGGGCTCGCGGTTGAACGGCTGCTGGTAGGTGACATAGCGCACGATGTCGCGCATCAGGCGGATGAACGGCAGGTTGATCGATTCGCGCAGGGCATCCTTGAGGGTAGGGTTGCGGCCGTTGTCTTCCTTGCGGAAGTTGTTGAACACATGCATGCCGCCGCCGGTGAAGAAGGCCTCGCCGGTGTTGGCCGAGTACTTGCGCTCCAGCGCCGCGTCGAGCATGGCATCCAGGCTCTGGTTCTTGCCGTTGAGGCTCAGCCACTCCAGCGACCATTGGCTGATGCGGTCGAGCTCGGCCACCGGCACCTTCTTCAGCTCGGCGGCGGGCTTGCCGGCGTACTTGTCGTGCAGCTCGGCGACAATCTCCAGGTAGGTGGTGAGCACCCGCAGCTTGGCGGTGGAACCCAGCTCCAGCTTGCTGCCTTCGTTGATGTCGAAGGGCTGGTTGGTGCTGTCGGTCTGCACCCGCACCCGCGAACCGTCGGCGGTGCGTTCGAACAGGGTGAAGCTGTAGCTCACCTGGTCGGTGGTCTTGGCGGTGAGCAGGCGTTCACCGATCAGGCCGATCTGCGCGGCGAACTGGGGGTCGGCGAGGTTCTTCAGGTACTGGCTGACCTGCACCTGCAGGTCGGCCTGCAGGGTGCTGGTGGCCGACAGGTCGAGGCGGTCGAGGTCGTACAGCGGGCGGTTGAGCATGGCCGCCAGGCGGTTGCGGGCCAGGCTGATGCCCTTGTTGGTGATGATCGGCACGATGGTCGGCTGCGCCACCCAGTCGCGGTACACCGCCTTGCTGGCCAGGGCGGCGTCGGCCAGGGGCCGGTCGATGATGGCGTTGGCCGCCAGCACGCGAATGTGCGAATCGGTGAGCTCGGCCAGCTCCAGGCGGCCCTTGGACAGGTAATGCGAAGGGCGGCGCTGGGCGATCATCAGCGACAGCACCTGGCGCAGGGCCAGGCCACGCTCGGCCAGGCTCTTGTCATCGGTGGCGGTACCATTGAGCGCCTGGTTGACCTGGTCGAAGTCGGCGCCGTACCACACCCGCAGCCCCTCGGCCATGCCATGTACCTCGCCATGGCCGGGCACCGCCGACAGCGGCACGCTGTTGAGGTAGTCGCGCACGATGCGCTCGCGCGCCTCGGTGGTGTCGGGCCCGCCCTGGTAGGCCCGCACGCTGGCCGACAGCATCTGGCGGATCTTCTCGGCGCCGGAGACGGTCAGCCCGTCCGGCGAGTGGCGGTACTTCTCCAACTGGGTGGCCAGGGTGCTGCCGCCGGCGGACTGGCCGGGCAGGGCCAGGTACTTGGCCACCTGGCTGTAGGCAGCCTTGGCGAAGCGCGGCCAGTCCACCGCCGGGTTGTTCTGCGGGTCCTTCGGGTCGAGCAGCTCGCGGTTCTCGATGAACAGCAGGCTGTTGACCATCACCGGCGGGATCGCCGCGAAGTTCGGGTACAGGTGCTGCGGGTAGTTGTACTGATACAGCGTGTCGCCGCGGCAGTCGGTGATCGACAGGCCGGCCTGGATCTTCTCGATGTAGGGCACGAACAGGCCGTGCTCGACATAGTTCATCAGCGCCGGGGAGAAGCGTACCTGCTGGTTGATCAGGTAATCGCGCTTGAGCAACCGCGGCAGGAACTCGCCCAGGGCGCTGTAGCCCAGGCGCTTGTCGAACGGGCCCTCGCCGGGATAGACGATGGCGTCGCTGGGGCCGGGCTCCAGGGCGTAGGTCAGGGTGCTGGCCAGGCGGCTGAATTCGCGGGACTGCACGCGCGAGGTCTGGACTTCGTCATAGACGGCAAAGCCCACGGCGACCATGGCCACCAGCAGGATCAGCAAGATCAGCCGCCACCACAGGCGACGCTGGCGTGGGGTCTTGGGCAAGGGGGCTTCAGCCTGAGGTGCTTTGGGTGCTTCCGTTCTGGTTGGTTCCGATTGCCACAGTGCGCCCATAGTCTTGAGTCCGGCCAAGTATTTTCGCGTTGCTTGCCTGAAGCTTAGACGGTGGCCGGATTTGTTGAAAAAATTGTCGGACGCATCGGATCGCTATGTAAAAAAATGCGCCTTTGGTGCGACTTCCATTCTTCGGCAATGTTGTTAAGGTAGCTGCCCCATTCCTGTGCATGGGCGGAGCGAGGCCGAAATGCCCCTCCGTGCCAGGGCTTTTGGCCGAGAATTCTCGCCAAATTTCCTGCTTTATATAGTGAAAAGCCCTACAGGTGCCTTCCTATACTGCTCGACCCCTTCGACCTGCCGGCGCCCCGTGCCCGGTGGACGGGTTGGCCCACAAGGCCGCCTGGCGTGACGACGCCCCGCCTATCGGTCGGGCCGGTGCTGCACGAAGGTCAAATCCAATAACAAAATGAGGTTGTATTGCTATGTCCGTCGGCAACCACCCTGCCCATGGCGAGTCCGCCCAAGGCGGCCCGCTCAAGCGCGAGCTGGGCGAACGGCACATCCGTCTGATGGCCCTTGGCGCTTGTATCGGCGTCGGTCTGTTCCTCGGTTCGGCCAAGGCCATCGAAATGGCCGGCCCCGCCATCATGCTGTCCTACATCATCGGTGGCCTGGCCATCCTGGTGATCATGCGCGCCCTCGGCGAGATGGCCGTGCACAACCCGGTCGCAGGCTCCTTCAGCCGTTACGCGCAAGACTACCTTGGCCCGCTGGCCGGTTTTCTCACCGGCTGGAACTACTGGTTCCTGTGGCTGGTGACCTGCGTTGCCGAGATCACCGCGGTGGCCATCTACATGGGCATCTGGTTCCCCGACGTGCCGCGCTGGATCTGGGCGCTGATGGCCCTGGGCAGCATGGGCGCGATCAACCTGATCGCGGTCAAGGCGTTCGGTGAGTTCGAGTTCTGGTTCGCCCTGATCAAGATCGTCACCATCATCGCCATGGTGCTCGGCGGCATCGGCATCATCGCCTTCGGCTTCGGTAACGACGGCGTGGCCATGGGCATCTCCAACCTGTGGAGCAACGGCGGCTTCATGCCCAACGGCGTGACTGGCGTGCTGATGTCGCTGCAGATGGTGATGTTCGCCTACCTGGGCGTGGAAATGATCGGCCTGACCGCCGGTGAGGCACGCAACCCGCAGAAGACCATCCCGCAGGCCATTGGCTCGGTGTTCTGGCGCATCCTGCTGTTCTACGTGGGGGCGCTGTTCGTGATCCTGTCGATCTACCCGTGGAACGAGATCGGCAGCCAGGGCAGCCCGTTCGTCATGACCTTCGAGCGCCTCGGTATCAAGACCGCCGCCGGCATCATCAACTTCGTGGTGATCACCGCCGCGCTGTCGTCGTGCAACGGCGGCATCTTCAGCACCGGGCGCATGCTCTACAGCCTGGCGCAGAACGGCCAGGCCCCGGCCACCTTCGCCCGCACCTCGAAGAGCGGCGTGCCGCGCAATGCGCTGCTGCTGTCGATCGGCGCGCTGCTGCTGGGCGTGCTGGCCAACTACCTGGTGCCGGAGAAGGTGTTCGTCTGGGTGACCTCGATCGCCACCTTCGGCGCGATCTGGACCTGGGTGATGATCTTGCTGGCGCAGCTGAAGTTCCGCGCCGGGCTGAGCAGCGCCGAGCGCAACGCGCTGAAGTACTGCATGTGGCTGTGGCCGCTGAGCTCGTACCTGGCCCTGGCGTTCCTGGTGCTGGTGGTGGGGCTGATGGCGTACTTCCCGGACACCCGCGTGGCGCTGTACATCGGCCCGGCGTTCCTGGTGCTGCTGACGGCGCTGTACTACACCTTCCGCCTGGCGCCTAAAGAGGCCCAGGGCGTGGTGAGTACCGCCTCCTGATGAACGAAGCCCCGGCCAGTGCCGGGGCTTTGTTTTTGTGGGTCGGCTTGCACGCTGCAGGAGCCAGCCTTGCTGGCCAATGGCACCGGCTGCGCCGGTGTTCGCCGGCAAGGCCGGCGCCTACAGTGATCTGTCGAAAAAACGATCAGGCCGCCACCTCGCTGTGTGGCTCGAAGCTGTCGGCCCGGGCCAGCTGCCACATCCGCGAATAGAACTGCCCATTGACCTCGCCGGTGAGCAACTCGCCGGGCTTGAGGAACACGTGCATCTGCGAGAACAGCTTGATTTCGGTGGCCGAGATCCGCCGCACCAGGTGCTTGGCCTCCAGTTGCGCCGGGTGCTCCAGGCCAGCCGCGGCAAGCATCTCGGCCAGGGCGCGCAGGGTGTTGTGGTGGAAGTTCAGTACCCGCTGGGCCTTGTCCGGCACCACCAAGGCGCGCTGGCGCAGGGCATCCTGGGTGGCCACGCCGGTCGGGCACTTGTTAGTGTGGCAGCTCTGCGACTGGATGCAGCCGATGGCGAACATGAAGCCGCGCGCCGAGTTGGCCCAGTCGGCGCCGATGGCCAGCACGCTGGCGATGTCGAAGGCGCTGACGATCTTGCCGCTGGCGCCGAGCTTGATCTTGTCGCGCAGGTTCAGGCCCACCAGGGTGTTGTGCACGAACAACAGGCCTTCGCGCAGGGGCACGCCGATATGGTCGGTAAACTCCACCGGGGCCGCGCCGGTACCGCCTTCCTTGCCGTCGACGACGATGAAGTCGGGGAGGATGCCGGTCTCCAGCATGGCCTTGGCGATGCCCATGAATTCCCACGGGTGACCCAGGCAGAACTTGAAGCCCACCGGCTTGCCGCCAGACAGCTCACGCAGTTGGGCGATGAACTGCATCATTTCGATGGGGGTGGAGAACGCGCTGTGGCGCGAGGGTGAAATGCAGTCCTCGCCCATCATCACGCCGCGGGTCTCGGCGATTTCCTCGGTCACCTTGTGCTTGGGCAGGATGCCGCCATGGCCGGGCTTGGCGCCTTGGCTCATCTTGATCTCGATCATCCGTACTTGCGGGTTCTGCGCCTGGCTGGCGAAGCGCTCGGGGTCGAAGCGCCCGTCCGGGGTACGGCAGCCAAAGTAGCCGCTGCCCAGCTCCCAGACCAGGTCGCCGCCGTGTTCGCGGTGATAGGGGCTGATGCTGCCCTCGCCGGTGTCATGGTGGAAGTTGCCCAGCTTGGCGCCCTGGTTGAGGGCGCGGATGGCGTTGGCGCTGAGCGAGCCGAAACTCATGGCGGAAATGTTGAAGATCGACGCCGAGTACGGTTGGCTGCACTGCGGGCCGCCGACCACCACGCGGAAGCTGGCTGGGTCGGCCAGCGGCGCCGGGCGCATGGAGTGGCCGATGAATTCGAAGCCCGACTCGTAGACATCGATCAGGGTGCCGAAGGGTTTGTCCGAGGCTTCGTTCTTGGCCCGGGCGTAGACCAGCGAGCGCTGGGCGCGGGAGAAGGGCAGCGCATCGCTGTCGGACTCCAGCAGGTACTGGCGGATCTCCGGGCGGATGCCTTCGACCAGGTAGCGGATATTGCCGAGGATCGGGTAGTTGCGGCGCACCGCGTGGCGTTGTTGCAGCAGGTCGAACAGGCCGACCAGGCTGAGCACCCCGGTGGTCAGGGCGAAGGGCCACAGCCAGTCGTGGGCGAGGAATGGCAGGCTGGCGAGGGTGAACAGCACGCAGGCGGCGAAAAAGGCGTAACGGCTGAGAAGTGACAGGCTCATACGGGGTCCTTGCGAATGGCGCGGTCAGGCTCAGGGGCCTGGGGCAAAGCCCGACCATAGCCCGGTTGGGCGGCGCTTTGCCAGCGTGCAGGGGAATGGAAAAATGAAAATTAGGGTATCGAAAATCATTCGCGTCGTAGTATGTTATAAAGTATCAATTTGATCTTCAGGAGATTGCATCATGAAAGCTGGCATCCATCCCGAGTATCGTCCGGTACTGTTCCACGACACGGCCGCCGATGTGTATTTCCTGATCGGTTCGACGGTGGACACCGACCGCACCCAGGTGCACAGCGACGGCCAGACCTATCCGTACGTGGTGTTGGATGTCTCCAGCGCTTCGCATCCGGTGTATACCGGGCAGCAGCGCAAGACCACCGTGGAAGGGCGGGTGGCCGGGTTCAACAAGCGCTTCGCCGGGTTCCAGGCCACGCGCTGAGTGCGGACCGCTTGGCCTTGCTGGGGTCGCTTTGCGACCCTTTCGCGACACAAGGCCGCTCCTACAGGGGACCGCACGGCGTGTTCCTGTAGGAGCGGCCTTGTGTCGCGAAAGGGCTGCAAGGCAGCCCCAGCAATCAAGACCCCGCCCAGGCGCCGGTTGTTGACGAACACCAGGAGCGTGGAGTGTTCGCGGGCGAGGCGCAGGCCTTGCCGGCTGCGGCGCTGGGTTCGCCAGCAAGGCTGGCGCCTAAGGTGTGTGAAATGATGCAACGAGGTATCCTGCGTCGCCCCATCCCATCACGAGCCTGTCATGTCCAAGATCATCCACATCGCCGCCGCCCTGCTCATCGACGCCCAGGGCCGTACCCTGCTGGTACGCAAGCGCGGCACCCAGGCCTTCATGCAGCCGGGCGGCAAGATCGACGCGGGTGAGTCGCCGGCCCAGGCGCTGGTGCGCGAGCTGCATGAGGAGTTGGGCCTGCGTGTCGACCCGGCCCAGGCTGTGCACCTGGGCCAGTTCAGCGCCCCGGCCGCCAACGAGCCGGGCTTCGAGGTTAACGCCGAGCTGTTTCGCGTCGACTGCCTCGCTGCCGTGGCCCCGGCCGCGGAAATCGAGGAAGTGACCTGGCTGGCCGCCGACCAGGCCAGCACCTTGAACCTGGCCCCGCTGACCCGCGACCTGATCTTGCCGTTGTGGCGCGACAGCCTCAGCGCACCGCGCTGACCCCGTCGAGGGTGGCGAACGAGGTGTCCTTGGCGGTCAGCAGGAAGTCGCGCATGTACGGCGCATCGAGCATGTCGGTACGCACTGCCGCATAGAGCGTGGCGAACAGGCCTTTCTCGCCCAGGCGCTTGCCCTTCACGTAGCCCCGCGAGCTGTACTCGTGCAGCGCCCAGTGCGGCATGCCGCACACGCCACGGCCGCTGGCCACCAGTTGCATCATCATCACCGTCAGTTCCGAGGTGCGCACCGCGGCCGGCTCGATGTCGGCCGGTTCCAGGAAGCGAGTGAAGATGTCCAGGCGGTCGCGTTCCACCGGGTAGGTGATCAACGTCTGGTCGAGCAGGTCCTGGGGCACGATGTACGGCTTGCTGGCCAGCGCATGCTGGTTGGCCACGGCGAGCATGGCCTCGTAGGTGAACAGCGGCACATAGGTGATGCCGGCCAGGTCCAGCGGATCGGAGGTCACCACCAGGTCGAGGTCGCCGCGGGCCAGGGCTGGCAGCGGGGCGAAGGCGAAGCCTGAGGCCAGGTCCAGTTCCACCTCCGGCCAGGCGTCGCGGAACTGGTCGATGGTCGGCATCAACCACTGGAAGCAACTGTGGCACTCGATGGCCATGTGCAGGCGTCCGGCGGTGCCGCCGGCCAGGCGGGCGATGTCGCGCTCGGCGCCGCGTAGCAGCGGCAGGGTGGCGTCGGCCAGTTGCAGCAGGCGCAGGCCGGCGCTGGTGAAGCGGATCGGCTTGGTCTTGCGCACGAACAGCGGCAGGCCCAGGCGTTCTTCCAGTTCCTTGAACTGGTGCGACAGCGCCGACTGGGTCAGGTGCAGGCGTTCGGCGGCCTCCACGAGGCTGTCGGCTTCGCGCAAGGCATGAAGGGTTTTCAAGTGGCGGATTTCCAGCACGGTGACTCCTGGTGAAATCTTTGGGTAAGCGTAGGCCGGTGTTGAGTTTCCCTCATGTTAAAGCAGATGTCGATGTATGGAAAAAGAAGGGCATCTGCACGATGCCCTGTGGCCGCTTAAAAATGCCCGGCCAAATGTTTCAGGGCCTGGGGGCGGCTTAGATCGCCTCGCCAGATACGTTCGATATGGCTTGCCTGCCATTCCTGACCCAGGTAGCGCTGGGCCGGTGTCTTCAGGTGTGCCTTGACGAACTCGTCGAACCCGGGTGATGGCTTGTTGAAATGCACATGGGCATACCACAGTGGGCGGGGGGGCTCCTGGCGCCTGTCGTGAATCACGAACTCCTGGAGGAAATCGCGGCGCCCTTCGGCGGTACGCCGCAGTTCGACCAGGCTGCCGACTTTCTCGATGGCCAGGACGTCTTGCTCGACCAGGTAGTCCAGTTGTCCGCCATTGGGCTCATGGGTGTTCATGATCTGCTCTATGCGCAGGGTCCGTCCCTGTCCGGTGAGTTGTCGTGAAGCGCTGCGCAGTCGTAGTAGTAATGGGTCTTGCGGCGCTTGCTCGGCAATGCGGGTCGCCATGGAGTCGAGGTCGGCGACCTTGAACAGCATCAGGTCTTCCAGGCTCGTGCCCGCCATGTTCTGCGCCGCGTACTGGCGGACCTGTCGGGTGAACGCGTCCAGCTCATCGAGGTGGCGTGTGGCTTCGCTGCGCAACTGTGTCAGCGTGGCGCGGTGCACGGTGGGCAGATCGCTGGTATCCGGGTTGGTGAGGGTGAATTTACCCGAAGCGTCCTGGCGGTAGATCTCGGTGCGTCCGTTCACTCCGGTGATACGGTAGGTATTGGGCTGTTGCTGATCCGGTTCACCGATCAGGTAATGTTGCTGCGAGGTCTCGAACACGCGGGGCTGTTGTCGCCCTGCTCTGACGCTTGGCCGGGTGGCTGGCGCACTCGGTTGCAACGTTCTGGCATGGCGTTCGTGGGCGTCGAGCGTGCTGCTGAAACGCTCGAGCGACGATTGATCGAAATACCTGGAATAGCTGGTTTTCCAGTAGCGCAGGCGGTTTTTGAATTGCCGGATCTGCTCGATCGACCTGTCCAGGATGGCTTTGCGCTGACGCATACTGGCCCGGGTATTGGCCAGTTGATGCAAGGCATACAGTGTGCGATCGAGTTCGGCGCGAGGATCACGCATGAGGTACTGCAGGTTGATCCAGGTGCCGTCGAGATTCTCGGGTGTCCGGGTGAGCAAGCCCAGCAACTGACCGATGTCCATGTAGTCCAAGACAGGATCGGTGAGCTTGGCCAGTTCGCTGTCGATATGCTGGAACGCCTCACGGTGTGCACTTATCTGGTTGATCTGGCGGCGCCAGGTGCGCATGGCCTGGACCTGCCGGCGCAGTTCATCGAGTTCGGTCAGGGCCGTGCTGCGAGTACTGTACAGGCTCGAGCGCAACGCGAGGGCTTTGTGGGAGAGGGCGAGGACGCGTTGTGCATCCATGCCTGGCACTATTTTGTGGGCGTTGTCGCGGGCTTGTTGACGTAGCCGGGTAATGTCATCCAAGGCTTCGTTGATACGTCGTTGGGCCATTTGGCTAAGGCGGTTGTGGCTATCGCAGATCAACATTGCCAGATCGTTGGCCTGGGCCTGCGCGTCGTGGCGGAGTCGGCCGCTGGATACCTCGGTGAACGCCAGGCAGTCGGCATGCAGGCGTTTGGCGTCTTCGATACAGGTTTGCAGGGCGTTGCTCAGGGATGCGTCATGGGCATCCTGCAAGGCAAATGAGCGATGCATGCGCTGGTTGATGGCCGCGCTTCTGGCCTGAAGTTCAGGCAAGTCTCGATGAAGGCTGTCGCGCAAGCGGTTGTGTCGGCGGTAGGCCTGGTCTCGCCACCAACGAGGGAGACGTTCCTTGATGGGAGCCGGCCAGAGCGGGTCCAGCGTATCGGCAAGCTGTCCCAGTACCTGGCCGCCACCGACCCCGCCGCCGAGGCGATGTACGCCGTACAGCGTCAGGTGGGTGTCCCATTGTCCCTGCTCGTCCAGGGCAATGGCGCGTTTGAAGCGGTGGCTGGCATTGCCCGCCAGTTCCCAGGTATGGCTGGTCTGGTCCCAGAGCACCTGGTATTGGCGGCCTTGTACTTGGATGTAGTTGCTCTGAGCATGACGATAGATGCCTCGGTATCGGCCCTCCTTGCCCACCGACAGCCCTGCCAGGGACACGGGGTCGGTCATCTGATAGCCCTGCAGGCCCGCAAGTGGGCTTTGAGCGCTGTTGTCTGCGGACATTGGCGTGGCGCGCGATAGGCGCAACTTGCCGAGCTGGTGGCGTTTGACCGAGCGACGTAGGCCGGCGGTGTTGATGGCGGCGCTCCCGCCGAGCAGGTCCATGCCAATGTCGAGGATGCTCACAAATATGTTCTGGATGGCCTCGAGAACATCGGCAGTACCCTGTTCGGCAATGGCCTTGACCAGGTCGACGGAAGCGCTGTAGAGGTCATAGAGGCTGACCGGCAGACCAAGGCCGGGGATCAAGCCCAGGGCAACCTTGAAGCCGATCAGGAGTTTGCCGGCTTGCGCGGCCAGGTTCTCCAGGTGTACGTCAAGATTGCTCCGTGAACTGCTACGGTGAGCTTCGAGCAATTGCCCCATGTGCGTGTCGAGCTGCAACTGCGCCAGTGATCGTGTTGCCGGCCACTGCATGCCGATACCGATAATGCCTTTGAACCGGTGGGCGTGGGCTTGATCCAGGCGCGAACGATGGGCCGCGGGGTTGCCTTTGAGCGCGCGATTGGCGAGGTAGTCGCGTTCACAGCTATCGACACTGCCTTCGAACAGGCTCAGGCGTGCCGATTCCAGGTCGGGAAATTGGCGCAGCGGGCTACTGGGGTGGTCGGGGCGATAGAGTATGGTGGTCTTGCGGGTTCGGTCCTCGATGAAGGTGATACCCGCCAGGGACACAGGTTGTCCATCGGTGTCCGGGCCACCGCTGGTCAGCATCGCTGGCAACAGGCGCAGGTCGTAGCCATTGTCGTGGTAGTCGGCCTTGCTGCGGGCATCGATCACTTGCGCCAGCATGGCCTGGCCGTTGCGATCCAGATGGCCGCTGATGCCGAACAGCTGGTTCTGTAGCCGAAGGATCAGGCGATGGGGCTCGACCAGGCATTCGCGTCTGAAGGCATGGCTGTATGCGGGTTCATCGATACCTTGGAAGGCCTCGATAATCTCGCTTTCATAGCGTTGCGCAAGGTCCAGTTCCTGGGCCAGTGCACGCAGGTAAGTTGCGTCGATACCGCTTTGCAAGGCCTGGCGCAGCGTTTCGTCGGCAGGCGTGACGTTCAGTTGCATGAACCCCAATCGGCTGAACATGCTGTCGTCGATCTGGTCCAGGAGCAGGGTTTCCAGGGCCAGGCTCACCCGCTCTTCACTTGGTTTGGGCACAAGCTTGGTCGGCGTTCCCGGCGCGCCGCTGCCCACGATCAAGTCCTTGACATGGGCAACGCTTGCGGGCAAGTCCAGGGTGATCGCATGGCCGTTGAGTCCGTCAAAATCGCGTCTGAGACGTTTCTCGACAAGGCGCTGGCAAAAAATGCGGCGTTCAGGAACATCACGAGCAATCAAGGCTTGGGCGTTGCGCAGCGCCGCGAGATAGTCGTTGACCAGTATCAGCAGCGCTTGGCGTTGAGTGGCGGGGATCTTTGCCAAACTGCCCAGCGAAGCGTTGGTTCGAGCTATGAGTTGTTGTTGCTCGTCGCGCAGGCTTAGCGAAATTTCACGTGCTGCGTGGCGAGGCACTTGCAGGCTCAGGCCAAGTTTTTCACGCAGCCACGGCAATGCCGTCGCCACGGCGTCAAGCCCAGCCTTCTCCTGGACTGCGTTTTTTTCCTGGCGGCCAGCGGCGAGTACGGCGTCGAGGGTGTGCGCGATAGCATCCTTGGCAAGCTCTGAGAGTGCCACCGGCATGCCGGCGTTCAGGCTCGTTTCCAGTTGCTGGCGATCTTCGAAGCGCAACAGCCCACCCTGTTCGCCAAGCCAGTAAAGCAGCACGTCGGAAGGCTTATCTGACGTGTTTGCGCCCGTATTGGCGGTGATCGCAAACGCCCCCACCAGGATGGACTTCACCGCGCTGGCGTCAGTGCCATCCTCCGTGGGCGGCAGCAGTTCGATCTGCGCGGCGACTGCGTCGTTGCCGCTGCCGTCGAGCACCGATTGCACCCAGCCGAGTTGTGGGGCATCCAGTAGTCCCAGCGCATGCTGGAGCCGGGCATGGGCGAGCAGCCCGTCGCGATGCGTCTGAACCAGGCTTTCTCCGGCTGCGGTGGGCTTGGCGTCGGAGTGCCATTTGGCTGATGAGGTCAATGTGCTGATCTGCACCTGCGCGGTGTTGCGGGCGTCGGCGATGGACGCTTGCAATTGCTTGCATTGCGCAAACCGGTCCTCCGACAGCGCATCCAGCAAATCGAGTTGCCGACTGATCAACTGTTTACGTTGCACGGGTGCCAACTCCAATCCCAGGTTGCCGAAATCGAACAGGGACGGCCGCGAGTCGTTCGTCAGCTGCGCCCAATCATCGGCAGGGGGCTGGGCGAAGACCTGGCTGTTGCGCCATGACTGCGCCAAGTGTTCGGCCGGGCTCAAGCTGCTGGCGGCGTGGTGTTCGAGGCGACCGTCCGGTTGTTGAGCCAAGGTGCCGAGCAGTTGGCTTTCCAGCTGTTCGAACAAGGGTGTGAAACCTAGGCTGATACTGTCGACCGAGGTGTAGGAAAG
The DNA here is from genome assembly GCF_024126635.1 of Pseudomonas sp. VA159-2. Lineage (NCBI taxonomy): Bacteria > Pseudomonadati > Pseudomonadota > Gammaproteobacteria > Pseudomonadales > Pseudomonadaceae > Pseudomonas > Pseudomonas sp. VA159-2. The sequence continues at coordinate 56,532 of NZ_JAMYBV010000011.1, read as the reverse complement.
CGCTTCGTGCCCGGCGGTGGCGAGTACTACCTCGAGGGCTTCGCGTGTGGCGTAGCCGGTGAAAGCTTGGGGCTGGGACGGATCGTATAGCACCTGGGGCGGTTCATCCGCGAGGCTGACGATGATCGCGCCGGGGTGGCTGGAGGGCAGTTCGATCAGTACCTGGTGATTGTCATGGATCAACCATTCGGGGTTTTCCAGCAGCCCCAGGAGCGCGCGCTGATGCTCGGTGCCCAGCGTGCCTTGAATCAGCGCGACCTCCAGCGTAGCCAGAAAATGCGCGCGGTACTGTTTTTGGGCGTATGCCAGCCGGCTCGACGCGGTGCCTTGCGCGCGGGCGCCCCAGTAAGCCTTCCAGCGGTCACGCAGCCTCCCCGGCAGGTCGTGCCCAGCCAGGCGGGTATACAGCTCGCTAGGCCTTAGCTCGGTAATTTTACGGTTGTCGCCCTCTATGCTGGCGCGTGCGTCCAGGTCAGCGCTTGGGGTGGGGTAGTGGTGAGCGAACAGGCACAGCTGGGTGAGGTTCACGAAATGCGCCTGGCTGCCTTGCCTGAGTCGCAGGCCTGTGTGTTCCGGGTCGCTGCCCAGGGTGTCGTGCAACAGCTCGTTGATCACCTGGCGCACGCTGGGGGCCAGAGCCAGCAGGCGGTTGAAGGTTTGCCGTGCGCTGTGCCATTCGACCAGGGCTCGGCGTGTCGCTGGCGTATCGGCAAGGCGGGCGCGCAGCAACCTGGTATCGAGGGTGTAGGGTAAAAAGGGGAGGGTTGAATCTGGCATGCGGACGCCTTCAATGCAGTGGTTGTAGGCTGAGCATTGAAGAGGCTTTGCTGGAGACGATTGAGGTACTGGGATATGTACGCGACCACTGGGCAGGGTTCACGAAATTGTCACGGTTTTGTGGCAGCGCGCCCGAACTGATTTCATCAGACTCGCGCTCTACTGGGGATCTGCATTCTGGTGTTTCTTTCATGCGGGCGTTTTTACTTTTCTTCTTTCTATTGGGCAGCGTGCCAGCAAGCTTTGCAGAGGGCCGCTGCGACGTTCTTGCGCCGGTGCAACGGGCCGAGCTGGGTGAGTTGAGCCTGGTCTACCAGAGCGTCGGTGCACCGCGCGACCCGGCCCTGCTGTTGGTGATGGGCCTGGGTGGGCAGTTGATCCACTGGCCGGACGACGTGGTCGAGGCCCTGTGCCTCCAGGGCTTTCGGGTGATCCGCTACGACAACCGCGATGTCGGCCTGTCGCGCTGGAACCAGCTACCGGCGTCGGCCAACCTGACCGTCGAGTTGCTGCGCTACAAGCTGGGGTTGCCGGTGTCGGCGCCTTACACGCTGACCGACATGGCCAATGACGGCGTGCGCCTGATGGACGCGCTGCAGATTCGTCAATTTCATGTGCTGGGCGTCAGCATGGGCGGCATGATTGCCCAGCACATCGCCGCCATGGCGCCGCAGCGGGTGCGTAGCTTGACGTTGGTGATGTCCAGCTCGGGGGCTGCCGGCCTGCCGGCGCCGAACCCGGCGCTGGTGCAATTGCTGGCGCGGCGCGGCGCGCCGAGTCGCGAGGTGGCGATCGAGCAGCAGGCCGACCTGCTGGCGGCGCTGGGCAGCCCACAGGTCAGTGACGATCGCGCCGTGTTGCGCCAGCAGGCGGCGCACGCTTATGACCGGGCGTTCAACCCTGACGGGGTGAAGCGGCAGATCATGGCGATCCTGGCTGAGCCGAGCCGGGTCGAGTTGCTCAACCAACTGCGGGTGCCGACGCTGGTGGTGCACGGCACGGCCGACCCGTTGCTGCCGGTGATGCATGGCGTGCACTTGGCGGCGCATATTCAGGGCAGCCAGTTGCGACTGATTCCAGGGCTGGCTCACCGCTTCCAGGAGCCGTTCAAGGCGCCGTTGCTGGGGGCGGTGCTGCCATACCTGCAAGCGCACAGGCAGGATGTAACTCATATCGCCGGGCTTTGAGAAGGGCGTGGTATCGGGGTTGCCCGATGGATAGCACCGGCTTTTCCGGTGTCGCGGGGCCTCTTGCATTCGAAGCTTTCACCCAAGCCCGTACTTCTTCACCTTGTCAAACAGCGTGGTCTTGGCCATGCCCAGTTCCTGGCTGGCCTGGCTGAGGTTGCCACCGGTGCGTTGCAAGGCATCGCTGAGCAGGTTGCGTTCGAACGCCTCCACCGCCTCGGCGAAGCCCAGCCCCTGGCTGGCGCCGCCGCCGGAACCCTTCTTGAATGCGGGCAGGCCCAGGGCGTGGCGTTCGGCAACGTTACGCAGCTCGCGCACGTTGCCTGGCCAGTCATGGGCCATTAGCTGTGACAGGGTCTGGCTGTCTAGGGCCGGCGCCTCGCGGTCGAAGCGCAACGCCGATTGCAGCAGGAAGTGCTCGAACAGTTGCAGGATGTCCTCGCGCCGTTCGCGCAGCGGCGGCAGCTCGAGGGTGACAACGTTGAGCCGGTAGTACAGATCGCTGCGGAACTGGCCGCTCTGGCCAAGGGTGGCGAGGTCGGCCTTGGTCGCGGCGATCACCCGGCAGTCCACCGGGATGCTCTGGTTCGAACCCAGGCGCTCCAGGGTGCGCTCCTGCAATACGCGTAGCAGTTTGATCTGCAGGTTGACCGGCATGCTTTCGACTTCGTCGAGGAACAGCGTGCCGCCATTGGCGTGTTCGATCTTGCCGATGCGGCGCTTGCCGGCGCCGGTGAAGGCGTTGGCCTCGTGGCCGAAGATCTCGCTCTCGAACAGGTTCTCCGGCAGGCCGCCGCAGTTGAGCGCCACGAACGGCTGGCCCTGGCGTCGGCTGAAATCGTGCAGGCAGCGGGCGACCAGCTCCTTGCCGGTGCCGGTCTCGCCTTCGATCAGCACGTTGGCCGAGGTATCGGCGACGTTGGCGATCAATTCGCGCAACTGCTCCATGGCTGGCGAGCGGCCGATGATGCGACCTTCCAGGCTGCTTTGCTCGGCCAGTTGGCGGCGCAGGGCGAATACCTCGCGAGACAGCCCGCGTTGTTCCAGGGCGCGGCGTACCACGTCGACCAGGCGCTCCGGGGAGAACGGTTTCTCCATGAAGTCGTAGGCGCCGTTGCGCATGGCGCCGACTGCCATGTCGATGTCGCCATGGCCGGTGATCAGCACCACCGGCAGGCTACGGTCGCGGGCCTTGAGGCGGTTGAGCAGCTCCAGGCCATCGATGCCCGGCAGGCGGATATCGCTGACCACGATACCGGCGAAGTCGTCGCCGATGCGCTCGAGGGCCTGCTCGGCGCTGCCGACGCCTTCGCAGGCGATGTCTTCCAGGGCCAGCGCCTGCTGGCAGCCGAGCAGCACATGCGGGTCGTCTTCGACGATCAGAACGGTAAGAGGCGCTTGGTTCATAGGGGTTCAGCCAGTTCGCTAGGGGGCGTGACCAGGGGCAGGGCCAGGACGAACGCAGTACCGCCACTGGCGGGGTGTTCGACGCTCAGGGTGCCTTTGGCGGCGGCGGCCAGGCTCGCCGACAGGGTCAGGCCCAGGCCCAGGCCGTGCTCGCCCGGTTTGGTGGTGAAGAAGGGTTCGAACAGGTGCTTGCGCGCCTCGGCGTCGATGCCGTGGCCGTTGTCGCGCACCCGCAGACGGTATTTGTCGCCTTGTGCCTCACCCTCCAGCCACAGTTGTGGCAGGGGCTGGGTGGCCATGGCGTCGAGGGCGTTGCCGATCAGGTTGACCAGGATCTGCTCCAGGCGGGTCTGGTCGATGGCCAGTTGCTGGTCGTCGAATTGCGCGTGCAGTTGCAGGTGGCAGGCGCTGATGCGATTGCCCAGTACCTGCAGCGAGGCCTGCACCGCCTTGTCCAGCGAGGCCTGGCCGCTGTCGTCGCCGCGCCGGGCGAACGACCGCAGGCTGGCGGTGATACGGCCCATGCGGTCGATCAGGTCGTTCATGGTGCGCAGGTTGGCGCTGGCGGTTTCCAGGGCGCCGCGCTCGAGGAAGCGCACGGTGTTGCCGGACAAGGTGCGTAACGCCGCCAGTGGTTGATTGAGCTCATGGGCGATGCTGGTGGACATCTGCCCGATGGCGGCCAATTTGCCCGCCTGGACCAGTTCGTCCTGGGCATGGCGCAGGGTTTGCTCGGCATGGCGGCGTTCGCGAATCTGACCCTTGAGGCGTTCATTGCTGGCGCGCAGGTCGGCGGTGCGTTCGGTGATCTTGCGTTCCAGTTGGCTATTGGCCTCTTCCAGTGCTTCACGGGCCGCCAGGCGAGTGGCGATCACCTTGCGCCGCTCGTTCCAGGCAATGGCCAGGATCGCCAGCAAGGCGAAGGCGACACCCACCAGGATGCCCTGCACCATCGATTCGCGGCGCAAGTCCTGCAGCGGGGTGAGGAGGGTGAAGTGCCAGGGCGTGTCGGCCAGTCGTCGGGTCTGGGCCAGATAGGCCACCTCGCGCTGCTTGCCGTGCTCGGTCTCGCTGTTGGCCGGGAAGGTGAGCTTTTCCACGCCGTCGGCCAGGGTTTCCCGGGCCAGCGGTTGCAGTTCGTTGAGTGGCCACCAGTAGTACTGCAGGCTGCGCGCCAGGCGCTCCTTGATCTGCGGGTTGAGCGGACGCACCGACTTCAGCCGCCGCGTGGGGTCGCTGGAGAGGATGATGATGCCGTTCTCGTCGCTGACGAAGGCTTCCAGGCGCGCGCGCTGCCAGCGCTCCTCGAGGGTGTCCAGGCGTACCTTGATCACCGCCACGCCAATGATCTTGCCGTGCTCCTCCAGACCATGGGCCAGGTAGTAGCCGGCCTCGCCGGTGGTGCTGCCGATGCCGTAGAAACGCCCTGGCTCGCCGCGCACGGCAACCTGGAAGTAGGCACGGAAGGCCAGGTCTTCGCCAAGGAACGAGTCGGCATCGCGCCAGTTGCTGGTGGCCTGGACCCGGCCGGAAGTGTCGAGGACGAAGATCGCCCGGCTGCGGCTGCGCCGATTCAGGCCCTCGAGGTATTCGTTGACGGCCTGGCGGTCACCGGCGTCGGGGTCGGTGAGCAGGCGCGAAACGCTGTCTTCCAGCTCGAGCAGGCTGGGCAGGTAGGTGTATTTGCTGATCTCGCTCTCGACCGTGCGCGCGTGCAGCTCCAACTGGCGTTCGCCGGTTTCGCTGAGGGTGCGGATGCCGTTGCTCTCGCTGATCAGGAAGCCGGCCAAGCCCAGACCGACCATCAGCAGGATGACCAGGGGCGGGACGAGCAATTGGCGGATCAGACGGGATTTCACGGCAGGCTGGGCAGGGCGAAGGAGCGAAGGGTCGCATTTCATCACAGTGGCCTTGTCACCACCAGCATCGGCTGCCCGGCTGGGCCGGGCAGCGGCGCCTGCTTAGTGTTGCAGGATCTTGCTGAGGAAGTGCTGGGTGCGCTCGTGGCGGCCTTCGGGGTTGCCGAAGAAGTCTTCCTTCTGGCAGTCCTCGATGATGTTGCCCTTGTCCATGAAGATCACCCGGTTGGCGACCTTGCGTGCAAAACCCATCTCGTGGGTCACGCACATCATGGTCATGCCTTCGTGGGCGAGTTCGACCATCACGTCGAGTACTTCGTTGACCATTTCCGGGTCCAGCGCCGAGGTCGGTTCGTCGAACAGCATGACGATCGGGTCCATCGACAATGCGCGGGCGATCGCCACGCGCTGCTGCTGGCCGCCCGACAGCTGGCCGGGGTGCTTCTTGGCGTGGGCGCCGAGGCCGACGCGGTCGAGCAGGGCCAGGCCCTTCTTGGTGGCTTCCGCCTCGCTGCGGCCGAGCACCTTGCGCTGGGCGATGGTCAGGTTCTCGGTGATGCTCAGGTGCGGGAACAGCTCGAAGTGCTGGAACACCATGCCGACCCGCGAGCGCAGCTTGGGCAGGTTGGTCTTCGGGTCGGCGATGGAGGTGCCGTCGACCACGATGTCGCCTTTCTGGAACGGCTCCAGGGCGTTGACACACTTGATCAGGGTCGACTTGCCCGAGCCGGAAGGGCCGCAGACCACCACCACTTCACCCTTCTTGACCTCGGTGCTGCAGTCGGTCAGTACCTGGAAGTCCCCGTACCACTTGTTGACGTTCTTGATGGAAATCATACGGTGATCCTTTTTTGCAGGCGCTTGACCAGCCAGGAAGCGGAGAAGCTGATGATGAAGTAGATGACACCGGCGAAGATCAGGAACTCGTGGGAGCGCCCGATGATGTCGCCGTTGGCGCGAGCCGAATTGAGGAAGTCGACCAGGCCCACGGTGTAGACCAGCGAGGTGTCCTGGAACAGGATGATGCTCTGTTGCAGCAGCAGCGGGGTCATCTTGCGAAACGCCTGGGGCAGGATGATCAGGCGCATGCACTGGCCGTAGCTCATGCCCAGCGCTTGCGCGGCGCCCATCTGGCCTTTGGAGATCGATTGCACGCCGGCGCGGACGATCTCGCAGAAGTACGCCGCCTCGAACATCATGAACGCCACCACGCAGGAGGTGAACGCACCCACCGGGGTGTCTTCACCGGTGATCCAGCGCAGGACGAAAGGCACCGCCAGATAGAACCAGGTGATCACCAGCAGCAGTGGGATGGAGCGGAAGTAGTTGACGTAGGCGCCGGCGACGTTGGCCAGCAGCTTGCTCGACGACAGCCGCATCAACGCCAGGAGGGTGCCCAGGGCGATACCGCCAACCACGCCCATGACCATCAGTTGCAGGGTCAGCAGCATGCCGTCCCACAGGGCGGGCAGCGCGGGGATGATTTCGCTGAAATCCATTTCCATTTACTTGCCCCCCACGGAAATCAGGCCAGGCACGGCGACTTTCTTCTCGACCATGCGCATCAGCAGCATCAGGCCCATGTTCAGGGTGAAGTAGATCAGCGTGGCCAGGGTGAACGCCTCGAACAGGTTGGCGGAAAACTCGGCGGTCTGCTTGGTCTGCGCCAGCAGCTCCATCAGGCCGATCAGCGAGGCCACCGAGGAGTTCTTGAACACGTTCAAAAATTCCGAGGTGAGCGGCGGAATGATGATCCGGTAGGCCTGGGGCAGCAGTACGTTCATGTAGATCTGGGTCAGGCTGAAGCCCATTGCGCGCCCGGCTGACTCCTGGCCGCGGGGCAGGGCCTGGATGCCGGTGCGCACCTGCTCGCAGACACGGGCGGCGGTGAACAGGCCCAGGCAGATGACCACGCTGATCAGCGCCGAGGTGGTCGGGTTGAGGTCCTGCTTGAACCACGCCTGCAAGCCCTCGGGCAGCAGGTCCGGCACCAGGAAGTACCAGATGAACAGCTGCACCAGCAGCGGCACGTTGCGGAACAGTTCCACGTAGGCGGTGGCAATCCCTGACACCAGACGGTTGGGCACGGTACGCATCACGCCGAGGATCGACCCCAGCAGCAAGGCGATGATCCAGGCGGTGACGGCAATGGCGATGGTCCAGCCCAGACCGGTGATGTACCAGTCCAGGTAGGTTTCGCTGCCCACGCCGGTGGACTTGAAGAACACGCCCCAGTCCCAGTTGTAATTCATCGGGATTTCCCCTCAGACGATTGTTTCACGGGCACTCTCGAGCATCCGAAGGTGCAGGGCACCCTCGGATGAAAGGTTAGACACTTAATGAGTGGCCTGTCGGATCGATTCGCGCGGATGGGCGCCAGGCCACTATTTGCCGGTCAGGACTTCTTCTCGTCCGCGGCCTTGTCGGTCGGCTCGGCGATCAGCTTCTTCAGCTCGTCGCTCATCGGGAACTGCAGGTTCAGGCCCTTTGGCGGGATCGGCTGCTGGAACCACTTGTCGTAGCTCTTGTTGACCTCACCGGACTTGAAGTAGGCGACGATGGCCTCGTCGACCGCTTTCTTGAACGCCGCGTCTTCCTTGCGCACCATGCAGCCATAGATTTCGTACGACTGCGGGGTGCCGGTGATGACCCAGTCGGACGGCTTGCGGGCCTTGGCCATTTCACCGGCCAGCAGGGCGTCGTCCATCATGAAGGCCACGGCACGGCCGCTTTCGAGCATGTTGAAGGCTTCGCCGTGGTCTTTGGCCGAGATCACGTTCATCTTCATCTGCTTGTCGGCGTTCATCGCCTTGAGGATGCGCTCGGAGGTGGTGCCGGCGGTGGTCACCACGTTCTTGCCGGCCAGGTCGGCGAAGTCCTTATAGGACGGCTGGCCATCCTTGACCTTGGTCAGCAGGCGGGTGCCGACCTCGAAGATGCCCACCGAGAAGCCGACCTGCTGCTGGCGCTCGACGTTGTTGGTGGTGGAGCCGCACTCCAGGTCCACGGTGCCGTTCTGCACCAGCGGGATGCGGGTTTGCGAGGTGACCAGGTTGTACTTGACCTTGATGTCGGTGCCCAGTTGCTTTTTCAGGGCTTCGACGACGGCCAGCTGGATGTCGTGGGAATAGCCTACTGGTTCTGGCTTGCCGGCCAGGTAGGAGAACGGAATGGAGGAGTCGCGGTGGCCCAGGGTGATGGTGCCCGAATCCTTGATCTTCTTCAGAGTACCGGTGAGCTCTTCGGCCATGACCGGCGATGCGATGACAGCGGCCGCGATGGCGGCGCCCAGCAATTGACGAACGATGCGCATCAAATTTTCCTCGACGTGTTTGTTTTTTTTATGGAGCCGTTGGCGGACTCTTTCGTTCAACGAATACAGCATGAAGCGTGGTGCATTCGGCTACCAAGTGTAGAGCATGACTCGTGCCAAGCCCTGATGCCGATCATAACGCCGTGAAATTGCGGGGCATCCCTCTTTCATAACTATTTCTATGCCACTGGAAAGCGGCCGGGTTTCCGAACGCAGGCATTTTTATCGTTCGGTAATCCGAATGAATGGTCGGGCGCCGCTGCGCCGCAATAAGTACCACCGTTGTCGACGTCGCGCGTGATGTCCTTGCGTCTTTCAAGCCAGGAGATACCGCCATGCCGTCTGCCAACCCTTACCCGTGCGCCTCGGTCGATCATTTGATCGCCCGGCAGTTGCCCGTTTGGCTGAGCGAGGCTCAAACGCGACATCTAGAGCCCTATCGAAAGGCGTTGAATGCACAGCAGCAGGTTGCCGACCAGTTGCGCCTTGTGTTGAGCCGCATACCGAGCCTTGAAGACTTCGCCGCGCCGTTGCTGGAAAAGGCTCTGGCCGAGGCCGGGCTGGCGCATGTCGATTCGCGGCAGGCATTCACGGTGGTCACTGAAGAGTTCCCGCTCCCGTCGGCGGCGCCAAAGCTTCACCGGCCGACCATTACCTATACCACCCGCCAGTCGCTGCTTGCATCGGCGATGCACAATTTTGAAGCGCAAGAGGCCGAACCTTGGCTACTGCGCAAGGCCCGCCTGGTCGACGCCAAAAAGGTCAAGGTGAAGCTGTCTTACGAGCGTTTTGTCACCCTGAGCCGCACGCTGGACATTGGTGGGCAGTACCAGGCGCTGCTCAAGACCGTGCTGCAACCCAAGGCGGGCCGCGGCCAACCGGCGGATCAGGCTCGCAAGGCCATCGACCAGCTGTTTCAGGACAGCCTGCGCACGCAAATGAAAGCGGCCCTGTACGAGGGAAGGATAAAAGGCCAACTGGACGAGCGGGACTTGCAGCGCCTGTTGCCCGTGCTGGAGCGGCCGCCACTGCCAGCCTACCAGGGCGGCGCCCTGATCCCGCGCCAATTGTATGTGCTGGGCATCTGCATGGTCGGGATCATCACGTTGCAATGGCTACCTGCCCCGGATGCGCCCGTCGACGAAGTGATCGCCTGGATACCTGGCGACCCGGAGAAAAGCCTGCGGCATTACGACTCGTGGGAAGAGCTGTATGCCGATATGGGGACGCGCCTGCAAGACAAGTCGTTCCAGCGCTTCATCCGCGGATTCGTCAAGGCTCGGGATCGACAGCGCTTCGAGGCGGCACTGTCGCGCGCACAGAAGCGTGTGGTGGCGGGAGAGCCGCTGGAGCTGGATGGGCGCAACCTGCCGGTTGAGGGCGAGGTGTTCGCCCATGCGCAGGCACAGGTCCAAGCCAGGCTTTATGATGATGCGCGTTTCATCGCGGTGCCTACCGATGAAGAAGACCGCTTGAGCAGGCACAAGCGCTTGCAGGCGATGCAGTCGGCAGGGTTGGAGCTGCTGGGCTTGGCGGCGTTCGTGGTGCCGGTCGTGGGCGAGTTGCTGTTGGTGGTCAATGCTGTGCAGTTGCTCGATGAGGTCTATGAAGGCTACCAGGACTGGCGACTGGGTGATCGCCAGGGCGCGTTGGATCATCTGTTCAACGTTGTCCAGGGGGTGGTGCTGGCGGGGGCGACTGCCGGCGTGCTTCACGGCATCAAACGCTTGGCGTCGGTGGACGCGCTGGAGCCCAAGGTGGTACCGGGAGGCGGGCTCAGGCTGACGCGCAATCCGCACTATCCGCCCCTCGAAGACGACCCGTTGGTGCTGCTGCAGGATTTGCCGGGCGGCCATTTCGACCATTTGCATTCATCCAGGGGGCGTGTGCTGATGGATGCGACCGGCCTGCAGATCGACCAACTGCGGCGGTTGAACCTTGAGCGTGGTGCAGTGCCGGCCCGACTGCTGGACATGCACGAGCGTCTTGAACTACAGGCAACGCAACCCGAGCTGCGGGGCCCGGCACTGGAGCAGGCGCTGCAGCAGATGCGTGAGCCGCCTGCGCCTGGGCCCGCCAAACTGATGGCGGCTTTCGCCGGTTTGACGCCCAGGGGCGCTCAGGAAATCATCGACCACAGCAGTTCTGAGCTGCAGCAGCAACTGCTTAGCGGATCGAAGGTGCCGCTTGCGATGGCCGAACGCGCGCGTTGGTACGTCCGTGACAGCCGGGTTGACCGGGCCTGCCTGGGTATTCGGTTGCCGAAGATGCTCAATGCTGATGGGGAAAAACTGTTATTGGGGCTGATCGAGCGCAAGGCGCCTTGGCCGAGTTCGGTACGTGTCGAATTGCGTTCGGGTAGTCCAGAAGGTCTTTTGTTGTTCGCAAGCCAGGCCGAGGCGGCAAGCGAGACGAAGGTGATCATCAAGCATGACCAGAACTACGCGTTGGCTGGCCAACCGACAGGCAGCCGCGGTTCCTTGCTTCAATCGGTGTTGCAGTGCCTTGAACCTGACCAGAAGGTAGCGCTGGATAATGCCGATCTGCAGGTGGCTCAATTACGCGATGCGGTGCTCGAGATCGCAGCCAAGGAGCGTGAGCAAGCCGCGAAGCTGATAGGCCTTGTCCCTGAAGGGGCCGGCGTACGAGCGCCACGCCGCTTTGCCGATGGACGCCTGGCTTATCGGCTCAGCGGCGCAGGCGAAAGCAGTCGTCAGGCGATACGGCGAGGTATCCATCAGATTTTCCCTACCCTGAGTGAACTGCAGTTGGAAGCTTACATGGATGCGGTGCGCCAGCGCGGTGAAAACCTGTGGGATCACTATCAGATGTTGCAGCGCCAGCTTACCCAGCTGCGCGAGTCCCTGCGCCAATGGCAGGCCGATTGGCAAACGCCGATTGACGCCATCCGCCGTCGCCGTGTGGCCGATACGCTGCGCCGTAGTTGGCGACGTAAGCTGGTGGATGCAAACGACCAGTACGAGCTGAGCATAGACGGCGAGCAGGTCGATGCGTTGCCCAGCTTGCCTGAGGGAGTCGATTACGTGCACGTGCGCAGGCTGGTGCTGCGCAACATGCAGCTACAGAGCATCGACGCCTCGTTCCTCAGGTTGTTTCCCAATGTCGTCGATCTCGATCTTAGCGGCAATCGGCTGAGCAGCGTGCCTGAAGGCATCGAAGGGCTTACCCAGTTGAGAAGGGTTGATCTGGGCAATAATCAGATCATCCTGGATGAGGCAGGCGGCCGCCGTCTGGCAGGGTTGCAACTGCTCGACACGCTGATTCTCAACTATAACCCGCTCAACGGCATGCCCGACCTCTCTGCATTGCCGCACGTGCGTGACGTGCGCTTGCGCGCCACTGGACAGAGCGATATGCAACTGGTCCACCAGCGGGTCGCATTGCGTGCGCATATCGATCTTCGTGACAACCGGATCAGCGAATTGCAGCGGGAAATGCGGGGGTTGCGCCTACGTCTGCAACGGCTCAACTTGCATGACAATCCGCTCAGTGAAGGCAGCGTGACGTTTCTCGACGAGGCCCGTGAGGTCACCCAGCCCGAGGCCCGGGGCGGTGCGTCCTACGCGCATGAACCAGTGGATGCGCAGACTCGCATTGCATGGGTGACCAGCCGCGACGAAGCGCTACGCAGCCGCCGCGAATCCAGTTGGGACCGCTTGCAGGAGGAGCCTGGATCGGCAGGGTTGTTTCGTTTCCTTGCGGATTTTGCCGCGAGCGAGGATTTTGAAGCCCATCCTCGTCATTATCGTCGTCGTATCTGGCATATTCTCGACGCCTGCGAACACAACGAAGCATTGCGCGAGCAATTGTTCCGCGAGGCGGATGCCCCCCGCAGTTGCGATGACCGCTTGCTGTTGATGCTCAATCAGATGGAGGTAGGCATCCTGGCCTATCAAGGAATCGAAGGCGTACCGGTAGCCGTACGGGAAGCCCGCTTCTTGCGACTGGGTCGACAGCTGCACCGCCTGGACCTGCTCGATGAAATTGCCGCACGTCATGTGCAACGCATGCGCGCGGAGCGAGTGGTCGAGGTCGACGAAATCGAAACGCGGCTCTACTACCGTTTCCGCCTGGCAAGCGCCCTCGATTTACCGGCCTCCTCGGTCCAGATGCATTTCGCCTCGTTTGCCCACGTCAGCCTGGCCGACCTGAGCCATGCGCAACTGGAAGTGCTGAGGGCGGACACGTCGGTGGCCATGCTCGAGGCGCTGGTGCAGCGCCCTTACTGGCAGAACTACCTGCGCGACACCTACCCAGAACGTTTCCAGGCCCTGGCTGCGCCCTTCCATGAGCGCCTGGAATCGCTGGAGGCCCAGGCCACCCTGGGTCAGGAAAGCGACTACGCCCGGCGTGCTCAGGCATTGATGCACGAGCACGAGGCAGACGAGCTTGCATTGATGCGCAACCTGACCACCGAAGCCTGGGCGCGCCAGCGATCACAGGGCTGAGCGCTACGAAGCCTGCAGGATCAGGCGGCCTGGACGCGAGCCTGATGCTGCGGGCGCTGTTGCATGTAGTCTTTGAGCACTTGCTGTTCACTCGCGCTGGTGAACAAGCCCAGCTTGGTGCGGCGCCAGAGGATATCGTCGGCGTCGCACGCCCATTCCTGGCCGCACAGGTATTCCACTTCCCGGCTGAAGAGCCCACCGCCGATGGCCTGGCCCAGGTCATCCGGCCCCTGCACGCCATCGAGCAACTGCCATACGCGGTAGCCATAGGTGAGTGCCCAGCGTTTGGCTATTTCCACCGGCAACCAGCCGCAGCGCGCCAGCATGGCATCGATCAGCGCTTGCACGGTGGTCATGTTTTCGCCGCCCGGTAGCGGTGCCTTGGCGGTCCAGCTTCCACGCATCTGGGGAAAGTGTGGCTTGAGCTCGGCCATGGCCGACTCGGCCAGCTTGCGGTAGGTGGTGAGCTTGCCGCCAAATACCGACAGCAGCGGTGCCTGGCCTTCACTGGCCGACAGCGCCAGGGTGTAGTCGCGGGTGATGGCCGAAGGGTTGTCCGATTCATCGTTGCACAAAGGGCGCACGCCGGAGTAGGTGTGCAGGATGTCACTGCGGCTGAGCTGATGGTTAAAGTGCTGATTGACTACCTGTAGAAGATAGTCGGTCTCCTGCTCGGTGATCGCCACCTTGGCCGGGTCGCCGCTGTATTCGCGGTCGGTGGTGCCAATCAAGGTGAAGCGCTCCAGGTACGGGATGCAGAAAACGATACGCTGGTCTTCGTTCTGCAGAATGTAGGCATGTTCGCCTTCGTACAGGCGCGGCACGATCAGGTGGCTGCCCTGGATCAGGCGGATACCGTACGGCGCATCGAGCTTGAGGTCGTCCTTGATGAAACTGGCCACCCACGGGCCGGCTGCGTTGACCAGGGCGCGGGCACGGATGGTCTGCTGGCTGCCGTCGGCGTGTTGCAGTTCCACCTGCCACAGACCGTCGATGCGCTCGGCACGCAGGCAACGGGTGCGGGTGTGGATGTCGGCGCCTTTTTCCCGGGCGGCCATGGCATTGAGCACCACCAGACGGGCATCGTCGACGGCACAGTCGGCATATTCGAAGCCGCGGGTGATTGCCGGCTTGAGCGGGTAGCCCGGGCCGAAGCGCAGGCTGCGCGAGGCGCCCAGGCGCTTGCGCTTGCCCAGGTGATCGTAGAGGAACAGGCCGGCGCGAATCATCCAGGCCGGGCGCAGGTGCGGGCGGTGCGGCAGCACGAAACGCATCGGCTTGACGATATGCGGCGCCTTGGCCAGCAGCACTTCGCGCTCGGCCAGGGCTTCACGCACCAGGCGGAACTCGTAGTGCTCCAGGTAGCGCAGGCCACCGTGGATCAGCTTGCTGCTGGCCGAGGAGGTGTGCTGGGCCAGATCGTCCTTTTCGCAAAGGAACACTTTGAGGCCACGCCCGGCGGCATCGGCAGCGATGCCCACGCCGTTGATGCCACCGCCGATCACGGCGAGGTCGTAGCAGTCGTGCAGGGGGGGCTGGGACGAAACGGGCTGGGACACGGGCAAGGCCTCCTGGGGCATTCGCATCGAATGCGAACATTGATGTTCGTTTTCGAAAATACTAGCGCAATGAACAGGCGGCTGCCAGTCAGTCTTTATAGAAAAAATTGATCGGATGACAGGGAAATGAACATTTGTGAAAAGCACAGGTGAACGGTTTCAGATTTTCAGGGGGGAGACCGAGCGCCGTGCGGGCGGCGCACGATCTCACCGTCGACCAACGGCCCTTGGCATGCGCTCAGTGGCCCTCACACCACCTCAAGCCGGATCTTGTACTGGTTCAGCAACTGGCTGAGGGCGGCCGAAGGAGCCTGGTCGGTCACCAGGCAGTCGACCAGGTTGATCGAGCCCAGGCGTACCATGGCATTGCGGCCGAACTTGCTGGAGTCCGCGGCGAGGATGACCTGGCGGGCATTGGTGATAATCGCCTGGGATACGCGCACTTCCTGGTAGTCGAAGTCCAGCAGGCTGCCGTCTTCATCGATGCCGCTGATGCCCACCACGGCGAAGTCGACCTTGAACTGGTTGATGAAGTCGACGCTGGCCTGGCCGACCACGCCGCCATCGCGGCGCACCGTGCCGCCCGCCACCAGCACCTCGAAGTCGTCCTTGGCGGCGAGGATCGCGGCCACATGCAGGTTGTTGGTGATGACCTTCAGGTGGCTGTGGTTGAGCAGGGCGCGGGCGATGGACTCGGTGGTGGTGCCGATATTGATGAACAGCGAGGCATGGTCGGGGATCTGTTGGGCCACGGCTTCGGCGATGCGCTGCTTTTCGTCGCGCATCTGGTCGGCGCGCATGGCGTAGGCGGTGTTCTCGATGCTCGAGTCGTAGGCCGCGCCACCGTGGTAGCGGCGCAGCAGGTTGACCTCGGCGAGCTGGTTGATATCGCGGCGGATGGTCTGCGGGGTGACGACGAACAGCTGCGCCATCTCCTCGATGCTGACATAGCCGCGTTCACGGACCAGCTCGAGGATTTGTTGTTGGCGAGGAGGCAGATTCATGGGCGGTCCTTTGGGGCAGCCGGACAAATTCTGCAATGATGCCGTAGCTCGGGGTGTAGGACCAGCCTGGTAATTGCCTAAAGGGCCATCGCCGCAAGCCCGCTGCCACCACCGATCAGGTGGGGGCGGGCTTGCCTCGGTATACCTCGAGCCTCAGGCGTCGTGGTCTTCCCAGTCGCGGGTGCGGTCCACGGCCTTGCGCCAGCCCTTGTACAGTTTCTCCTTGGCGGCTTCATCCAGTTGCGGGCTGAACTCGCGCTCGATGATCGCCTTGTCGCGCAGCTCGTCCAGGCCGCTCCAGAAGCCACAGGCCAGGCCGGCCAGGTAGGCGGCGCCAAGGGCAGTGGTTTCGCGCATTTTCGGGCGCTCGACGCAGGTGCCGAGGATGTCGGCCTGGAACTGCATGAGGAAGTTGTTGGCCACCGCGCCACCGTCCACGCGCAGTTCCGACAGGCGCTGGCCGCAATCCTGCTGCATGGCGTCGAGCACGTCACGGGTCTGGTAGGCAATCGACTCCAGGGCTGCGCGAATGATGTGATCGACCTTGACGCCGCGGGTCAGGCCGAACAGCGCGCCACGGGCGTACGGGTCCCAGTAGGGCGCGCCGAGGCCGGTGAAGGCTGGCACCAGGTACACGCCATTGCTGTCCTTGACCTTGCTGGCGAAGTACTCGGTGTCGTAGGCGTCGTTGACGATCTTCAGTTCGTCGCGTAGCCACTGCACGGTGGAGCCGCCGTTGAACACCGCGCCTTCCAGGGCATAGGCCACTTCGCCGCGCGGGCCGCAAGCGATGGTGGTGAGCAGGCCGTGAGACGACTTGACCGCCTTGTCGCCGGTGTTCATCAGCAGGAAGCAACCGGTGCCGTAGGTGTTCTTGGCCTGGCCTGGCTCGACGCACATCTGGCCGAACAGCGCCGATTGCTGGTCGCCGGCGATACCGGCGATGTCGATGCCGCTCTTGGTCTTGCCATAGACCTCGGACGACGGACGGACCTCAGGCAGCATCTGGCGTGGAATACCGAGGATATCGAGCAGCTTCTCGTCCCACTGCAGGGTATGGATGTTGAACATCAGCGTGCGCGAGGCGTTGGTGTAGTCGGTGACATGCACCTTGCCGCCGGAGAACTTCCAGATCAGCCAGGTATCGACGGTGCCGAACAGCAGCTCGCCACGTTCGGCACGCTCGCGCACGCCTTCGACGTTGTCGAGGATCCACTTGAGCTTGGTGCCGGAGAAGTACGGGTCGGTGACCAGGCCAGTGGCTTGGCGAATGTACTGCTCGTGGCCGTCGCGCTTGAGCTGGGCGCAGATCTCGGTGCTGCGCCGGCACTGCCAGACGATGGCGTTGTACACCGGGCGCCCGGTTTCCTTGTCCCATACCACCGTGGTTTCACGCTGGTTGGTGATACCGATGGCGGCGACCTGGGCGTGGCTGATGCCGGCCTGGGCCAGGGCCTCGACCATGGTGGCGCTCTGGGTGGCGAAGATTTCCATTGGGTCGTGCTCGACCCAGCCGGCCTGCGGGTAGTGCTGGGCGAACTCGCGCTGGGAGGTGCCGACCACGTTGGCGTCACGGTCGAAGATGATCGCCCGCGAACTGGTGGTGCCTTGGTCCAGGGCAATGATGTAGTTCTTGTCCAGGGTGTCTGTCATGTCGATGGCCTTGCAAGAAATTGGAGTAGGTCAGGGCGTGGCGGTGCGGGCTGATTGGCCTCGGGCACGGCGTGGGCATCAGGAAACCTGGGTGTCACCCTGGGGATTATCGTTTGTCTGGGCTGTTTCGGCGTGCGCGCTCGGCAGGTTGCGGGCAATCAGGCCGCGGTACAAGGCCGCACCCAGGCTGGCGCCGAGAATCGGTGCGAAGATCGGCACCAGGAAGTATGGAATATCGCGGCCGCCGGTGAAGGCCACTTCACCCCAGCCGGCCAGGAATGTCATCAGTTTTGGGCCGAAGTCACGTGCCGGGTTCATCGCGAAGCCGGTCAGCGGACCCATGGCGCTGCCGATCACGGCGATCAGCAGGCCAATCAGCAAGGGCGCGGTGGCACCCCGTGGCAGACCGTTGTTGTCGTCGGTCAGGGCCATGATCACGGCCATCAGAATGGCGGTGATGATCACCTCGACCAGGAAGGCTTGGCCGGTGGACAGCGCCGGGTGCGGGTAGGTGGAGAAGGTCGAGGCCAGCTCGAGGCTGGCCTGGCTGCCACGGACCATGGCGTGGCTCTGTTCGAAATCGAAGAACAGGTTGCTGTACAGGAAGTACACCAGCGCGGCGCCGCAGAACGCGCCACAGACCTGGGCCAGCATGTAGAACGGCAGCTTGCGCTTGTCGAAGCCGGCGAACAGCGCCAGGGCGATGCTCACTGCCGGGTTCAGATGCGCGCCGGAAACGCCGGCGGTGAGGTAGATCGCCATGCTCACCCCGACCCCCCAGATAATGCTGATCTCCCATAGGCCGAAGCTGGCGCCGGCGACCTTGAGCGCGGCGACACAGCCGGTGCCGAAGAAGATGAGCAGGGCGGTGCCGAGGAACTCGGCCAGGCATTGGGCGGATAATGTCGGTTGTCGCAGTGCAGTCGTCATGTATGACCTCGGTTCTTGTTGTTGTGAGGCGCTGGGCGCTCGACAGCAAAATGCCCGGCATCAATCCCCATTGACGACGGGCGGGTACAGGAAGTGCACCTTATAAGTGCACCATTTATTCATAAACGAAAAAATATAGACAAGAAACGCTGATGTCAAAGGTCGAAAATGAACGTCTGGCCACAATCTGACTGCCAGGCCTGGGCATGAATCCATGGCCGCTGCTCTAACCTGGGGCTCGCGCTGGCTGGCGTGATGGATTTGCCCTAAAGTAGCCGCCGACCTGTGAGCCACTGGAGCCGCCATGACCCCCGCCCTGGACCTGTTGAAGAAAGCCCGTGCCGAGCATCGCGTGCACAGCTACGAACACGATCCGAAGAGCGCTTCCTATGGCCTGGAGGCCGCGGAAAAGCTCGGTCTTGACCCACAACAGGTGTTCAAGACCTTGCTCGCCAGCAGCGAAAAAGGCGAGTTGCTGGTGGCGGTGGTGCCCGTGGTCGGCAGCCTCGATTTGAAAGCCCTGGCCCATGCGGCGGGGGTGAAAAAATGCGAGATGGCCGACCCCCAGGCCGCCCAGCGCGCCACCGGCTACCTGGTGGGTGGGATCAGTCCGCTGGGCCAGAAGAAGCGCCTGCGCACCTTCATCGATCAATCGGCGCAACAATATGAAACCATTCATGTCAGCGCTGGGCGCCGTGGCCTGGAGGTGGAACTGGCGGCAGCGGTGCTGGCGACCCACACCCAGGGGCAATTTGCCGAAATTGGCCGCGGCTGATCATCTGTACTGATTCAAATTCCACGACTCTGTCACTGTTCGGTCCCGGGGCATTACTCCATGCTCTGGGCCTTTCTCGCCGAACACAGGAGTCGTGGCATGCAGCTGCATTTTCATCAGGTCGACGCGTTCAGTGACCGCCCCTTCGCCGGCAATCCGGCCATGGTCTACCACCTGGAACAGTGGCTCGACGACGGGTTGATGCAGCAGATCGCCGCCGAGCACAACCTGGCCGAAACCGCCTTCGTGGTGGCCGAAGACCAGGGCTACCGGATTCGCTGGTTCACCCCGAGCACCGAGGTGCCGCTGTGCGGCCATGCCACGCTGGCCACCGCCCACGTGTTGTTCGAGGTGTATGGCGAAACGGCCTCGCGCCTGGACTTGCAGAGCCGTTCCGGTCCGCTGAGCGTCAGCCGCGAAGGCGAGCACCTGTGGCTGGACTTTCCGCGGATCGATCCGCAACCGCTGGCAGAACCGCTGGCGGTGGCCGAGGCCTTGGGTTGCGAGGTGCAGGAGGTGTACCAGACCAAGGAGCTGATGGTCGTGCTGGCCTCGGAGCAGGCCGTGCGTGACTGTGCGCCGAACATGGCGGCGCTGGCAGATTTGCCAGGGCTAGGGGTGATCGTCACCGCCCCAGGCGAGCAACATGATTTCGTGTCGCGTTATTTCGCACCCGGCATTGGCATCCCGGAGGACCCGGTTACCGGATCGACCCACTGTTCGTTGATCCCGTACTGGGCGGCGCGTCTGGGCAAGTCCGAGTTGCGTGCCTTCCAGCGCTCGGCCAGGGGCGGGGAGTTGTTCTGCCGCCTGGAAGGGGCGCGGGTGAAGATCGGTGGTATGGCCCGGCGGGTGGCCAGTGGCACGCTGATGCTGTGATCTATCCAGGGCATGGCGTCGCTCGCTTCGCCTGCAAGGCTGGCGCCTCCCGGTCTGGTAGGGCCAGCCTTGCAGGCAATGACACGAGTCAGGGCGCCGAGCTGACCCGGCGTACCCCGTTGTCATGGCGTGCCAACTGCGCGGCAACGCTGCCGGGCACCGGGAACAGCACCAGGTGATCGGCCGCCACGGCAATGCCGACCTCCTGGCCGACCGGGTGGTCGTTATGGCTGGGGAAGATCGCTTCGAGCTGGCTGCCGGTGGGCAACTGCAGGCGATACAGGGTCGAGGCACCGAGAAAACTCTTGCCGGTGACCTGCGCGCGCAAGGTGCTGTCGGGCGCGTGGATGATGTCGTCGGGGCGCAGCAGCACGTCCACCGAGCTGCCGGGGGCCATGGTATAGGCGCGGTTGCCACGCAGCTCGCCGAGCTCGGTGGTTACCGCCTCGTGGCTGCTCATCTGGCCGCGGATGAAGTAACCCTGGCCGATGAAGCTGGCGACGAACGGCGTTTGAGGCTCGTGATAGAGGTTGTAGGGCGTGTCCCATTGCTCCAGGCGGCCCTCCTTGAACACCCCGACATGGTCGCTGACGGCGAAGGCTTCTTCCTGGTCGTGGGTAACCAGGATGGCGCTGGTGCCGCGGCTCTTGAGAATGTCGCGCACCTCGTGGCTCAGGCGTCTGCGCAGCTCGACGTCGAGGTTGGAGAAAGGCTCGTCGAGCAGCAGCAATTGCGGCTCCGGCGCCAATGCCCGGGCCAGGGCGACGCGCTGTTGCTGGCCGCCGGACAGCTCGTGCGGGTAACGCCCGCCGAGGCCGTCGAGCTTGACCAGGGCGAGCATTTCCTCGACCACTTCGGCCTGCTTGGGGTGCTTGCCGATGCCGAAGGCGATGTTCTGCGCCACGGTGAGGTGGGGGAACAGCGCGTAGTCCTGGAACACCATGCCGATCCGGCGCTTCTCCGGGGCCAAGGTGAAGCCGGCGCGGGAGATGACCTCGCCGGCCAGTTGGATCTCGCCCTCGTGTACCGGCTCGAAACCGGCGATGGCGCGCAGGGTGGTGGTCTTGCCGCAGCCCGAGGAGCCCAGCAGGCAACCGATGTCGCCTGCGTTCAGGTGCAGGTTGAGGTTCTGGACGATGCGCTGGTCGCCATAGCCACAGGCGAGGTCGCGCAGGTTGAGCAGCAGGGATTGACTCATGCGTGGTGGTAAGCCGGTTCTACAAGGAATTCCAGAAGGGCCTTCTGTGCATGCAGGCGGTTTTCAGCCTCGTCCCAGGCGACCGAACGGGGGTCGTCGAGCAGGTCCTGGCTGATTTCCTCACCGCGGTGGGCGGGCAGGCAATGCATGAACAGGGCGTCGGGTGCCGCCAGGTCGAGCAGTTCGCGGGTGACCTGGTAAGGCGCGAAATGCGCCAGGCGCCGTGCAGTTTCCTCTTCCTGGCCCATGGAAGTCCAGACATCCGTGGTCACCAGGTGGGCGCCACGCACCGCTTGCTTGGGGTCACGGACGATCTGCACGCGCTCGCCGCCCAGTTGCAGGAAGCGTGGGTCGGGGTCGTAGCCTTCCGGGCAGGCGATGCGCAGTTGGAAGTCGAACTGCAGGGCCGCCTCGATATACGAGTTGCACATGTTGAAGCCATCGCCGATCCACGCCACGGTCTTGCCCTGGATCGCGCCGCGATGCTCGACGAAGGTCTGCATGTCGGCCAGCAATTGGCAGGGGTGCGATTCATCGGACAGGCCGTTGATCACCGGCACCTTGGAATGGGCGGCAAACTCGGTCAGGGTGCTGTGGGCGTGGGTGCGGATCATCACCGCGTCGACCATGCTCGACAGCACGATGGCACTGTCGGCGATCGGCTCGCCACGGCCCAGCTGGGTGTCGCGCGGCGACAGGAAGATGGCCTGGCCACCGAGCTGGATCATGCCGGCTTCGAACGACACCCGGGTGCGGGTCGAGGATTTCTCGAAGATCATCCCCAGCACGCGGTTCTTCAGCGGCTCGAACAGCACGCCACGCTTGCGCAGGTCCTTCAGCTCGATGCCTCGGCGGATCACACCGAGCAATTCGTCGGTGGTGAAATCCAGCAGGGAGAGAAAGTGCCTAGCGCTCATGATTGACTACCTTATCTGCAACGTTTTGCAGGTCGACCGTATGGTTTTTGTTGACAACGGAGGTGACCTGCGGCGTAAGCCGCACGGGGCGGACGGAATAGGGAAAGGCGCAATACTATAATTAAATGTCGCCTGAAACCAAGAGGGGAAACGCTGCCACTGTTTCAAAGGGTGTCGTAAGCCTTTGGCAGGCAGCCGTTTTTTATTTGCTACAGAGGTTGTACACGGCTTGGCGCGGCTTTGGCAAACCCGCTGTCGTGAATCGCCGGCCTGATGTCGCCCGATTCACGCGGCGAAGCGCGCTGGCACGCCGCGATGGCGCGGCGCATAGTCGAGCGTCCAGAACAACAAGGCAGAGGCGGCCATGACCAAGACCCTGCATCACCGAGCCTGTCACCTGTGCGAGGCCATCTGCGGCCTGAGCATCGAAGTCAGCCATGAGGCCGATGGCCGGGCGCGCATCAGTTCGATCAAGGGAGACCCGCAGGACCCGTTCAGCCGTGGCCATATCTGCCCCAAGGCGGTGGCCCTGCAGGACATCCAGGAAGACCCGGACCGCTTGCGCCAGCCGCATCGGCGAGTGGGCGACAGCTGGCAACCGATCAGTTGGGAGCAGGCATTCGAATTGGCCGCCGAACGGTTGTGGGCGCTGCAGCAGGCGCACGGGCGCAATAGCGTGGCGGTGTACCAGGGCAACCCCAGCGTGCACAACTATGGCCTGATGACCCACAGCAACTATTTCCTCGGCCTGCTCAAGACGCGCAACCGCTTTTCCGCGACCTCGGTCGACCAGCTACCGCAGCATCTGACCAGCCACCTGATGTATGGCCACGGCCTGCTGCTGCCGATCCCGGACATCGACCATACCGAGTTCATGCTGATCCTTGGCGGCAATCCGTTGGCCTCCAACGGCAGCATCATGACGGTCCCTGATGTGGAGAAGCGGCTCAAGGCGTTGCAGGCCAGGGGCGGGCGCCTGGTGGTGGTGGACCCGCGCCGTAGCGAGACGGCGGCGCTGGCCGACCAGCACCTGTTCATCCGCCCCGGTGGCGATGCGGCGCTGCTGGCGGGGCTGCTGCATACCCTGTTTGCCGAGGACCTTGCCCGTGGAACGCATTTGCCGGTCAGCGGCCTGGAACAACTGCGCGCCGCCCTGGCGCCGTTCGCTGCCGATGCCATGAGTGCTTGCTGTGGCATCCCGGCCGAGGCTATCCGCCAGTTGGCCCGCGATTTCGCCGCTGCCGACAAGGCCGTGTGCTATGGCCGCATGGGGGTGTCGACCCAGGCCTTTGGCACGCTGTGTCACTGGCTGGTGCAGCTGATCAACCTGGTGACCGGCAACCTCGACCG
Organism: Pseudomonas sp. VA159-2; assembly: GCF_024126635.1. NCBI lineage: Bacteria > Pseudomonadati > Pseudomonadota > Gammaproteobacteria > Pseudomonadales > Pseudomonadaceae > Pseudomonas > Pseudomonas sp. VA159-2. The sequence continues at coordinate 33,255 of NZ_JAMYBV010000011.1, read as the reverse complement.
CGTGGGTGGCGCGTTGTGTACTGAGCCAGCGGTGGACCTGGTGGCCAGTACCGCGGGCGGGCACTTCGACCAGTGGCGCAGCCGCGTCTCGGACTTGCCCGAGTATGGCGGCGAACTGCCGGTGTCGGCCCTGGCTGAAGAAATTCTCGAGCCTGGCGAGGGGCAAGTGCGGGCTTTGGTCACGGTCGCCGGCAACCCGGTGTTGTCCACGCCCAATGGCCGGCAGCTGGATCAAGCCCTGGCAGGCCTGGACTTCATGCTCAGCATCGATTTGTACATCAACGAGACCACGCGCCATGCCGACCTGATCCTGCCGTCGACCTCGGCCCTGGAGAACGACCACTACGACTCGACCTTCAACCTGTTGGCCGTGCGCAACGTCACCCGTTTCAACCGGGCGATCCTGGCCAGGCCCGAGGGGGCGCTGCACGACTGGGAGATCTTCGTGGGGCTGGCCAAGGCGTTTGCCGCGCGCGCCCAGCTCGAGCTTAAAGCGACCTTGCCGCCAGCGCAGATGATCGATCAGGCGCTGCGTAGGGGGCGTCATGGCGACGGCTCGGCCTGGCAGCTCTCGCTACAGACGCTCGAGCGGCATCCCCATGGCCTGGACCTTGGGCCGTTGCAGCCGAACCTGGCTGGCCGCCTGCGCACTGCCAGCCAGGCGGTCGAGGCCGCACCGCAGGTGTTGCTCGATGACCTGCAGCGTCTTGCTCGATATCGGCCGCCGGAGGTTGGCCAGTTGTTGTTGATCGGCCGTCGCCATGTGCGCAGCAACAATTCCTGGATGCACAACTTCCAGCGCCTGGTCAAAGGCAAGCCGCGCCACCAGTTGCTGATGCACCCGGACGACCTGCGCCAGCGACACCTGCACGATGGCCAGACCGTGCGGGTTCGCTCGCGCACCGGGGTGCTGGAGGTGCAGGTGCAGGCCAGCGAGGACATGATGCCGGGGGTGGTCAGCCTGCCCCATGGTTTTGGCCATGCCCGCCAAGGGGCGCGTCTGCAGGTGGCGACCGTCTTGCCTGGGGTCAGTGCCAACGACCTGACCGATGAGCGCCTGCGTGACGGCGTGTCCGGCAATGCCGCGCTCAATGGCGTACCGGTGCAGGTGGAGGCCGCCTGATGTACGGCAAGGCCGAGCACGCTGCTCGGCTTTCCGTTACAATGCGCCACCGTGCCGACGATCACGTCGGAAAGTTCAGCCGAGGTGCTTCATGGATATCATCGAAACAATCAAAGAGCAGATCGCCAACAACACCGTTCTGCTTTATATGAAAGGCTCGCCGAATGCCCCGCAGTGCGGCTTCTCGGCCCGTGCTTCGCAGGCTGTGATGGGTTGTGGCGAGAAGTTCGCCTATGTCGACATCCTGCAGAACCCGGAAATCCGCGCCAACCTGCCCAAGTACGCCAACTGGCCGACCTTCCCGCAACTGTGGGTGGCCGGTGAGCTGGTCGGTGGCAGCGACATCATGCTGGAGATGTTCGAAAAGGGTGAGCTGCAGACCCTGATCAAGGAAGCGGCCGCCAAGGCCAAGGCTTCCGAAGCCTGATTCAGGTCTTTTCGCCAGCACGCAAAAAGCCCCGCGATAGCGGGGCTTTTTGTTGGCCAAACATCGTCAGCAATTGCTAGGCCACAATTCGCCGGCTGCATGCGGCTTGTGTAGGAGCGGCCTTGTGTCGCGAAAGGGCTGCGAAGCAGCCCCGGCGATTTTGCATGGTACCGATATCCTGGGGCCGCTACGCGGCCCTTTCGCGACACAAGGCCGCTCCAGGGTTACGCGATCACCTGCTGGCGATGCTTTGTCTGACCGAGGTAAAACTTATTCTTCGCCCATCTGCGATTGCAGGTAGTTCTCCAGGGTGATCTTGTCGATCAGGCCCAGTTGGGTTTCCAGCCAGTCGATGTGCTCTTCCTCGGACTCGAGGATATCTTCGAGCAGGTCACGGGAACCGAAGTCGCCAGCGGTTTCGCAATGGGCGATGGCGGCTTTCAGGTCGGCGTGAGCCTTTTTCTCAAGCTTCAGGTCGCACTCGAGCATCTCCTTGGTGTGCTCGCCGATCATCAGCTTGCCCAGGTCCTGGACGTTGGGGATGCCTTCGAGGAAGAGAATACGCTTGATCAGTTTGTCAGCGTCCTTCATCGCGGTGATGGACTCTTTGTACTCGAGCTTGCCCAGCTTGTTCAGGCCCCAATCTTCATACATGCGCGCATGCAGGAAGTACTGGTTGATCGCGACCAGCTCGTTTCCGAGGATCTTGTTGAGATGCTGGATGACGCTTACGTCGCCTTTCATGATGGGGTCCTGCCCTGTGGAAGTTGAGCCAATGAAATCAAGTTTGAGCCCGACTACTATCCATGTCAAACCTAAGTTATTGAATAATAAGTGAAAATTAATAGGAATAAGAATGTTTGTGAACCGCGTTCGGGCGCTAAGTTATTGAATTGAAGGCATAAAAAAACCGGACACGAGGTCCGGTTCTTTGAATTCTGCCAGGTCAGGCGGCGTTGAATTCCACAGGGTAGGGCAGCACGGCCTGTTGGCTCAGTTGCAGTTCGGTGAGCGTTTCACGCACCACCTGCTTGGCCAGGCAAGCACATTTGCCACACTGGCTGGCGACGTTGGTCGCGGCTCGAACTTCCTTGTAGCTGCAGCATCCTTCGTAGATCGCATCGCGGATCTGTCCGTCGGTGACACCGACACAAAGACACACATACATAAAGGCTGACCATCGCGGGGTTGAGTCGATGGGTTGGAGAGTAATGGTAATGAGAATGCTTGTCAAAGCACTTTCTGAAAGGGCCGTGCTTGAGCGACCGGTGGTACAGATTCGGCCTGTCACGCAAAGCTGTGTATGATGGTCAACCTTTGCTGGATCCGGGGGAATGCGTTCTGCCCGGGCAAGCTTCTTCACCCCTCATCAGGAGAAATCGAATGAGCGTACTCGTTGGCAAGAAAGCCCCTGACTTCACCGTACCGGCTGTGCTGGGCAACGGCGAAATCGTCGACAGCTTCAACCTGGCCTCGGCCATCAAAGGCAAGTACGGCCTGGTGTTCTTCTACCCGCTGGACTTCACCTTCGTCTGCCCGTCCGAGCTGATCGCCCTGGATCACCGCATCCCGGACTTCCAGGCCCGCAACGTGGAAGTGATCGGCGTGTCGATCGACTCGCACTTCACCCACAACGCCTGGCGTAACACCCCGGTCAACAACGGCGGCATCGGCCAGGTCAAGTACACCCTGGCGGCCGACATGACCCACGAAATCTGCAAGGCCTACGACGTCGAGTCCGAAGGCGGCGTGGCGTTCCGTGGCGCCTTCCTGATCGACACCAACGGTGTCGTTCGTTCGCAGATCGTCAACGACCTGCCGCTGGGCCGTAACATGGACGAGCTGCTGCGCCTGGTCGACGCCCTGCAATTCCACGAAGAGCACGGCGAAGTCTGCCCGGCCAACTGGAAGAAAGGCGACAAGGGCATGAACGCTTCGCCGGAAGGTGTTGCCGCCTACCTGAGCGAGAACGCTGGCAAGCTGTAATCGCCATGCGTAAAAAAACCGGCCCTGGTGGCCGGTTTTTTTATTCCAACGGTCAAGTTTAACCCTGTAGGAGCCGGCCTTGCCGGCGAACCAGCCAGCGCAGTGGATGGCACCGGCGCTGCCGGTGTTCGCCGGCAAGGCTCCTACAGAGGGCGAGTTCAATCGTTGAAATCGCGCCAGCCGCCCATCTCTTTCCAGCGGTTGACGATGCCGCAGAACAGCTCGGCGGTCTTCTCGGTGTCGTAGCGCGCCGAATGCGCCTCACGGCCGTCGAAGTCGATGTCGGCGCTTTGGCAGGCCCGCGCCAGCACGGTCTGGCCATAGGCGAGGCCGGCCAGGGTGGCGGTGTCGAAGCTGGAGAACGGGTGGAACGGGTTGCGCTTGATGTCGTTGCGCGCCACCGCCGCATTGAGAAAGCCCAGGTCGAAGCTGCTGTTGTGACCGACCAGAATCGCCCGCTTGCAGCCGTTGGCCTTCAATGCCTTGCGCACACCGCGGAAGATATCGGTGAGCGCGCTTTCCTCGGCCACGGCCATGCGCAACGGGTGGTCCAGCTTGATCCCGGTGAACTCCAGCGCGGCGGCCTCGATGTTGGCCCCCTCGAACGGCTCGACCCGGTAGAAGTAGGTGTGCTCGGGGAACAGGAAGCCTTTCTCGTCCATGCCGATGGTGACCGCGGCAATTTCCAGCAGGGCGTCGGTGGCGCTGTTGAAACCGCCAGTCTCGACGTCCACCACCACCGGCAGGTAGCCGCGGAAACGCTCGGCCATCGGGTGCCGCGAGCCGCTGCTGACCGGGCTGTCCTGTTCGTCGTCGTAGAGGTCTTCGCTCACGCGTTGTCCTCCAGCAGGCGCCAGCGCAGCTTTTCACCTGCGCGCAACGGAATCACGGTGTTATCACCAAACGGCAGGCTGTCCGGCGCGGTCCACTCGTCACGCACCAGGGTGATCGTGTCGGTGTTGCGCGGCAGGCCGTAGAAATCCGGGCCGTGCTTGCTGGCGAAACCTTCGAGCTTGTCCAACGCGTTGCGCTGCTCGAACGCCTCGGCGTACAGCTCGATCGCGGCATAGGCGGTGTAGCAGCCGGCGCAGCCGCAGGCGGCTTCTTTCGCGTGTTTGGCGTGGGGGGCCGAATCGGTACCGAGGAAGAACTTCGGGTTGCCGCTGGTGGCGGCGTCCAGCAGCGCCACCTGGTGGGTGTTGCGCTTGAGGATCGGCAGGCAATAGAAGTGCGGGCGAATGCCACCGACCAGCATGTGGTTGCGGTTGTACAGCAGGTGCTGGGCGGTGATGGTCGCGCCGACGTTGGCCGGGGCCTCGCTGACGAACTGCGCGGCGTCGCCGGTGGTGATGTGCTCGAACACCACCTTGAGGGTCGGGAAGCGCTCGACCAGACGGCGCATGTGCTCGTCGATGAAGCGTTTCTCGCGGTCGAACACGTCGATCTCGCTGCGCGTGACTTCACCGTGCACCAGCAAAGGCATGCCGGTCTCGGCCAGGGCCTCGATCGCCGGGAAAATATTGTCGATGCTGGTCACGCCCGAGTCGGAGTTGGTGGTGGCGCCGGCCGGGTACAGTTTGGCGGCGTACACAAAGCCGCTGGCCTTGGCCGCGCGGACATCCTCGGGGCTGGTGCGGTCGGTGAGGTACAGCACCATCAGCGGCTCGAAGCGGCTGCCGGCCGGGCGGGCGGCAAGGATGCGCTCGCGGTAGGCGCCAGCCTCGACGGCGTTGCGCACCGGCGGCACGAGGTTGGGCATGATGATGGCACGGGCAAAGGTGCGCGCCACGTCACCGACGGTATGTGGCAGGACGGCACCATCGCGCAGATGGATGTGCCAGTCGTCGGGGCGCAGGAGGGTCAGGCGATCGGACATTGGGAATTCCAGGCGGGTCGAACTCAGACCTCAATGCTACCGGAAAACCCCTTGTCGAGCACGGCTATCAAGTTTTCCCACGGGCGTCCGATAGCCTTGAGGTAAGCCGTCAGAATCTGTGGAGCCGCCCGTGCGCCAGCGTTACCTAGCCCTGTTCACCCTTGTCGCCAGCCTGCCGGCTGGGGCATTGACCTTCCAGACCCGCGTGGAGAACGTCGCCTGGAAAGTCGAGGGGGACCAGTTCGAATGCCGCCTGATCCAGCCGATCGACGGTTTCGGTAGCGGTGAGTTCGTGCGCCGCGCCGGTGAGCAGCCGACTTTCCAGCTGCGCTCGGACAGCAACGTGCTGGGGGCCGGCTCCGCCACCCTGCTGGCCGCGGCGGCGCCCTGGCAGCCCGGGCGCGGCGATATCAACCTGGGTGCGGTGCGCATGGCCCGCAGTGGTGTGCTGTTCACCTCCAGCCAAGGGCAGGCCAGTCGCCTGATCAACGGCCTGCTCGATGGGCGCAGCAGCGTGGTGCGCAACTACGCCGGTGAAGGCGGGCGGGCCATGGAGGTGCATGTGATGCCGGTGAGTTTTGCCAAGGCCTACAGCGACTACCAGCTCTGCGCGGCCAAATTGCTGCCGATGAACTACGACCAGATCCGCCAGACCCAGGTCGGCTTTCCCGGTGGCGGCATCGAACTGGACAGCTCGGCGCGCGCGCGCCTGGACGTGATCCTCGACTATCTGAAAGCCGATCCGTCGGTCAATCACATCGAGCTCAATGGCCACTCCGACAACAGCGGCAATCGCCTGACCAATCGCGATACCTCGCGGCGGCGGGCCCTGGCGGTGGCCGAATATTTCAAGGCCCATGGCGTGCCGGACGAGCAGATCACCGTGCGCTTCCATGGCGAACGCTACCCACTGGCCAAGAACAACACCCCAGCCAACCGTGCGCGCAACCGCCGAGTCAACATTCAGCTTGACCGGGTGACACCGGTGGACAAGCCCGTCGAGCAGCCGCCGGTGCAGGCCCCGCCGGCCGCAGCCCCTGCTGCTGCACCCGCGGTCCCGGCAGGGGCCGCGCAGCCCGCGCCAGGGAAATAATCCAGGGTGCGACCGCGGGTCGCGCTCTCGACAATTCCTGTCGCTTTGTCGTCACAAGCTGTCGCCCCATTGTAAATTTTTCGGCAAGGCCGGTAGAATCGTCGGCTTTCCGTACAACCCCGTGGAGTGATGGCATGGCGGACGTAAAAAAGGTCGTATTGGCGTATTCCGGCGGCCTTGATACTTCGGTGATTCTCAAGTGGCTGCAGGACACCTACAACTGTGAAGTGGTGACTTTCACCGCCGACCTCGGTCAGGGCGAGGAGGTCGAGCCGGCCCGCGCCAAGGCCCAGGCAATGGGCGTGAAAGAAATCTACATCGACGACCTGCGCGAAGAATTCGTGCGTGATTTCGTGTTCCCGATGTTCCGCGCCAACACCGTCTACGAAGGCGAGTACCTGCTGGGTACTTCCATCGCCCGCCCGCTGATCGCCAAGCGCCTGATCGAGATCGCCAACGAAACCGGCGCCGATGCCATTTCCCACGGCGCAACCGGCAAGGGCAACGACCAGGTGCGCTTCGAGCTGGGTGCCTATGCGCTCAAGCCCGGCGTCAAGGTCATCGCCCCATGGCGCGAATGGGACCTGCTGTCCCGCGAGAAGCTGATGGACTACGCCGAGAAGCACGGTATCCCGATCGAGCGCCACGGCAAGAAGAAGTCGCCGTACTCGATGGACGCCAACCTGCTGCACATTTCCTACGAAGGCGGCGTCCTGGAAGATACCTGGACCGAGCACGAGGAAGACATGTGGAAATGGAGCGTCTCGCCGGAGAACGCGCCGGACCAGGCTACCTACATCGAGCTGACCTATCGCAACGGTGATATCGTCGCCATCGACGGCGTCGAGAAGACCCCGGCCACGGTCCTGGCCGACCTCAACCGCATCGGCGGCGCCAACGGCATTGGCCGCCTCGACATCGTCGAGAACCGCTATGTCGGCATGAAGTCGCGCGGCTGCTACGAGACCCCGGGCGGCACCATCATGCTCAAGGCCCACCGTGCCATCGAGTCGATCACCCTGGATCGCGAAGTCGCTCACCTTAAGGATGAGCTGATGCCGAAGTACGCCAGCCTGATCTACACCGGCTATTGGTGGAGCCCGGAGCGTCTGATGCTGCAGCAGATGATCGACGCCTCCCAGGTCAACGTGAACGGTGTCGTGCGCCTGAAGCTGTACAAAGGCAATGTCACCGTCGTCGGCCGCAAGTCGGACGACTCGCTGTTCGACGCCAACATCGCGACCTTCGAGGAAGACGGCGGGGCCTACAACCAGGCTGATGCCGCAGGCTTCATCAAGCTCAATGCCCTGCGCATGCGGATTGCTGCCAACAAGGGGCGTGCGCTGCTCTAAGCAGGCGGTTGCAGAAAAAACCCGGCCAGTGCCGGGTTTTTTTGTGCCTGGGCCTCATGCTTGATGTTCTCCGTCGAATGCCGTTGCAGCATTGTCGAGCATAGGTTCCACCGACAGGTGAATGCATACCCGTGCATCCAGGTTGTACAGGACCCAGCGCCGCGTCGAGGACGGTGGCCGCTCGAGCATGCGCAGTACATGGTTTTCGATCATCTTGCGGCTTTCCGAGCCGGAGATGGCGATGATCATTGCGCCTTGATCTTGGCTGGAGGGCCTGATGGCTTCAGCGGGCATCGTGGGGCTGTGCGTTGCCGTTGCCTGTTCGGCGCTTGGGCCGGAGGCAGAAGAGGGCGGCTGACAACTTGAACCGGGCTCGTGTTTCTCGGGGGCGAACAATGAGCCGGTGTTGAAGTTGAGGGTGAGGAAGAACAACACCGTCAGGAAAAACGGAAACCCCACCAGAAACCAGGTGTAGATACTCTGGCTCTCCTCACTGAGAAAGGGCAGGGAGGCCAGTGCCGAGGCTTCGATGACGCCGGCAAACACGGCGATAAGGGTCAGGGGACTAAGGGATTCTTGGTTCATGATGAGTATCCGGTCGAGCGTCGCTCATCTGTACGTTGTTTCTTTTCCCGACAGCAGTGTGAGGCGCTTCCATTATTGGAAATGAATCTCCTTCAACCTTTATCCTGTGCCTATAAGTGAAATTTCCTGCGAGCTATGTAATGGGTCGGTACTTGGATCCCATTGGCGGGGCTGTTAATTTTTGTGACGGTTAATTCAGGCGCGAATCTATTACATTTTGTGAAATAGACGTGCGTAGGATTAATCCTCAATAGTTGTAGTCCTCTTCTTTTGATGTATCTGTCAGGGGAACTTCATAACTAATCGGCGGCAAGGTCGGTTAAGGTGGCCTGGCGAATTGAAAATAACGAATCAATGGATATCGCATGAATAAAGTGCTGATCGTGGATGATCACCCGGTCATTCGCCTGGCCGTACGCATGCTGATGGAACGGCATGGTTACGAGGTGGTGGCGGAGAGCGACAATGGTGTGGATGCCCTGCAACTTTCGCGGGAGTATCTACCGGACATCGTCGTGTTGGATATCGGGATCCCCAAGCTGGATGGGCTCGAGGTGATAGCTCGGCTGGCCCTGCTGAGCCCGGCGAGCAAGGTGTTGGTACTGACATCGCAGACCCCGGGGCATTTCTCGATGCGCTGCATGCAGGCGGGGGCGGCGGGTTACGTATGCAAGCAGCAGGAATTGACCGAGTTGCTCAGCGCAATCAAGGCGGTGCTGTCCGGCTACAGCTACTTCCCCAACCAGGCGCTGCACAAGGGGCGCTCCGGTGTCGGCGGCGCGACGGAAAGCGAGATGGTCGAGCGTCTGTCTGGGCGAGAGATGATGGTGCTGCAGCAACTGGCGCGGGGCAAAAGCAACAAGGAAATCGCTGATAGCATGTTCCTCAGCAACAAGACCGTCAGTACCTACAAGACCCGACTGTTGCTCAAGCTCAATGCCCGTTCCCTGGTCGACCTCATCGAGTTGGCCCAGCGCCATGGCCTGGCCTGAGCGTGATTGAAAAAGCCCCCATGGCGGAGGCTTTTCAGGGTTACAGGTCGTAGTCGAAATCGGCCAGTTGCCTCTGCAGTCGCCGCTCTTCGAGCATGTTGTCGATGGTGCGGCGTTTGCTGAGGTTGGTCTTGGCCGGTTCGGCCTGAGGCTCTTCGTCTTCGTCCACGCTCTGGAATTCTTCGTCGATAGCCAGGTCTTCTTTATCGGTGCTCATGCGTCACTCCAAGCCAAAGGGCCATTGGCCGTCCTTATAACGGGATTCGCAGAGCGGGTAAAAAAGATTTTTTCAATCGTTGCGGGGCGTAATTCACTATTGCCTCAATCGTCCGAGGTCTTGTGCTTGTACTCGCACAGGTCTTCGATCCGGCAACTCCCGCACCGTGGCTTGCGCGCCTGGCATACATAGCGGCCGTGCAGGATCAACCAATGGTGGGCATCGAGCAGGTAATCGCGGGGGACGAACTTCAGCAGTTTCTTTTCCACCTCGAGCACCGTCTTGCCCGGGGCAATGCCGGTGCGGTTGCTCACGCGGAAAATGTGCGTATCGACGGCCATGGCCAGCTGGCGGAAAGCCGTGTTCAGGACCACGTTCGCGGTCTTGCGCCCAACGCCTGGCAGCGCTTCGAGTGCTTCGCGGGTTTGCGGAACCTCGCCGCCGTGTTGCTCGACCAGCAGGCGGCAGGTCTCGATGACGTTCTTGGCCTTGCTGTTGTACAGGCCAATGGTCTTGATGTATTCGCTCAGGCCTTCCACGCCCAGGGCATGGATCGCCTGTGGTGTATTGGCCACCGGGTACAGCCGGGCGGTGGCCTTGTTGACCCCGACATCGGTAGCCTGGGCCGAAAGAATCACGGCGATCAGCAGTTCGAATGGAGTGGTGTAGGCCAGTTCGGTCTTTGGATCGGGGTTGTCTTCATGCAGCCTGCGAAAGATCTCCAGGCGTTTGGCGGCATTCATGGGGTCAACGGGTTCCTTGACGGCGTGAGGGGTGGATCCGTGGGCGCAGGTGATTGTACAAGCCCAGTAGCAGACCGAGGAGTATCAAGGCGCCTGGCGCCAGTTCGGCAACATGCAGGCCAAGCGATTGGGCCAGCAGCTGCCGGCAGGCGCCCAAGGCGATGCAGGCTGCCAGCAGGCCGCCAAGGCCGATGCACAGTGCCCGCCAGCGCTTGCGTTGTGGCAGCAGCGGGTCGATGGCCAGGCAGCTCAGGGCCAGCAGGGCGGGATAGTGGCCCAGTTGCACGGCCAGGGGCAGGGCCCAGGCGCGCAGGCCCAGCAGCAGGCAGCTGGTCAGGGTGCTCACCAGCACGATGTTGGCCCAGGGCAGGGTGGCGCTGTCGAGGTGGCGGCGCAGAGGGGCCATCAGTACCTGATGCAGGCCTGCGAGCACGAGCGCGCACAAGCCGATGGCGGCACCCTGGGCCGCGCTGGCGGTGGCGCCTAGCAGCGGTGCAAGGCCGGCCAGCAAAAACCACGGTGAGCTCATGGGGTCGCCTCGCCAAGCAGTGTCGGGCGCTGCGCGTCGAAATAGCGCAAGGCATCTTGCAGCGCATCGATCACCGCGCGCGAGGTCACCGTGGCGCCCGCCATCTGGTCGAAGACGCCATGGTCGCGCTTGATCGCCCAGGCTTGGTCGTGGGTCTTGCCGGTGAACTGCTCCAGCCAATGCAGGGTTGGGTCAACCAGTTGGTCGCCCAACCCCGGGCTTTCCTGCTGCTTGAGCACATGCACGCCGACCAGGCGGCCTTGGCTGTCGATGGCGATCGCCAGCTCGACTGGGCCGGCATAGCCCTGGAAGCTGCTGTGCAGCAGGATAGCCACCGGCATGCCGGCCAGGCTGGCACGGTAGGCGGCGAGCAGCCGGCTGTGCGCCAGTGTCGGTTGCGCCAGGGGCAAGGGATTGGCCAGTGGACGGTTGTCGTAGCTGCCTGCGGGAAGCACCGCCAGCCATTGCCGTTCCTTCCACTGCTGCGTGGCTTCGGCGATCGGGCTGGCGGTCCAGTGTCGCCAGGTGAGCGTGGCAGCCAAGGCCAGTGCGGTTATCAGCACCAGCAGCAGCAGCTGGCTGCGCCAGCGGGCATTCATGCGCGCACCCGCTCGCGGGCTTCTGCCAAGCGGTCCAAGGCAGGCGCGGCCAGGTTCATCAGCAAGATGGCGAATGCCGTGCCGTCGGCAAAGCCGCCCCAGGTGCGAATCAGGTAGATCAGCAGGCCGGCGCCGCAGCCGAACAGCAAGCGGCCAAGCGGGCGCTTGCAACCGGAGACCGGTTCGGTGGCAATGAAGAACGCCGCCAGCATGGTCGAGCCGGAAAACAGGTGCAGCAGGGGGGAGCCGTTGGAATCGGACCCGGCGCCGTTCCAGGCCAGCAGGCTGAACAGCAGCAACCCACCGAGCAGGCCGACCGGCGCGTGCCAGCTGAACACCTTGCGCTGCAGCAGCAACAGGCCGCCGAGCAGGAAGGCGAGGTTGACCCATTCGCCGCCTTTGCCACCCACGTGCCCGAAAGCGGTATGAGTGCTGAACAGTTCGTCGACGGTCAGGCTGCGGTTGTGGCGCAGCACGTCCAGGACCGTCGGGCTGGCCCAGGCGTCGATCTGTTCGCTGGCGGCAAAGCTCAGGTGCAGGCTGTCCAGCAGGCCCGGGGTGTGGCCAGGCCAGTGGTGCATCTGCAGCGGGAAACTGAGCAGAACGAAGACGTAGCCGACCATCGCCGGGTTGAACGGATTGCGCCCGACACCGCCGTAGGCTTGCTTGCCCAGGCCGATGGCGACGCTCGCCGCAACCACAGGCAACCACCAGGGTGCCTGGGCGGGCAGGGCCGCGGTCAACAGCACGGCGCTGACCCACGCACTGCCATCGCCGAGCGCCACGGCTACCGGCAGCCTGCGCCAGCGCAGCAATAGGGCTTCGGTCGCCAACGCGGCGGCGCCGCACAGCAGCAGGTTGATCAATACCCCCCAGCCATGCAGCCAGAACAGCACCAGCAAGCCTGGCAAGCAGGCCAGCAGCACCAGGTTCATGGCGCTGCGCAGGCGCGGGTCAGGTACTGGCATGGGCTTGCAGCGCTTCAAGGTGCTGGCGCGCTTGCTCAGCGGCGGCCTCAAGAGCCTGGAGTTGCGCGAGCTGTTGCGCCTCGGGGGTGGCGCCCAAGGCGTTGCGGGCCTTGCTCAGTTGAGCGCGACTCATGGCCGCGGCAATCTTCGCCTGCTTGAGGGCGGCATCGTTGTCGACAGGCTGTTGCCGCGCCTGGCGTTGCGCCTGGCGCAGGGCTTGCTCCCGGCGCTGGCGCGCCTGGCGTTGTTCGTGGCGCTGGCGCGCGCGGTCGCGTCGCTGGTTGCGCGCCAGGCGTTGCTCGGCGCCGTGGGCCAGGTCGCCGACGATGGGAACAGCATTGGCCGGCAGCGGTAACAGGTCGATGCAGTCGACGGGGCAGGGCGCCAGGCACAGGTCGCAACCGGTGCACTCGCTGGCGATCACGGTATGCATCAACTTGGCCGCGCCGACGATGGCGTCCACCGGGCAGGCCTGGATGCACTTGGTGCAGCCAATGCATTCGGCTTCGCGAATGAATGCCACCTGCGAGGGGCCCGGTGGGCGTTGTGGGTCGAGCGCGATCACCGGTACCTGCAGCAGCGCGGCCAGGGCAGCGATGGTCTCGCGGCCGCCGGGCGGGCATTTGTTGATCGCTTCGCCCGCAGCCAGGCCTTCGGCATAGGGCCGGCAGCCGCCGTGGCCACATTTGCCGCATTGGGTTTGCGGCAGCAGGGCATCGATGCGTGGTATCAGACTCATTGTGTGAATAATCCGTTGAACCCGGAAAATGCCATGACCATGACCCCGGCACCGATCAGTTCGATCGGCAGCCCGCGCAGCGCCAGTGGCAGGTCAGGGTGGCGACTGCGTACGCGCAGGTCGGCGAACAGCACCAGGGCCAGCCAGAAGCCCAGTGCCGCGCCAACGCTGTAGCTCAGCGCCTGGCCGATGCTGCTGGCATCACTGGCAAGCTGCAACAGCAAGCCTAGCACCACGGCATTGCCCATCAGCAACGGCCGCAGGCCGTCCATGGGCCAATCGGGCCGCCAGCGGCCGAGCAAAGTCGGCAGTGCCCAGGCCAAGGCGCCCAGCAACGGCAGGAACAGGAGCAATTGCAGGTCGCGCCATGCCGCCGGCAGCAGCAGCCCGATGGGCAGCGCCAGCAGCATCAGCCCGCTGCATAGCCCCAGCAGGTGCACGCGGGCACGCGCGACGGGTTCGCCCGGCAGGGCCAGGTGATTGACCAGCGCGGCGCTGACCAGGACCAGAACGTAGTCGCTCATGGAAATGCCGGGCTCTGCGGGAAAACCTGATTATCCCGCAGCGCGCGGCCGATGCAAATGCCCCGGCCAGTGGCCGGGGCAAAGCTTACTTGATACGCTGGCCAGGCTTGGCGCCGCTGTCGGGGCTGAGCAGGTAGATCTCCTCCCCGCCAGGGCCGGCGGCCATGACCATGCCCTCGGAGATACCGAAGCGCATCTTGCGGGGCTTGAGGTTGGCCACCATCATGGTCAGCCGGCCTTCCAGCAGGGACGGATCCGGGTAGGCCGACTTGATGCCCGAGAACACATTGCGGCGCTCGTCGCCGATGTCCAGCGTCAGTTGCAGCAGCTTGTCGGCCCCGGGTACGGCCTCGGCCTTGACGATCAGGGCCACGCGCAGGTCTACCGCAGCGAAGGTGTCGAACTCGATCTCGGCCGACAGCGGATCCTTGGCCAGCTCGCCGTTACCTGCCGGGGCGGCCTTGGCTTCGGCGGCCAGCAGGTCTTCCTTGCTGGCGGCGACCATGGCTTCGACCTTGGCCGGCTCGATGCGGCTCATCAGCGCCTTGAACGGGTTGAGCTTGTGGTTTTCCAGGCGCGACTGCAGGTCGTTCCAGGTCAGCGGCGCGACATTGAGGAAGGCCTCGGCGTCGGCGGCCAACAGCGGCAGCACCGGTTTGAGGAAGATCACCAGCTGGCGGAACAGGTTGACGCCCTGGGCGCAGATGGCCTGGACGTCGTCCTGCTTGCCTTCCTGCTTGGCCAGCGACCACGGCGCCTGGTCGGCGATCCAGGCGTTGGCGCGGTCGGCCAGGGCCATGATTTCGCGCATGGCGCGGCCGAAATCGCGGCCTTCGTAGGCCTCGGCAATCGACGGCGCGGCGGCGAGGAAGGCTTCGCTCAGCTCTGGCGCGGCATCGCCCGCAACCATCAGGCCGTCATTGCCCTTGTGGATGAAGCCGGCGCAGCGGCTGGCGATGTTGACCACCTTGCCGACCAGGTCGGAGTTGACCTTCTGCACGAAGTCCTCGAGGTTCAGGTCGAGGTCGTCGACGCCGCGGCCGAGCTTGGCGGCGTAGTAGTAGCGCAGGTATTCCGGTTGCAGGTGGTCGAGGTAGGTGCGCGCCTTGATGAAGGTACCGCGCGACTTGGACATCTTCGCGCCGTTGACGGTCAGGTAGCCGTGCACATTGACCGCGGTCGGCTTGCGCAAACCCGCGCCTTCGAGCATGGCTGGCCAGAACAGGGCGTGGAAGTTGACGATGTCCTTGCCGATAAAATGGTACAGCTCGGCCTGCGAGCCTTCGTTCCAGAATGCGTCGAAGTCCAGCTCCGGGCGGCGTGCGCAGAGGTTCTTGAAGCTGGCCATGTAGCCGATTGGCGCGTCCAGCCACACATAGAAGTACTTGCCCGGCTCGCCGGGGATTTCGAAGCCGAAATACGGCGCGTCACGGGAGATGTCCCATTCCTGCAGGCCGGCGTCCAGCCACTCGGCGAGCTTGTTGGCTACGGCGTCCTGCAGGGTGCCGCTGCGGGTCCACTGCTGCAACATGGCCTGGAAGTCCGGCAGCTTGAAGAAGAAGTGCTGCGAGTCGCGCAGCACCGGGGTGGCACCGGAGATCGCCGACTTGGGGTTCTTCAGCTCGGTCGGGGCGTAGGTGGCCCCGCATTTTTCGCAGTTGTCGCCGTACTGGTCCTCGGCCGCGCACTTGGGGCAGGTGCCCTTGATGAAGCGGTCGGCGAGGAACATGCCCTTTTCAGGGTCGAAGTATTGGGTGACCGAGCGGGTGGCGATGTGGCCGGCATCACGCAGGCGGCCGTAGATCATGCTCGACAGCTCGCGGTTCTCCTCGCTGTGCGTGGAGTGGAAGTTGTCGAAGTCCACCAGGAAGTCGGCGAAGTCGCCGGCATGCTCGGCCTGGACGTTGGCGATCAGCTGCTCGGGGGTGATGCCTTCCTTCTCGGCGCGCAGCATGATGGCCGAGCCGTGGGCGTCGTCGGCGCACACGTAGATGCACTGGTTGCCGCGCAGTTTCTGGAAGCGCACCCACATGTCCGTCTGGATGTACTCGAGCATATGGCCAAGGTGGATGGATCCATTGGCGTAGGGCAGGGCGCTGGTGACGAGAATCTGACGTGGCTCGGACATGGTGGCTCGGCTACTTATCTGGCGACGGGGTAAAAATAAGGATGATCGGCCACTATAAAGGGCTGGCGAATTTATTTCACCCCGCGTGCGCATCTGCTGACGATTGACGGGTTAGCATAGGCGCCTGTTTCGTATTCCGTTTGCCAATGGGAGCCTCCATGAGTGCCGTCACCCGTGCCGCCGTCGAAGGCGTGCTTCGCCAGTACACCGACCCCTACCTGAACCAGGACCCGGTCAGCGCCGGGTGCGTGCGCGCCATCGATATCCACGGCGGGCAGGTCAAGGTGCAGTTGCAACTGGGTTATGCCGCCGGCCTGTTCAAGGGCGGCTGGGCCCAGGTGCTGCAGACCGCCATCGAGAACCTGGAGGGGGTCGCCTCGGCCCAGGTGAGCATCGACTGCGTGGTCGCTACCCACAAAGCCCAGGCCCAGGTGCCGGCCATGGCCAACGTGAAGAACGTCATCGCCGTGGCGTCGGGCAAGGGCGGGGTGGGCAAGTCGACCACCGCGGCCAACCTGGCCCTGGCCCTGGCCCGTGAGGGTGCCCGGGTCGGTATTCTCGACGCCGACATCTATGGCCCGAGCCAGGGCGTGATGTTCGGTATCGCCGAAGGCACCCGCCCGCAGATCCGCGAGCAGAAGTGGTTCGTACCGATCAAGGCCCACGGCGTCGAGGTGATGTCCATGGCCTTCCTCACCGACGACAACACGCCGATGGTCTGGCGCGGCCCGATGGTGTCCGGCGCCTTGTTGCAACTGGTGACCCAGACCGCCTGGGACGACCTCGACTACCTGGTGATCGACATGCCGCCGGGCACTGGCGACATCCAGCTGACCCTGGCGCAAAAAGTGCCGGTGGCAGGTTCGGTGATCGTGACCACGCCTCAGGACCTGGCGCTGCTGGATGCGAAAAAAGGCGTGGAAATGTTCCGCAAGGTCAATATCCCGGTGCTGGGCGTGGTGGAGAACATGGCCGTGCACATCTGCTCGAACTGCGGTCATGCCGAGCACCTGTTCGGTGCAGGCGGCGGCGAGAAGCTGGCGGCGCAGTACGGCGTCGAGCTGCTGGCTTCGCTGCCGCTGTCGATATTGATCCGCGAGCAGGCCGACAGCGGCAAGCCGACGGCGATTGCAGAGCCTGAGAGCCAGATTGCCATGGTCTACCAGGAGTTGGCCCGTCAGGTGGGTGCACGGATTGTGCTGCAGGAAGCGGCTGCGCCGGCGATGCCTAGCATCACCATCAGCGAAGACTGATCCCTGTGGGAGCGGCCTTGTGTCGCGACCCTTTCGCGGCACAAGGCCGCTCCCACAGGACCGCGCATGTGTTTCGGTCAGGCATAAAAAAACCCGCCAGAAGGCGGGTTTTTTTGAAAGCTAAAAAGCGAGATCGACTTAGGCGATCTGAACTTCTTCAGCCTGCATGCCTTTCTGGCCGCGGGTAGCGACGAAAGTAACAGCCTGGCCTTCTTTCAGGGTTTTGAAGCCGTCAGCTTGGATGGCTTTGAAGTGCACGAACAGGTCGTCGCCCGACTGAGGGGTGATGAAGCCGTAGCCCTTCTCATCGTTGAACCACTTGACAACACCGGATTGACGGTTGGACATTTTTCTGTCTCCTTGGACAAAGTTGATAACGGTCAGGAAACACCCTGACCGGGACTGAGCGCAAAGAGAGCAGAAAATTCAGCGATGGGCCGATCAGGATCGTGCATCAAACTAGAGATTCTCGGTGTCACGTGCAGCACAGTGGCGCCACCTTAACCCACTTTCCACAACCTGCCAATGGCCAAGAAGCGCTTTGATGAAATTCGGATCGGCGGCCTGTGCAGCCCCCGTCCGGCGCGGGATCGGGCAAGGAAACTTTAACCTGGGCGTCGGGACCGGTAAGATGCGCATCTGGTTTTTCACCCCGCACTCTTTCAGGACACCCCGCCATGAGCATCAAATCGGACAAGTGGATTCGCCGCATGGCGCAGGAACACGGCATGATCGAACCCTTCGTCGAGCGCCAGGTGCGTGGCGAGCAGGACAGCCGAGTGATTTCCTTCGGCGTCTCCAGCTACGGCTACGACGTGCGCTGCGCCGATGAATTCAAGGTGTTCACCAACATCAATTCGGCCACCGTCGATCCGAAGAACTTCGATGCCGGCAGCTTCGTCGACATCAAGAGCGACGTCTGCATCATCCCGCCCAACTCCTTCGCCCTGGCCCGCACCGTCGAGTACTTCCGCATCCCGCGTGACGTGCTGACCATCTGCCTGGGCAAGAGCACCTATGCCCGTTGCGGCATCATCGTCAACGTCACCCCGCTGGAGCCCGAGTGGGAAGGCCACGTGACCCTGGAGTTCTCCAACACCACCACGCTGCCGGCGAAGATCTATGCCAACGAAGGCGTGGCGCAGATGCTGTTCCTGCAGTCCGACGAAGCATGCGAAGTTTCGTACAAGGACCGTGGCGGCAAGTACCAGGGCCAGCGCGGCGTCACCCTGCCGCGCACCTGAGCCGACCAAGTGCGGGGAATTGTTTCTCCGTTCGGCACTCCAAGCAAAGACAGTCCCGCCGCGCATGAAGCGCGTCGGCTCTCGTGAGGAGCTGCCTATGAAACTCGACCCCGCAATCAGCGCCAAGCTGGCCGTCCTGCAGCCGAACCAGATCGGATTGCTGGCCTGGTCGCTGTTGGCGCACCCCACTGTCCATGCGTCGATCCCATTGCACGCCGGCGGCGTGCCGCACCAGCCCGATCCCGACACGCCTCAGCCTGGCGACCCCGGCGAACAGCCCATGGAGCCGGGTGAGCCGACCCTGCCCGACGAGCCACCGCCAGCACCGGTAGCCTGATCAGCCGGTCACCGGCCAGACCTGTCCCGCTGCCGCGAGGTATACCTGGTCGCCGGCGTTGGGCGTCACTGCGTAGCCGCCGGTGAATGCGCCAAATGCTGGCAGCAGCGTCACCTGCTGGCCGACCACGAAGCATGGCAGGCGCAGGCGTTGCCGTGCGCGGCCACGTAAGACGAACACAGGGTGGACATGGCCGGCGAGCACCGGGCGCTCTGCGTGGGGCAGTGGCTCGTGCTGCAGGGCGAAGGGGCCTAGCGGCCACGGCTGGTTTTCCACCTGGATGCGCAGTGCGGCCGGCGGATCGCCGGCATGCAGGTCGTGATTGCCCCTGACCAGGACGATCTGCAACTGCCGGTGGCGTTCTCGCCATCCTTGCACGGCCGCGAGCGTGGCTGCCGCGCGACCTGTACGGGCATGCAGGAAGTCGCCAAGTATGATCAGCGTCGAGCACGCACAGCTCGCCAACAACCTGTCCAGGCGCTCGAGGGTTTGAAGGGTGGTACCGCGCGGCACGGGCTGGTGCAGGGCGCGGTAGCTGGCAGCCTTGCCGATATGCACATCGGCCACCAGCAACGCCTGGCGTGCAGGCCAGTACAGCGCCTTGTCCGGTAGCAACCACAAGGTCTCACCGCAATGTTCGATGGTCAGCGGTTGCATGCTTGGGCCTCTTTTGCCGCGGCTCTTTCCAGCTCGTTGACCATGCGCGCGATCCGGTCGGCCAGTTTCTCGGTGGTCAGGGTTTCGCGCATGCCGTCCACCAACAGGGCAAATGCCAGCGGGCCGGGGCGTTGCAGGGCTCGTAGTACCAGGCGTTGGGTAGCCATCTTGCGCAATTGCCGGCGCAGCCGCTCGATGTCTAGCTCCTCGTTCAGCACTTCGTCACGGGCCTGGCCCAGCAACAGGTTATCGGCGTCATGCTTGCGAAATACCTCGTAGAACAGCCCGCTCGAGGCCTGTATCTGCCGTGTGCTCTTCTGCGCAGCCGGATAGCCGCCGAACACCAGGCCGGCGATCTGGGCGATTTCGCGAAAGCGCCGCAAAGCCATTTCGCCGGCGTTGAGGCTGGCCAGCACATCGTCCAGAAGCTGTTCGCTGTCCAGTGTCGCAGGCAGCTGGCTGGCCCAGTCCACAGGGCTGGGGCTGAGCAATTCGAAGCCATAGTCATTGACTGCGATGGAGACCGACAGCGGTTGCTCGCGGCTCACCCGCCAGGCGATCAGGTTGGCCAGTCCCAAGTTGGCCATGCGGCCGGCGAAGGGATAGAGAAACAGGTGCGAGCCTTGCCGAGAGGACAAGGTTTCCGCCAGCAGCGTATCTTGCGTCGGCAGCGCCGACCAGCGCGCCTGTAGCGCCAGCAACGGCTGTGCGCAGCGCATCTCTTCCCCTTCGAAACGACCCTGCGCCGCCGCGTCGAGCTGCCCGACCAAGGCCTCGGCCAGCTCGCTCGATAGCGGCATGCGCCCGCCGTTCCAGCGCGCTACGGCGGCCTTGCGCGCGGTGCTGCGACGCACGTAGGCGGTCATGTTTTCCACCCGTACCAGTTCCAGTACCCGGCCTGCGAACACCAAGGTATCGCCCGGCCGCAGGCGGGCGATGAATGCCTCCTCCACGCTGCCCAGGTGCTTGCCAGCGCCACCCTTGCTCCAGTACTTCAATTGCAGGCTGGCCTCGCTGACGATAGTGCCGATGCCCATGCGGTGGCGCCGTGCCAGGCGTTCGCTGGCCACCCGCCAGATGCCGTCGGCGCCGACCTCGACTCGCTGGTAGTCGGGGTAGGCGCCCAGGGCGCTGCCGCCGTGGCGGACGAAGCCGAGCGCCCATTGCCATTGGCTGTCACGCAAGTCGCGAAACGCCCAGGTGCTACGGACCTCCTCAAGCAGTTGCTCTGGCTCAAAGCCGCTGCCCAGGGCCATGCTGACCAGATGCTGGACCAGCACATCCATGCTCAGGCGCGGCGAGCAGCGCGCTTCGATTTGCCCGGCGGCCAGGGCTTTGCGTGCCGCAGCCGCTTCCACCAGCTCCAGGCTGTGGGTCGGTACCAGGGTAATGCGCGAGGCCCGCCCCGGCGCATGGCCAGAGCGCCCGGCACGTTGCATCAACCGGGCGACGCCCTTGGCCGAACCGATCTGCAGCACGCGTTCGACTGGCAGGAAGTCGACCCCAAGGTCCAGGCTGGAGGTGCAGATCACCGCCTTGAGCCTACCCTGCTTGAGGCTGCGCTCCACCCAGTCGCGGCTCGATCGCGCCAGCGAGGCATGGTGCAGGGCAATCAACCCCGCCCATTCGGGCCGGGCCTCGAGCAAGGCCTGGTACCAGAGCTCAGCCTGCGCGCGGGTGTTGGTAAAGACCAGGCTGCTGGTGCTGGCCTGCAGTTCGGCGACCACCTGCTCCAGCATCTTCAAGCCCATGTGCCCCGCCCACGGAAAGCGTTCCAGCTGTGCGGGCAGCAGCGTGTCGACCTGCAGCCGCTTGTCTTGGCGCCCGTGAATCAGCTGGCCGCCCTGCGGCAGCAGTACGTCCTGGGCATGTTGCAGGTTGCCCAATGTGGCGGACAAACCCCACACCAGTAAGTGTGGCCGCCAGCGCCGCAGCCGTGCCAGGGCCAGTTGCAGTTGCACACCACGTTTGTTGCCCAGCAGTTCATGCCACTCATCCACCACCACCATGTTCAGCCCGGCGAAGTCGGTTTCGGCCTGGGCACGCGTCAGCAGCAGGGTCAGGCTTTCGGGGGTAGTGATCAGTACGCTGGGCAGGCGCCTGGCTTGGCGGGCGCGTTCGGCGCTGCCCGTGTCGCCACTGCGTACGCCGACGCTCCAGGGCAGCTGGAGTTCGTCAATCGGGGCCTGCAGCGCCCTGGCGGTATCGGCCGCCAGGGCCCGCATCGGCGTGATCCACAGCACCTGCAAGGGCACCGGCTGGCGGCGTGGGCCGGGCTGGGCCCAGGCGCGCAGCGCGGCCAACCAGACGGCATAGGTCTTGCCTGCGCCGGTGCTGGCATGCAGCAGGCCCGACTCGCCGCGCCCGACCGCCGCCCAGAGGCGCCGCTGGAACGCGAACGGTGTCCAGTGGCGTGCGGCGAACCAGGCGTTGGCAAGATCGGTGCGGGCAGGCATCGGCTAGCGGTCTCTCAGGCTGTGCCTCTAGTGACCGCCTGCCGAGGCGTTTGGTTTTATCGGATCAGTTGCCCAGCAAATAGCCGCTGCGGCACACCTGGTCTCCGGCGACATGGGCGACAACCATGCCCGCGGTAGCCATGCGTCGGATGCTGCGGGCATACAGCAGCCCGGCGTGGGTATTGCGCAGTGGCGTCACCCGGTCGCTGAGTGGATCGATGACCTCGGCGATCAACTGGCCGGCTTCGAGGTATTGGCCAGGATTGGCATGGAAAACCAGCAGGCCACCCAGCGGCGCGGTGACCGGTTCCACGGCGGCCAGCGGCGTGGCGGGGTGACGCAGGCCGGGCAAGGGGGCGGCCTGGCCTTCGATCACGCCGCTGTGGGTGAGGAAATCCACAATCGCCTGGCAGTCGCGAGTGGCCAGGGCATGGCTGACGTCCGCCTGGCCGCGCAGCTCGATAGTCACCGAGACACTGCCCTGGGGGATCGGGAAGCGTTTGCCGAAGCGTTGTTGCAATTGCCACCAGACCAGGCTGAAGCACTCGTCGAACGACTGCCCGCCCGAGTCCGTGGCCAGCAGGCTGGCCTGCACGCCCAGGTACCGGGCCAGGGGCTCGACCTGTGGCCAGGCTTCGGGTGTGGTGTACAAGTGCTCGACGGCTTCGAAGTCGCAGTGCAGGTCGAGCACCATGTCGG
Organism: Pseudomonas sp. VA159-2; assembly: GCF_024126635.1. Lineage (NCBI taxonomy): Bacteria > Pseudomonadati > Pseudomonadota > Gammaproteobacteria > Pseudomonadales > Pseudomonadaceae > Pseudomonas > Pseudomonas sp. VA159-2. Next base: position 10,728 of record NZ_JAMYBV010000011.1, on the reverse strand, counting down.
CGTCGCAGGCCAAACGTTGCAAGGTCAGGCGCAGGGACTGCAGCGGCGTGCGCGCGGGGTGGGCGTCCAGGCCGCGGCGCAGGTACTCGCGGATCAGCGCCAGGTTGTGCGCCGCATCCTGGTTCAGATGGGCCTCGATCTGGTCGCCTATGTTGTCGGACAGGTCGACGAAGCGGCGGTTGAAGTTCTCGCCGCTTTGCAGTTCGAAGCGGCCCAGGGGCGCATCCAGCAGCACTTGTTCCAGGCCCACGGGGTTGGCCACCGGGACCAGGATGATTTCACGCAGCAGCCGGCCTTGACGCTCCAGTTCCCCCAAGCGCTGCTTGAGGTGCCAGGCCACCAGCATGCCCGGCAGTTCGTCGGCGTGCAGCGATGCCTGGATGTAAACCTTGGCGCCACCGCGCGGACCGAAATGGAAACTATGCAGTTGGCGGGCGACGCCGGGGACGGGAGATAGCAGCTCGTGGGTCGAATGATGCATGGAAGTCCTGACGAAGCGGTCTGCGAGAAGGGCTGGGATCATGGATAGAAGCACAACTTCACGGCGAGCGCATCCTCGCCGTGCGTTCAGCCCAGCAGTGCCTGCAATGTCGCCAGGTCATCGGCTTGCTCGACGGGCTTGTCGTGGCGCCAGCGCAGCATCCGCGGAAAACGCACGGCGATGCCGCTCTTGTGGCGCTTCGACAGGGCGATGCCTTCGAAGCCCAGCTCGAAGACCAGCGTAGGCGTCACGCTGCGTACCGGGCCGAAGGTTTGCACCGTGGTCTTGCGGATGATCGCGTCCACTCGGCGCATTTCGTCATCGCTCAACCCTGAATAGGCCTTGGCGAAAGGCACCAGTGCGCGTTCGGGCGCACCGGCCGGGCCGTCCCACACGGCGAAGGTGTAGTCGCTGTACAGGCTAGCGCGACGACCATGGCCGCGTTGGGCATAAATCAACACCGCATCGACACTGAACGGGTCGATTTTCCATTTCCACCACAGGCCCATGTCCTTGGTCCGGCCCACCCCGTAGAGTGCCTCGCGCTGCTTGAGCATCAAGCCTTCGACACCCCGGGCGCGCGACGCTTCGCGCTGGTGGGCCAGGTCGTTCCAGTCCTTGCCGGTCAGCAACGGCGACAGCCGGACCGCCGCCAATGGGTACTGCGCGAGCAGGTGCTCGAGCTGTTGACGGCGCTCATGCAGGGGGCGGTTGCGCCAATCTTCGCCTTGCCACTCAAGCAGGTCGTAGGCCAGCAGGATCACCGGAGCTTCAGTCAGCAGCTGCTTGCCCAGGCGCTTGCGGCCAAGGCGTTGTTGCAGCAGGGCAAAGGGCTGCACGGCGATGGCCTGCGCAAGGGGGGCGGGTTTGCAGACCAGAATCTCGCCGTCGAGGACCACGCCGTCGGGCAGGGTCGCGGCCAGACTGTGCAGCTCGGGAAAGCGCTCGGTCACCAGTTCCTCGCCGCGCGACCAGATCCACAGTTGGCCATCGCGCTTGACCACTTGCGCGCGGATGCCGTCCCACTTCCATTCGATCTGCCACTGTTCGGGCGGACCCAGCAGGTCGTCGAACTGCTGGCAGGGCGCCTGCAGCGAGTGGGCGAGGAAGAACGGGTAAGGTTGGCCGCCGCGTTGCTGGTGCTCGTCGGGTGATTCCACGGCGATCAGCCGCAGATAGCTGTCCGCGGTCGGTCGATGGCCCAGGTCGGTAAAACCCACCAGGCGCTGCGCGACGCGCTTGCTGTCCAGCCCGGCCAACTGCGCGAGGGCGCGGGTCACCAGTAACTTGGAGACGCCGACGCGCAAGCTGCCGGTGACCAGCTTCAGGCACAGCATCAGGCTTGCCCGGTCGAGTTTTGCCCAGAGCGCAGGCAGGCGCTCGTGAAGTATTTCGGCGGGTTGGCCGCGCAACGGCAGCAGGTGCTGTTCGACCCACTCAGCCAGCCCGTCGTCGTTACGGTGGGGTTGCTCGGGCAGCAACAGTGAAACGGTTTCGGCCAGGTCGCCCACGGCCTGGTAGCTTTCCTCGAACAGCCAGTCCGGCAGGTTCGCTTGACGCGTGGCTAGTTCGCGCAGCAGGCGGGTGGGCACCAGTTGCCGGGGACGGCCACCGGCCAGGAAGTACACTGCCCATGCCGCGTCGCCCGGCGGGACGGCCGCGAAGTAGTCACGCAAGGCTTGTAGCTTGGCGTTGCTCGAGGTGGTCGCGTCCAGGCGCAGGTAGAGGTCGGCGAAGGCCTTCATGGGTTCGGCTCCGGCACTGTAGCGTCATCTTCCTCGCCGTATTCGGTAACGAAGCCGCGGGCATCCAGGCCCCGCTCGCAGAGGTAGCGCACCAGCACGTTCACCGAACCATGGGTGACCATCACCCGTTCGGCGCCGGTCTGCTCGATGGCCCAGAGCAGGCCCGGCCAGTCGGCATGGTCGGAAAGCACGAAACCGCGGTCGACGCCGCGCCGGCGGCGCGTGCCGCGCAAGCGCATCCAGCCGCTGGCGAAACCGTCGCTGTACTCACCAAAGCGTTTCATCCAGTTGCTGCCGGCCGCAGACGGCGGTGCCAGCACCAGGGCCTGGCGCAGTTGAGGGTCCTGGCGGGGCAAGTCGCCGACGTACTGGGTGGGCGGTAGCGCGATGCCGGCCTGGCGATACACCCGGTTAAGCGGTTCGACCGCGCCGTGGACCAGGATTGGGCCGATGCTGGCATCCAGGCCGTGGAGAATCCGCTGGGCTTTTCCGAAGGCGTAGCAGAACAGCACGCTGGCCTTGCCTTGGTCGCGATTGCCGCGCCACCAGGCGTCGATGTCGGCGAACACCTCGGTTTGCGGCGGCCAGCGGTAGATGGGCAGGCCGAAGGTCGACTCGGTAATGAATGTGTGGCAACGCACGGGCTCGAACGCAGCACAGGTGCCGTCGGGCTCGACCTTGTAGTCGCCCGAGGCGACCCAGACCTGGCCTTGATATTCCAGGCGTACCTGGGCCGAGCCCAGCACATGGCCGGCCGGATGCAGGCTCAGGGTCACGCCGTGGTGCAGCAGGGGTTCGCCGTAGGGCAAGGTCTGCAGGTCGACCGCCGCGCCCAGGCGGCTGCGCAGGACGCCCGCGCCAGGGGTGGCGGTCAGGTAGTGGCGATTGCCCGTGCGCGCGTGGTCACCATGGCCATGGGTGATGACCGCGCGCTCCACAGGGCGCCACGGGTCGATGTAGAAATCACCGGGCGGGCAATAAAGGCCTTCGGGACGGGCGATGACGAGGTCCATGGTGTAGGGATCGGTTAGGGCCTACAACGTGGGAGCGGCGTGGGGGCGCGAAAGTTCGGGCAGGTTTCTACCCGAACCGGCTCGATCGCCGGACAAGCCCGCTACCACCGGCGGTTTCGCGGCCAGTGGCGGCGGCCTTCTCGCGATTGCCTAGCGGCCTGGCGTCAGTGTCAGGCGCTGGTTGCCATAGGCCCTGGCGAAGTTCTGCGGCTGCAGCGGCAGGCTCATGAAGCGCCCCTTGAACCAGGCCTCCAGCCCATCGCTGTAGTGACGGCTGGCCGGGTTGCCGGATTGGCCGCTGCTGGTCAGCACTTGCAGCGGCTCGGCCTGGCCGAAGTCGACGATCATGCGCGCCGAGGCTGGCAGTTGCGTGTCGAAGCGGCTGCCCCAGGCGTAGGGGGTCAGGGCCAGGGTGCTGAAGTCGCCACCGGCGGCCAGCGGCGCGCGCTTCAGGTTGTCGCCCAGGCCCTGGTAGTTCGGTGCCGGCCAACGGTACTGGTGCAGCTTGCCCCATTGCCAGGCGCGGCGGTCGGCGCCCAGTTGCGCGGTGCCGGTGTCGATCGCGGCGGCCAGGCTGCGGGCCAGGATGGCCGGTTTGTCTTCCTTTTGCGCGGTGCCACGGTCATCCCAGAACGGGCTGTCCTCGCGCCCCAGCAAGTGGTCGGCCTGGGCCGAGTAGGACAGCTGTGCGTTGCCGACGAACGCTTGCCAGGCCGGACTGGACTCCGGGCCCAGTTCGTCGAGGAAGGTCTGCCGGGTCACCTCGTGGAGGAACAGTTCATACAGCGCGGCATCGGCCGACACCGGGCTCAACCGGCCATCGAAGGCCTTGAGCCGGGCCAGGGCGTCGCGGGCCTTGTCGCGCTGGGCGGCGGGCAGGGCATCGATGGCCTGCTTGAGCGGCTGGGCCATGCCGGGGGCGTCGAACATCTGCTTGAGCTTGGCGGCCAGCGGCGTTACCTGGTCGTTCTGCAGCGCCATCAGGCTGCGGCTGTCGTGGCGGCCGTTGCCGGCCAGCTGGGCCAGGCGTTCGGCACGCTCGGGGTAGTACCAGCTGCTCGACAACTGCATGCCATAGCCCTTGGGCAGGCTGCGCTGGTTGGCGTGGCCGATGAAGCCGGCCGGTGGGTCCTGGTCGTAGGGGTGGAGCATGGCGTCGGCGAAGCCGTCCCAGTCGTAACGCCCGTCCCAGCCCGGCGAGGGCAGCAGGCCCTGGCCTTCGCGGCGGTTGGGGTAGCGGCCGCTGACCTGCCAGCCGATATGCCCCGGCTCGGCGAAGACGAAGTTGAGCGCCGCGGCGCCGACCTCGCGGGTGCTGTCGAAGGCTTTCTCGAGGTTGCTGGCGCGGGTCAGGTCGAACAGCGCATCGAGGCTGCGGTCGTCCTTGAGATGCGGCAGGTGCAGCGCCAGTGCCAGGCTGCCATGGCCCGGTAGCAGGGTGCCGTGGCGGGTGTCGTACAGCACCTCGCGCTGCGGGCGCTGGCCGCGGACGAAGAAGGTTTCGTTGCGCGCCCGGGCTGGCTGCCACTTGCCGTCGACCAGGTAGCTGAGCTGGTTGCCCTGGCGGCGCACTTGTTCGAGGAACAGGTCCTGGTTGTCGGCCATTACCGCGCTGGCGCTCCAGGCCAGTTTGCCGTTGTAGCCGGCCAGCACGATCGGCAGGCCGGGTAGCGACAGGCCGGCGACCTGGTACTTGCCGGTGTGAATCTGCACCGGGCTCAGGGCCCAGGTGGCGCGGCTGTCGCTGGCCAGCAGGCTCTTGCCGCTGCGGCTGCGCTGGGGGGCCAGGGCCAGGTTGGACGAGCCCGGGGCACCGAGCAGGCCGAGGTCGGCCAGGCGCTGGCCGCTGCCCGCCAGGGCGGCAAGGCCCGGTAGCTGGCTGGCCAGGTTCAGGCCCTTGAGCTTGTCCACCTCGGCCTCGGCCAGGGGTTCGTCGGGGGCGCCGGGCAGCAGCCAGGCCAGCTTGTCGGCGCCGACCTTCTGCGCCAGGGTCAGGGCCGCCAGCTCTTCTTGCAGGTTCACCGATTGGCTGAAGGCATACAGGCTGAAGATCAACGCCGAATCCTCGGGCTTCCAGTACTCCAGGCGGTAGCCGCTGCGGGCCAGCTCCACCGGCAGCTTGTCGCGGTAGCGGAACAGGTAGGCGTTGACCCCGCGGGCATACACCTCGAAGAAGCGCTTGAGCCGCGGCGAGGCGTCGGCATAGAGCTGCCCGGCGTTCTGCTTGAGGTTGGCCGTACGCATCAGGCGGTCGATCTCCAGCGCCTCGCTGCCGGCCAGTTCCGCCAGGCGGCCCTGGGCCAGCAGGCGCATGGCGACCATCTGCCCGATGCGGTCGCCGGCATGCACGTAGCCCAGGCTGAACAGTGCGTCATGGAAGTTGCTGCTTTCGATCAGCGCCGCGCCCATGGCGTTGCGCCGCACCGAGACGTTCTGCGCCAGGCCCTTGAGCGGCTGCACGCCGGTGCTCGGCGGCACGCTGTCCTGCTGCCCGCCCAGTTGGCAACCGGCGAGCGCGAGCATGCCGAGCAACACGGCGGTGTTGCCGAAGTGGGGGCGCGAAGGTGGAAGGACGGGGGCGGCCATGACTAGGCTCCTGCAGGGCGTGGCGGGGTTGTGAAAGGCGCTAAGGTAGTGAGCGCGCAGTCGCCGTGCAAGGTGCCGGGGAGCTTTATTTACCAGCGGTCGTGGCGGGGCGTGTCGAGCGTGGGGCAGGCCCGCTCCCGCGGCATTTGCCGGGGAGCGGTGATGCGTCGGTCAGGCGCCGTGGCACTTCTTGAATTTCTTCTGGCTGCCGCATGGGCAAGGGTCGTTGCGGCCGACGTCCTTCAGGGCGTTGCGCACCGGCTCCTGGTGGCCGTGGTTGCAGTGCGGGCCGTGCACATGGCCGTGATCATGAGCATGCTGGTGGTCGTGATCGTGGTTGCAGTCGGGGCCATGGACATGGGGTTGCTGGGTCATTGCGCTGTTACTCCGGTTGAAGATCGCCGGGGATTATCTCACCCCTTTGCGTCATGTGCAGGTCCCGATGCACGATCAGCCCGGTGGCCAGCTCGCCGCGCAGTTGGTACTGCACCGGTTGCCCGCCCTTGAGCAGCTTGGCCAGCGGCTTGAGGTGCTGCCAGAGGTTGGTGTACGCAGTGATCTTGAAGGTGCGCCGGGCATGGCCGCCGACGCTGCGCCAGAGGCTGGCCTGGTCCTCGGCCAGCAACAGGTCGCCGAGCTTGACCGAATAGGCCAGGTTGCGAATGAACAGGCGGCCGCCATTGGGATTGTCGACCTGCAGGTGCAGGACGAACGCTTGCTGGTGCAGGCGCAGCTTGACCGGCTCGACCTGCAACAGGTGCACCTGCGGCTCGCGCCAGTCATCGCCGCCCCAGCTAGCGCAGCCCGCCAGCCAGGCCAGTAGCAGGCCGAGGGTGAGCAGGCGGGCCAGGGCGCGCATGGTCAGCTACCGAGGTAACTGGCGCAGCATTTCTTGAACTTCTGCCCGCTGGCGCAGGGGCAGGGGTCGTTGCGCCCGGCCTTGAAGGGCACCGTCGGGTCGATGAAGTACCAGCGCCCGGCGTGCTGGACGAAGGCCGAACGCTCGCGGTGCTGGTGATCGCCCTGCTGGTCGTGCCAGCGCGCGGTGAAGGTGACGAAGGCATGTTCGGGCTGGCCGCCGAGCACCTCGGCGCTTTCCACCTCCAGCCCCAGCCAGGTGCTCTGGGCGCTCCAGGCGGCAATGCCGGCGCGGTCCAGGTCGGCCTGCTGGGCCGGCAGGGTGGTGGCCACCAGGTAGTCCACCAACCCCAGCACATAGGCGCTGTAGCGCGAGCGCATCAGGGCCTGGGCGTCCGGCGCCGGGGTGCCGCCGTGATAATGCCCGCAGCAGGCGTCGAGCAAGTTGCCACTGCCGCAAGGGCAGACCGAGACACTCATTGAATCACCACCAGTACTTGCCAAAATTTTCCGGGTTGGCCCAGAACCTGGCGTTGAGCCAGTCCGGGACCTGTTTGTAGTCATGCAAATCATAGGTGAACAAGCTCAACACCTGCTCGTCGCGCTGGAATTTTTCGTTGGCCGAGAGGGCCAGGGCAAAGAAGTCCGTGGCCTGCCAGCCGCAGGCGGCGAGGTCGGCAAGCACCGCGACCCGGCTGGCGTTGAGGTTGCGGATGCCGCCCAGCAGCTCCAGGCCGGTGCGCTTGGGCAGGTGCTCCAGGCAGTCGACCAGCAGCGCCAGGTCGAAACGCTGGCCGGCCAGCGCCGCAGGCAAGGGCCCGGGCGCGGCCAGTTCGATGTGGCTGTGTGGATGGGCCGCGGCGAAGGCGTCGAGCGCCGGGAAGCGCGTACCCACCAGCAGCAGGCGGCGCGGCGCGAAGCGTTCGAGCAGGGCGGCCAGGGCCTGTTGGGGGGTGCGTTGGGCGAAAGCGTCGGTCATTGCCAATCCTCGTTCAGGTCGCTCAAGACTAACGGCCCCCGCCGTGTCGGCAAAGAGGCGGCGTGCCGCGTCGTGGCTTATTGCTGGCAGAGCGGGAAGCGGCGGTCTTTACTCCCAGAGCATCGGTTTTGCACCGATTCCCCCTAGGAGAAGCAACAAGATGAGCATAGTACGCACAGCGATACCCCTGGTTCTGCTCACCAGTGTGTTGACTGGTTGTGCAGGTTTGCAGAAAACCGACTGGCCGAAATGCGCTGCCGTCGGGGGTGTGGGCGGCGCGGCCCTGGGCGCGATCGAGAGTTCCAGCTGGGCCGGCTGGGGCGCCTTGCTCGGTGGCGGCCTGGCGGCTGGCTACTGCTGGGCCCATGGCGATGGCGACGAAGACGGCGATGGCGTGCCGGACAGCCGCGACAAGTGCCCGGGCACGCCGCGCGGGGTGCAGGTCGACGCCAACGGTTGCCCGCCTGCGCCTGCGCCGGTGGTCGAGGAAGTCGTGGTGCAGAAGGAAGAAGTCATCGTCATTCGCGATGTGCACTTCGAGTTCGACTCGGCGCGCCTGACCGCCACCGACAAGGAGCGCCTCAACACCGTCGCCACGCGCCTCAAGCAGGAGGCCCCCAGCGCCCGCTTGAGCGTCAGTGGCCATACCGACAGCGTCGGCTCCGATAGCTACAACCAGAAGCTCTCCGAGCGTCGCGCCCAGTCGGTGACCAGCTACTTGGTGCAAAGCGGTGTGCCGCGTGCCAGCTTCGTTTCGGTGGTGGGTGCCGGCGAGACCCAGCCGGTGGCCGACAACGCCACGGCCGATGGCCGCGCGATGAACCGCCGCACCGAGATCAAGATCCAGCGTTGATGGCGTAGCGCCTGTACCTTGAGAAGTGGCGCGGGCGCGTCTTTACTCCTGTGTGACCGGTAGCGGCCGGTGACACAGGAGCATTCACCATGCGTGTTTTGTCGAAGGCGGCACTGCCGCTGGTAGTGGCCACCAGCCTGCTGGCAGGTTGCGCCACCCACAGCGACGGCAGTGCGCCCCTCAATCAAAGGACCTGGCCCATCTGCAGCCTGCTGGGCGGGCTGGTCGGGGGTGGCCTGGGCGCCATCGAGAGTTCCAGTTGGGCGGCCGGCGCCGGTGTTGCCGGGGCCATTGCCGGTGGTTTGATCTGTTACGCCCAGGACGGCGACGAGGATGGTGATGGGGTCTTCGACCGCCGCGACCGCTGCCCGGACACGCCGACGGGGACGCAGGTCGATCACATGGGCTGCCCGTTGCCGCAGTACCCTGCATCGGCGCCGGCCCCGACGCCTGTGGCGACACCTGAAGTGATCACCCTGGACGACCAGGGCCAGGTGCTGTTCGCCTTCGACTCCGCCGAGCTGACCGGCGGCGCCCAGCAGCGGCTGCACAGCCTGTTGCCCAAGCTCAACGATCCCAGCGTGACCCGTGTCAAGGTGGTCGGGCACACCGACAGCGTAGGCTCGGACAGCTACAACCAGAAGCTGTCCGAACGGCGTGCCAGCAGTGTGGCCGAATACCTGATCAGCCAGGGCCTGGCACCGACCAAGGTGACCAGCCAGGGACGTGGCGAGGCGGAGCCGGTGGCCGACAACGACACCGACGAAGGCCGCGGGCACAACCGACGGGTGGAGTTGCACCTGAACTGAGCCCCTCTGGCGCGAGCCCCAGCTGTAGGGTTACTGTTGTCGGCACGGCCCGCTCGAACGGGCCGCGCCGACATAACAACAATTCTTTGGGGGCGGGGCTATGAAGTTCATCCTGGGCCTGGGCAAGGCCCTGACGGTGGTTTTCTGGTGGGTGGTGCTGGTCAATCTGTTCATGCCGCAGCCCTTGCCGTTCAACCTGCTGATCAACGCCGCTGGCGTTTTCCTGCTCGGCTTGCATGCGCTCGAGGTGCTGTTTTTCAATGGCAGCCTGCGTGGGCGCAGCCATCGCTGGTTCGATCGGTTGCAGATCTTGCTGACCGGCATTTTCCACGTCATGTCCATCCCACGGCCGCAGGAGGCGCCGAGCCATGCGTAAATTGATGTTGTTGGCCGCATTGGCCGCCCCCCTGGCCCAGGCCGAGAGCCTTGAAGTTGCCGCCCATTCGATGCTGCGCCTGCCCAACAAGTCGGCCAGCGTGCACCTAGAGCAGTTGCGCGTGGCCGATTCGGCGACCTTGCTGTTGCCGGCCAGCCTGACTGAATTGAAGATCGACCGGCTCGAACTGGGGCGTGATGCGCGCATTGCCATTGCCCCGGCCGAGCATGAGCTGAATATCGTGGCGGCGCATGCGGCGCTGGCCGAAGGCAGCGAGTTCAGCGCGCCGGGAGCGCCGGGTACCTACGAGCGGGCGGCGCGGCCGGGGCGCAACCTGGATCTGCGCCTGGAGGCGCTGGAGGCTGAGCGGGTGGCCATCGATGCCCGGGGCGGGGCGGGGGCGCCTGGGTATTTCGGGCTCGATGGCGCCAATGGCACGCCGGGTGGTTGCACCTGGGGTCAGGCTAGCCGGGGGGCCAATGGTGATGATGGGGGCAATGGCCATGATGGCGCTGCGGGTGGGCGGATTCGCTTGAGCGTGCCTGAGGGGTTCGCCCAGGAGCGGATCGTGGTACGGCTCGATGGCGGTGCGCCGGGTAAGCCGGGGGCTGCGGGCAAGGCGGGGCGGGGTGGGGCCAGCAAGGGGTGTCTGGTCTATAGCACGGATGCGGGGGCCAATGGGCGGCCTGGGCAGGCCGGACAGCCTGGGTTGGCTGGGGCTTCCGGGGAGTTGATTCTGCAGCGGTTGTGAATGGGTTTGAATAGGGTTTTTTGGTTAGTTGGTTAACTGGTTAGTTGGTTAGTTGGTTGGTTTTGGTAGTTGTATACGCATTCATTTGTGATGGCGACGCATAATCACCTTTCCGCCCTTACGGCGGGTAACTTTTTGAAGGATCAAAAAGTCACCAAAAAATCCTCGCTCCATTCATCCGGCCCCTACGCTGCGCTCCGGGGTTCCCTCACTCCGGCCTTGCTCCCGGGAGGACCGCGCTGTAGGGCCCATCCTGGGCCCCAGCGCTTGACGGGCA
>NZ_JAMYBV010000010.1:0-199999 GCF_024126635.1 Pseudomonas sp. VA159-2 | reverse complement strand
ATCAGGCCGACCTGGTGAAAGTCGAGCCTGCCTGACGGCAGGCCGTTACCGGCCCGCACACAAAAAATCTGACACTTCCCGAAAGGGCTGCGCAGCAGCCCGGGATCTGTGCCTTCATGCAAAATTGCCGGGCCCGCTATGCGGCCCTTTCGCGACACAAGGCCGCTCCTACAGGGGACGGTGATTGCAGCTGACACCCCTTCACCAAACCCTTGTCCATTATGGCTTTCAGCCTATCTCTGGGCACTTACACCCCGCCACCGCTTTTTGCCAACTGTGCCGATTTCGTCACTCACTCTGCAGAAAACCATCAAGAACCGACGCCCTGATCGGTCCACTCTATGCCCCACGCAAGCCGCCCAAGTCCTACAAGAGCGCGGCCCAAAAAGCCGCATCTCGTGACATCAGACCTGCCTATCCAAAACCTACAAAAAGGCGCAACCATGTCAGGCAAATTCAAGAAACAGCTCTCCCTGCTGGACCTCACCTTCATCGGCCTGGGCGCGATCTTCGGCTCCGGCTGGCTGTTCGCCGCCAGCCACGTCTCGGCCATCGCCGGCCCGGCCGGCATCCTCTCCTGGTTCCTGGGCGGCTTCGCCGTGCTGCTGGGCATCGTCTACTGCGAGCTCGGCGCCGCCCTGCCCCGCGCCGGTGGCGTGGTGCGCTACCCGGTGTACTCCCACGGCCCGCTGCTCGGCTATCTGATGGGCTTCATCACCCTGATCGCCTTTTCCAGCCTGATCGCCATCGAGGTGGTCGCCTCGCGCCAGTACGCCGCGGCCTGGTTCCCGGCCTTGACCCAGACCGGCTCCAGCGACCCGACCGTGCTCGGCTGGCTGGTGCAGTTCGCCCTGCTCGGGCTGTTCTTCCTGCTCAACTACCGCAGCGTCAAGACCTTCGCCAAGGCCAACAACCTGGTCAGCGTGTTCAAGTTCATCGTGCCGCTGCTGGTGATCGGCGTGCTGTTCACCTTCTTCAAGCCGGAAAACTTCGCGGTGCAGGGCTTCGCCCCGTTCGGCCTGTCGGGGGTGGAAATGGCCGTGTCGGCCGGCGGCATCATCTTCGCCTACCTGGGCCTGACGCCGATCATCTCGGTGGCCAGCGAGGTGAAGAACCCGCAGCGCACCATCCCCATCGCGCTGATCCTCTCGGTGCTGCTGTCCACCGCGATCTATGCCCTGCTGCAACTGGCCTTCCTCGGCAGCGTGCCAACCGAGATGCTGGTCAACGGCTGGGCCGGGGTGACCAAGGAACTGGCCCTGCCCTACCGTGACATCGCCCTGGCCCTGGGTGTCGGCTGGCTGGCCTACCTGGTGGTGGCGGATGCGGTGATCTCGCCCAGCGGCTGCGGCAACATCTACATGAACGCCACCCCGCGGGTGGTCTATGGCTGGGCGCAGACCGGCACCTTCTTCAAGTACTTCACCCGCATCGACGAACAGTCCGGCATCCCCCGCCCGGCACTGTGGCTGACCTTCGCCCTGGCGGTGTTCTGGACCCTGCCGTTCCCGTCGTGGGAGGCGCTGATCAACGTGGTCTCCGCCGCCCTGGTACTGAGCTATGCGGTGGCCCCGGTGACCGTCGCCGCGCTGCGCCGCAACGCCCCCGACATGCCGCGACCGTTCCGGGTAAAGGGCATGGGCGTGCTCGGCCCGCTGTCGTTCATCATCGCCGCGCTGATCGTCTACTGGTCGGGCTGGAACACCGTGTCCTGGCTGCTGGCCCTGCAGATCGTGATGTTCGTGCTGTACCTGCTGTGCCGCCGCTTCGTGCCCACCGAGCACCTGTCGCTGGGCCAGCAGGTGCGTTCCTCGGCCTGGCTGATCGGCTTCTACGCCGTGACCATCTTCCTCTCCTGGCTGGGCAGCTTCGGCGGCCTGGGGGTGATTGGCCACCCCCTGGACACCCTCATCGTCGCGGTTGCCGCCCTGGGCATCTACTACTGGGGCGCAGCCACCGGCGTGCCAGCCCGGCTGGTGCGCCTGGAGGGCGACGATGAAAGCGAAGCCAGCAACCAACCCCATGCCGGCCAGCACCCCGCCGCCGCAGCTTCCTGACTCACTACCGAATGGACACGCTGATGAAACACCTTCACGTCATCGACTCTCACACCGGCGGCGAACCAACCCGCCTGGTGATGAAGGGCTTCCCGCAACTGCATGGCCGCAGCATGGCCGAGCAGCGCGACGAACTGCGCGAACTGCACGATCACTGGCGCCGCGCCTGCCTGCTGGAACCACGCGGCAATGATGTACTGGTCGGCGCGCTCTACTGCCCGCCAGTGTCGAGCGACGCCACTTGCGGGGTGATCTTTTTCAACAACGCCGGTTACCTGAACATGTGTGGCCACGGCACCATCGGCCTGGTCGCCTCGCTGCAGCACCTGGGCCTGATCGCGCCCGGCACGCACAAGATCGACACCCCGGTCGGCCCTGTCAGCGCCACCCTGCACGACGACGGCAGCGTCACCATCGGCAACGTGCCGTCCTACCGCTACCGTCACCAGGTGGCGGTGGAGGTGCCCGGGCATGGCCTGGTACGGGGTGACATCGCCTGGGGCGGCAACTGGTTCTTCCTGGTTTCCGAGCACGGCCAGCGCATCGAATTGGACAACCGCGAGGCCCTCGGCGACTACACCTGGGCCCTGCTCAAGGCCCTCGAAGCACAAGGCATCACCGGCGAGAACGGCGCCCCGATCGACCATGTCGAGCTGTTCGCCGGCGACCCCAACGCCGACAGCCGCAACTTCGTCATGTGCCCCGGCAAGGCCTACGACCGTTCGCCCTGCGGCACCGGCACCAGCGCCAAGCTGGCCTGCCTGGCCGCCGACGGCAAGCTCGCCGAGGGCCAGGTCTGGGTCCAGGCCAGCATCACTGGCAGCCAATTCCAGGGCCGCTACGAACGCGACGGCGAACGCATTCGCCCGTTCATCACCGGCCGCGCCTACATGACCGCCGACAGCACCCTGCTGATCGACGAGCAAGATCCTTTCGCCTGGGGCATCTGACCCCGTTCATTTCCCACTGAATACCACCCGGAGTGACAACAATGACCGACAACATCTTCACCGGCACCATGCCTGCCCTGATGACCCCCTGCACCGCCGAGCGCAAGCCGGACTTCGACGCCCTGGTGCGCAAGGGCCGCGAGCTGATCGAGGCCGGCATGAGCGCGGTGGTGTACTGCGGCTCGATGGGCGACTGGCCGCTGCTGACCGAGGCCGAGCGCCAGGAAGGCGTGGCGCGCCTGGTGGCCGCCGGCATCCCGACCATCGTCGGTACCGGCGCGGTCAACACCCGCGAAGCCGTATCCCATGCAGCCCACGCCGCCAAGGTCGGCGCCGCCGGCCTGATGGTCATCCCCCGGGTGCTGTCCCGCGGCGCCTCGCTGACCGCCCAGCAGCAGCACTTCTCGGCAATCCTCGCCGCCGCGCCGAAGCTGCCGGCGGTGATCTACAACAGCCCCTACTACGGCTTCGCCACCCGCGCCGAGCTGTTCTTCGCGCTGCGCCGCGAGTACCCCAACCTGATCGGCTTCAAGGAGTTCGGTGGCGGTGCCGACCTGCGCTACGCCGCCGAGCACATCACCTCCCAGGACGATGCCGTGACCCTGATGGTCGGCGTCGACACGCAAGTGGTGCACGGCTTCGTCAACTGCAACGCCACCGGCGCCATCACCGGCATCGGCAATGCCCTGCCCCGCGAAGTGCTGCAACTGGTCAGCCTGAGCAAGCGCGCCGCCAAGGGCGATGCCAAGGCCCGGCGTCAGGCCCGGGAGCTGGAGGCGGCGCTGGCGGTGCTGTCGTCGTTCGATGAAGGCTGCGACCTGGTGCTGTACTACAAGCACCTGATGGTGCTCAACGGTGACACCGAGTACCGCCTGCACTTCAACGAAACCGATGCCCTCAGCGACGCCCAGCGCAACTATGCCGAGCAGCAGTACGCGCTGTTCCGCAGCTGGTACGCCAGCTGGTCGGCCGAGCAGAACATCGCCTGATCACCGCAATCCCTGTGGGAGCGGCCTTGTGTCGCGAAAGGGGCGCATAGCGCCCCCAACAGGTCCAGACCTCACCCAGATTCTCCAGGACGCCCCATGACCCTCACCGGCAATCTACTGATCGGCCAGCGCGCCGTCACAGGCACCCAGGCCGCGATCCAGGCCATCGACCCGGCCACCGACACCCTGCTCGACCCACCCTACGCCGGCGCCAGCGCCGAGCAGGTAACCCAGGCCTGCGCCCTGGCCTGGGCGGCATTCGATGCCTACCGCGAAACGCCCCTCGAACAACGCGCCCGCTTTCTCGAAACCATCGCCGAACAGATCGAAGCCCTGGGCGATACCCTGATCGACCGCGCCCACGCCGAAACCGGCCTGCCCAAGGCCCGCCTGCTGGGTGAGCGTGGCCGCACCTGCGCCCAGCTGCGCACCTTCGCCCGGGTGGTACGCGCCGGTGAGTGGCTGGATGTGCGGGTGGACAATGCCCTGCCCGAGCGCCAGCCACTGGCCCGCCCAGACCTGCGTCAACGCCAGGTGCCCCTGGGCCCGGTGGCGGTGTTCGGCGCCAGCAACTTCCCGCTGGCCTTCTCGGTGGCCGGCGGCGACACCGCCTCGGCACTGGCCGCAGGCTGCCCGGTGGTGGTCAAGGCCCACGGCGCCCACCCTGGCACCAGCGAACTGGTCGGCCAGGCCGTGGCGCGGGCGGTGCAGCTGTGCGATTTGCCCGAAGGGGTGTTTTCCCTGTTGTACGGCGCGGGCCGTGAAGTGGGTATCGGCCTGGTCAATGATCCACGTATCAAGGCCGTCGGTTTCACCGGTTCACGCACCGCTGGCCTCGCCCTTTGCCAGGCGGCCCAGGCGCGCCCGGAACCGATCCCGGTGTATGCCGAGATGAGCGCGATCAACCCGGTGTTCTTGTTCGATGTCGCCTTGCGCGCGCGCAGTGAAGCCCTGGCGCAAGGCTTTGTCACTTCGCTGACCCAAGGCGCCGGCCAATTCTGCACCAATCCCGGGCTGGTAGTCGCCCGGCAGGGCCCGGCCCTGGAGCACTTCCTGGTTGCCGCCAGCGCCCATGTTCGCCAAGCGGCGGCGCAGACCATGCTCACCCCAGGTATCGCCAGTGCCTATGCCGACGGCGTGGCAGCACTGAGCGCAAACCACAACGCCCGGTGCGCGGCGAGCGGCCTGCCGGCGCAGGGCCCAAACCAGTGCCAGGCTCAGCTGTTCGTCACCACCGCACAGGCGTTTCTTGCCGACCCTACGCTGCAAGCCGAAGTGTTCGGCGCCGCCTCGCTGGTGGTGGCATGCGACAACGATGAGCAAATCCGCCAGATGGCCGAGCATCTGGAAGGCCAACTGACCGCCACCCTGCACCTGGACGAGGCTGATCTGGACAGCGCCCGCCGCCTGCTGCCGACCCTCGAACGCAAGGCCGGGCGAATCCTGGTCAATGGCTGGCCGACCGGGGTCGAGGTCTGCGACGCCATGGTCCATGGCGGCCCGTTCCCGGCCACCTCGGACGCCCGCAGTACCTCGGTGGGCACTGCGGCGATCCTGCGTTTCCTGCGCCCGGTGTGCTACCAGGACTTGCCCGACGCCCTGTTGCCAACGGCCTTGCAGCAGAGCAACCCGCTGCGACTGCGGCGGCTGCTCGACGGCCAGCGGGAAGCCTGAACCATGACCGCCACTGACACGGACATCGCCGTGGTCGGCGCCGGCATTGTCGGCGTCGCCTGCGCCCTGCAGCTGGCCCGCCAGGGCCGCCGGGTGCTGCTGATCGATCGCCAGGCGCCGGGCCACGGCGCATCGTTTGGTAATGCCGGGCACTTGGCCACCGAACAGGTGTTCCCCATCGCCGACCTGTCGATTCTCAAGCGCCTGCCCGCCATGCTGCTGGACCCGCTGGGCCCGCTGCGCCTGGATTGGAAATACCTGCCACGGGCCCTGCCCTGGTTCACCCGGCTGCTGCTGAACCTGCGACCGGCGCCGTTTCAGCGCAGCGTGGCGGGCATTCGGGCGTTGAATGAATACAGTCTTGGCGCCTGGCAACGGCTGCTCGCATCCATCGAGCGCAGCCACCTGCTCAAGGAGGATGGCTCGCTGCTGGTGTTCGAGCGCCACGAGTCGCGCCAGACGCTCGCGACATTGCGCGCCCGTATGCTGGCACAGGCGGTGCCCGTGGACCCGTGGTCGGCTGAGGCGGTAAGCGAAGCGGCGCCGCAGTTAAGTCCGTCGATCCTGGGCGGCCTGTTCTTTCCGCGCACCGGTCACTTCCTCGATCCCTACCAGGTGGTCTGCGAACTGTTCAGCGCCGCCAGGGCCAGTGGCGTGCGCTTCCTGCGCGCCAACGTCAACGGCGGCCGGGTACATGGCCAGGGCATCAGCCTTGCCAGCGACCAGGGCACCCTTGAGGCCCGCCAGGTGTTGATCAGCGCTGGCGCCCATTCGGCCAGGCTCACGGCCGCCCTGACCGGTCGGCAGGTACCCCTGGATACCGAGCGCGGCTACCACCTGATGCTGCCGGCTGAGCGCCAGCGCCTGCCGTTTGCCGTCACCTCGCTGGAGCGCAAGTTCATCATGACGCCCATGGCCGACGGCCTGCGCCTGGCCGGCACGGTGGAGTTCGCTGGGCTCGAGGCGCCGCCGAGCATGCAACGGGCGTGGCAGCTGCATAAGTTGAGCAAGGGTTTGTTCCGGCGGGAGCTGGATGCCGAGGGGGCGACGCCGTGGATGGGGTTGCGGCCTTCTTTGCCGGATTCGCTGCCGGTGATCGACCGGGTGGCCGACGGCCGGGTACTGCTGGCGTTCGGGCACCAGCACCTGGGACTGACCCAGGCGGCGGTGACCGCGGAATGGGTGGGGCGGTTGGCTGCGGGGGCCGAGGTGGAACAGGCATACCGCTTGGATCGGTTCTGAGATTGCCGGAAAGGGCCGCAGAGCGGCCCCATAGGCTATCAGCGATAACGCTCGAGCCAGTGAGCGTAAGGCGCAGGCAAGGTCCACGACGGCTTGTCCACACCCAGCGCTTTGGCCGCCACATAGGGCCAGTGCGGGTCAGCCAGATGCGCACGCCCCACCGACACCAGGTCCAGCTGGTTGGCCTGCAACGCCCCTTCAGCCAGCTCCGGCGTACCGAAGCCCCAGGCCGAGGTTACCGGCAACTTCGCTTCGCGGCGCACCCGTTCGGCGATCGGCCCCATGAATGCCGGGCCCCACGGGATGTTGGTCTCGGCGATGGTGAAGCCGACGCTGACGCTCAGCAGGTCCAGGCCGCCGGCCTTGAAGCGCCGGGCCAGCTCGATGGATTCCTGCAGGGTCTGCTCGTCGCGCCCATCGTACTCCAGCACGCCGAAACGCGCGGTCAGCGGCAGGTTTTCCGGCCACACCTCACGCACCGCGGCCAGGGTCTCCAAGAGCAAGCGGCTGCGGTTGTCGAAGCTGCCACCGTAGGCGTCGGTGCGCTGGTTGGAATGCTCGGAGAAGAAGCTCTGGCCCAGGTAGCCGTGGGCGAAGTGCAGCTCGATCCATTCGAAGCCGGCGTCCCGTGCACGGCGCGCGGCATCGACGAAGTCCTGCTTGACCCGGGCGATGTCGTCCAGGGTCATGGCCTTCGGCACTTTCGGCAGGTGGCCACCGAAGGCGATGGCGGACGGGGCGAGGGTGTCCCAGCCGCGGGCGTCATCGGCGCCGATATGGTCATCGCCCTCCCACGGGCGATTGGCGCTGGCCTTGCGCCCAGCGTGGGCGATCTGGATGCCCGGCACCGAGCCTGCGGCCTTGATCGCCTTGACCACCGGCACGAAGGCCTGGGCCTGGGCATCGTTCCAGATACCGGCGCAGCCGGGGGTGATGCGCCCTTCCGGCGACACCGCGGTGGCCTCGACCACCACCAGGCCGGCGCCACCACGGGCAAGGCCGGCGTAATGCACCTGGTGCCAGTCATTGATCAGGCCGTCCTCGGCCATGTATTGGCACATCGGTGGGATGGCGATGCGGTTGCGCAGGGTGACGTCTTTGAGGGTATAGGGTTCGAACAATGCGGCCATGGTGAGACTCCAGGGGACGGGATACGATTGTTCGATCATATTCGAACTTTGGTATTTTGTGAAACCCCCGCTATCATGTGTGCCATGCGAGCCTATACCCACCCCAATCCTGAAGACCTGACGCTGGAGCGCCTGCTGTACGCCCTGAGCGACCCGGTGCGCCTGCAGATCGTGCGCTACCTGGCCGGCGTCGCCGAAGCCAGTTGCGGCGAGCTGGACGGCGGCCGGCCCAAGTCGAGCATGTCCCATCATTTTCGCGTGTTGCGCGACGCTGGCCTGGTCCACACCCGCAACGTCGGCACCACGCACATGAACTCGCTGCGCAGCGAAGCCCTGGACGGACGCTTCCCCGGGCTGCTGGCAAAAATCCTCGAACAACGCTAGCGCGTGCAGGCCAGGCAACGCGGTGGATGGCACCGGCAAGCCGGCTGCGACAACGCTCACCCAGTACGCAGGCACAAAAAAACCACGAGGCCGCCCGGGGCGATCCTCGTGGTCGATGTTGCCGGGCAAGCCCGGCAAGCATTCAGGCCTTACAGCGCCATGTCGTTGGCAGGCTTGCTCTCGACCGGTGCGGCCGGGGCAACGCCAGTCTTGACGCTCTGGTCGAGCACTGGCGGCTTCTCCAGCTGCAGCACTTCGGCGGTGTAGTCCCACTCTTTCTGGGTGGCAGCGGCCGATGCGTTCAGCTTGGTACCGTAGCTCGGGACGATCTCCTTGATCTTGGCCTGCCACTCTGGGGTAGCGACCTTCTCCTTGAACACGGTTTCCAGCACGTTGAGCATGATCGGCGCGGCGGTCGAGGCACCTGGCGAGGCGCCCAGCAGGCCGGCGATGGTGCGGTCCTGGGACGCGACCACTTCGGTGCCCAGCTTCAGCACGCCGCCCTTCTCTTCGTCACGCTTGATGATCTGCACGCGCTGACCGGCCTGCCACAGTTTCCAGTCTTCCTTCTTGGCGTTCGGGAAGTAGGTTTGCAGCGCGGCGAAACGGTCGTCGTCGGACTGCATCAGCTGACCGGCGAGGTACTCGACCAGCGGATACTGGTCGATACCCACGCGCGCCATCGGCCAGACGTTGTGGGTGGTGGTGCTGCTCAGCAGGTCCAGGTACGAGCCGTTCTTCAGGAACTTGGTCGAGAAGGTGGCGAATGGCCCGAACAGGATCACGCGCTTGCCGTCCAGCACGCGGGTGTCCAGGTGCGGAACCGACATGGGTGGCGCGCCGGTGGAGGCGATGCCGTAGGCCTTGGCCATGTGCTGCATGGCAACGCTCGGGTTCTCGGTTACCAGGAACGAGCCGCCAACCGGGAAGCCGGCGTATTCCTTGGCTTCCGGGATGCCCGACTTCTGCAGCAGCTTCAGCGCGCCGCCGCCGGCACCGATGAACAGGAACTTGGCGTCGGTGGCCGATTCGGTACCATCCTTCAGGTTCTTGTACTCGACGTGCCAGGAGCCGTCTTCGTTGCGAGTGATGTCCTGCACTTCGGTGGAGAGCTTCAGGTCGAAGTTCTCTTTGGTCTGCAGGCTGCCAACGAACTGGCGGGTGATTTCGCCGAAGTTGACGTCGGTGCCGATGGGCGTCCAGGTGACCGCCAGCTTCTGGTTCGGGTCACGGCCTTCCATCATCAGCGGGACCCACTTGGCGATCTGCGCGTGGTCCTCGGAGTACTGCATCGGACGGAACAGCGGGCTGGCCTGCAGGGCGTCGTAGCGCTTCTTCAGGAACTTGATGTTGTCATCGCCCCAGACGAAGCTCATGTGCGGGGTGGTGTTGATGAACGAGTGCGGGTTCTTCAGCACGCCCTGGCGAACCTGCCAGGCCCAGAACTGACGGGAGATCTGGAACGACTCGTTGATCTCGATGGCCTTGGTGATGTTGACGTTGCCGTCTTTGTCTTCCGGGGTGTAGTTCAGCTCGGCCAGCGCGGAGTGGCCGGTACCGGCGTTGTTCCAGCCGTTGGAGCTTTCTTCGGCGACGCCGTCCAGGCGCTCGACCATTTCCATCGACCAGGTAGGCTCCAGCTCGTTGAGCCAGACTGCCAGGGTGGAACTCATGATGCCGCCGCCAACCAGCAGCACGTCGACTTTCTTGGTGTCGGCAGCATGCGCTTGCATGACGCTCGCCGCGACAGCCAGACCCAGCAAGGTCTTGCCAGCTTTCTTGAACATTGATCGATTCCAGTCAGTAGAACGGAGGGTGGGCCTGTGGCTGGCCCAGAGGTTCCATGTTCTTCAGCGCAGGCTTGTTGTGATCATTGTTCAGCAGCCAGAGAGACAAGGACGTACCAGCCTTTGGTCGGATTGACCGACAAGGCTGAAACGATTGACGGATTGTAACCGAATTGCCAGCACAAACAAACGCGGGTCGGGGCGTCAAGACGACAGGTTGCCACGCGACAAGCCACCACGCCTTGAAAACAAAAACCCCCGGCCATGTCCATGGCCGGGGGTCTTGGATCAGGCCACGCGTGGCCCGATCGGGTATTTCCAGGATTACTGCTGCTGAGGCAGTTTGTCGATCGGGCCGCAGCCGCCGATGATCTTGGAAATGGAAACCGATGGGTGGAACAGGTAGTCGTACGAGCAGTTCTTAGGCTGGTTGTAGACCTGGCCGGTGCAGCCGGACAGCAGGGCAACGCCCGAAACGACGGCAACAGCAACAGTAGCTTTGATCAGCTTTTTCATAAAAATCCTTTAGTCCATGATCCACCATCACACTGATGGCGCGCGGATCATACGGGAAAAGCGCCATGTAGTGAAAGCCGTTAGTGCAACGTCGAGGCCGGGCCCGCGCGCACTAAGAAGTTGCCAAACTGCAACTAAGCCCGCTCAGGCACTGCTTAAACGTTACAGGCTGAGAAGTGGGTCCCGAGCACGCGGCGACGCACTAACGGAGCATTATTGGGCGCACTCGGGACAAATTTCGATGCGAACGCAGGATGATTGCTCGTGCTCGAAGGTGACGGTCGTGCAATGGCCCGGCGTGAGCACGCCAGCCAACGGAGCAACGCTGAAATGGCTCGCGGCAGGCGCCACCGGTTGCTCCTGCTGGGCAGTGTCCAACGCGGGCCGCAAGGTTGCCTCCAGATCCCCGAGATGGTCTTGCAGATTCGCCGCCCCGACCAGGGTCGGTACCAGGCTCAAGACCAGAAAGAACGTACGATAAGACATAACCTTCCAAAAATCAGTCGAACGAAAACCACGCAGATGGGCAACGGGATTGTAACTCACCGTATTGCCATCGCTCACCAGAACGTGGCTGTAATAACGACGAGACGAACAACACCGCTTGTCTTTTAAACGTATTGGTTCACACCGACGCTCTGGACTCGTGGGCAAACACCGCGACTGCCGCCATCGCGTAGTCGACCCGCGTCAAATCAGCGGGCGCGTACCTGCGGCTCAGCGAAGCGGCAGGCTGGGAGCCTTAAGCATCAAGCCACGCCCCCGAATCGCTGCCTCACGAACAGGCCTACCCCCTATCGCCACCCTGCCCAAGAACGAGTAGTCCATTTCCGAATTGAGCATCCAGGCCCATCGAAGCATTGCCGCTGGCAGGGTATCGCTCTAGGCTCTTCACATCATCGCTTCATTGACATCGCGAACGAGCACGCGCCGAGTTCCGCACAAGCTGCATGGGGCACTGCTCGTCGGCATCGAGAACAGCAGGCACATAGCAGCGATTCAGACGCCATTCGGTATGGAAGGCGCAAATGGCTCGAAATGACAGGCCTGACAATGGACTGCTGAGGGCGTGGGCCAACCCGCTACAGCTTTACGCAAAAGGCATGAACCCGAGTAGACCAGGCACACCCCAGAGCGCTGAGGCTAAAACCATGAACGACCCAACTCGCGAAGCACTCAACGCCAGGCTCGAGGCCATCGAGATGAAGAGGGATGCCCAGGCAGGTGCCATCGTGTCGAAAATCGACGGTTTTCTGATTGGCCAAACAGAGCGTGACAAGCGCCTGGATGACTCGATCGCAGGCGTGCGTCGAGACATCGATCGCCTGGGAAGCCTGAAATTGAACATCTGGGGCGCCATGCTCAGCGCTGTTGCTCTGGGTATAACGTTGGCGGCCTTGAGCGTGACGTTCTATCAAACAGGCAAAGCCGAGCTTGCCAGCTTACCCCTGGCGCCACCCGCGATGGAGATGCCCGGGGCCATCCACAGCACTCACGACGAGTAAAATCACATCGTTGCGCTCAGCCTTGGGCACGCTTGCAAGCAGAAACGAAAAAGCCCCTGGAAACATCGTTCCCAGGGGCTTTGTCTACTTCACATATGGCGGAGAGATAGGGATTTGAACCCTAGGTACTGTTGCCAGTACAACGGATTTCGAATCCGTCCCGTTCGACCACTCCGGCATCTCTCCAATGCCGCGCATCATACCAGCGATTTCTTGAAAGGCAAACCTTTTTTCAAAAAAAATCGCGTGGTATCAGGCGCTTGCGTGAGCACGCCGCTTACAGCGGCACGCCCAGGCGCTTGGCAACTTCTTCGTAGGCTTCGATCACATCGCCCAGGCCCTGGCGGAAGCGGTCCTTGTCCATCTTCTTGCGGGTTTCCTTGTCCCACAGGCGGCAGCCGTCCGGGCTGAACTCGTCGCCCAGGACGATCTGACCGTGGAACACGCCGAACTCCAGCTTGAAGTCGACCAGCAGCAGGCCTGCGTCATCGAACAGCTTGCTCAGCACTTCGTTGACCTTCAGCGACAGCTTCTTCATCTCGACCAGCTGCTCGGCGGTGCCCCAGCCGAACGCGACAACGTGGGATTCGTTGATGAAGGGGTCGCCCTTCTCGTCGTTCTTCAGGAACAGCTCGAAGGTCGACGGCTCCAGCTTGATGCCTTCCTCGACGCCCAGGCGCTTGACCAGGCTACCGGCTGCGTAGTTGCGCACCACGCACTCGACCGGAATCATGTCGAGCTTCTTCACCAGGCACTCGTTGTCGCCCAGCAGCTTGTCGAACTGGGTCGGCACGCCGGCTTCTTCGAGCTTCTGCATGATGAAGGCGTTGAACTTGTTGTTGACCATGCCCTTGCGGTCCAGCTGCTCGATGCGCTTGCCGTCGAACGCCGAGGTGTCGTTACGGAACAGCAGGATCAAGCGGTCGGCGTCGTCGGTCTGGTAAACCGATTTGGCCTTGCCGCGGTAGAGTTCGTCGCGTTTTTCCATGATGGGCTCCGCTTGCTTGAGTAGGTGGGCTAGGCGATCTGGCGCCAGTCGAGCCCATGGTCCTGGTTGGCCACCTGGAGCCAGTCCGGGTCGCACCCGAGGGTGTCGACAAAGCACTGGCGGGCCAGATGTGGCAGGTTGTTCTTGCTGCTGAGGTGGGCCAGCACCAGGTGCTGCAGGTGCTGCCAGCCCAGCTCGGCCACCAGGCTCGCGGCCTGGTGGTTGTTCAAATGTCCCTGGCTGCCGCCGACCCGCAACTTGAGAAAGTTCGGGTAATGACCGCGGGCCAGCAGGTCACGGCAATGATTGGCCTCGATCAGCAGTGCATCCAGCCCCTGGTAACGCGACAACAGGTGGTAGTCGTAGCTGCCCAGGTCGGTAAGCATGCCGAAACGCCGGCGGCCATCGCTGATCACGTACTGCAACGGCTCGTAGGCATCGTGCTCGACCCGCGTGGCGCTGACCTGCAGGTCACCGACTGGCAGCACATCACCACAGCCGAGGAAACCAGCCACGTCCACCGGCTTGCGCAGGCCGCGCAATGTGCCTTGGCTCATGTAGACCGGTACATTGTAGCGGCGCGACAGCAACCCTACCCCATGCACGTGGTCGGCATGTTCGTGGGTCACCAGCACCGCGCTCAATTGCCGGGGCGAGACCCCGAGCAGCGCCAGGCGCCGCTCGGTTTCGCGTAGCGAGAAGCCGCAGTCGACCAGGATGAAGGTGTCACCACTGGCAATCAGCGTGCCGTTTCCCTGGCTACCGCTTCCAAGAACCGCGAAGCGCACTTAGCCCAGACGGTCCTGGATGGCGCTCAGCACGCGGCGGGCGACATCGGCCGGGGCCACGGTGTTGATGTTCTTCTCGACGGTCACCTGGACGTTCTCACCCACCTTGCTCAGGCGAACCTGGTAGCGCTCGGCACGGGCCTCACGCTCTTCCTTGCTCGGCTCGCTGCCGAACAGGCGGCTGAAGAAGCCAGGCTCCTTCTGCTTGTCGTCGGGCTTCTCGGACAGGTTGATGTAGTACAGGCCCAGGCTGCGGTTGATGTCCTCGACGCGCCATTCGCCCTGCTCCAGGGCGCGGCCCACGCCAGACCAGGCGCGGTCCAGGTCGGAACCGAGGTACAGCACCGGGTTGCCGCTGCCGTCCTCGCTCAGGCTGACCTGGCTCGGCGCATCGAAGTCGCGGGCGGCGAGCAGCGAGACCGAACCGCCCTTCTCGGCGCTGCGGTTCATGCTGGCGAGCATTTCGTCGACCAGCAGCGCGTCGGCGCCGGTGTTGCTGGAGGTCGATGGGAACTCAGGCTCGGCAGTGCTGCCGGCCGGGCGCTCGACGCTGACGATGTACACCTCGGAAGTGTTGCGCTGCACGCCAGGCTCCATGCGCACCCGCACCCGGACTTCGCTGTCCGGGCTGCTGGAGGCACTGGCCAGGCGCTGGCCGAGGGACGCCGACAGCTCGTCGAAACGCTGCCAGGTGGTGTTGAATTCGCCTGTTTGCGGACGCTCTTCGGCGATGCGGAAACCGTTGTCCTCGAAGAACTGGCGGGTCACCGGCCAGACTTCGGCCGGCGAGCGCTGGGCCAGCACCCAACGGCTGCTGCCGCTGCGCTGCAGGCTGAAATCGCTGATATTGGCGGTGGCCGACAGCGGTTGTGGGCGCGGCACCTCGAACTCGCCGGTGGCGCGATCGTCGGCGACGTTGCGCGGGATCGGCAGCAGCGGGTCGAGGCGTTTGACGTTGCTGGCGTCCGGCGGCAGCTGCATCGGCGCGGTCGGCTGCGCCTGCAGGTAATCGCTGCCGCGGTCGCGGAAATAGCCATCCTCGCCCCACAGCCAGCCGCACCCGCTGGTGCTGGAGATGATCAGGGCGAGAGCGGAAAGACCAGCCAGTCGCTTCATGCGGTGTACTTCCTCGTTTAAACCAGTACGCCGGACTGGCGCAAGGCAGTACGGACTTTTTCGTGACAGCCTTCGCTCAGCCAGGTCAGCGGCAGGCGGATACCCTTGTGCATCAGGCCCATTTCCACCAGCGCCCATTTCACCGGGATCGGGTTGGCCTCGCAGAACAGGTCCTTGTGCAGCGGCATGAGTTTTTCGTTGATTGCGCGGGCCTTCTCGGCATTGCCCGCAAGGGCGGCCTCGCACAGGTCGGCCATTTCGCGCGGGGCGACGTTGGCCGTGACGGAGATGTTGCCTTTACCGCCCATCAGGATCAGCTCGACGGCGGTCGGATCGTCGCCGGACAAGACGATGAAGTCCTTGTCGACGCCGTCCAGGATCTGCTTGCCACGGGCCAGGTCGCCGGTGGCTTCCTTGATGCCGATGATGTTCTTGACCTTCGACAGGCGGATCACGGTGTCGGCCTGCATGTCGCAGGAGGTGCGGCCAGGCACGTTGTAGAGGATCTGCGGGATGTCGACGGCTTCGGCGATGTGCTTGAAGTGCTGGTACAGGCCTTCCTGGGTCGGCTTGTTGTAGTACGGGACGACCAGCAGGCAGGCGTCGGCGCCGGCATTCTTGGCGTTCTTGGTCAGGTGCACGGCTTCGGCGGTGGAGTTGGCACCGGTGCCGGCGATCACCGGGATCGGCTTCTTGCTGTGCTTGACCCGCTCGACCACGTGCTTGATGACCAGGATGTGTTCTTCGACATCCAGGGTGGCGGACTCGCCGGTGGTGCCGACAGCTACGATCGCGTGGGTGCCGTTTTCCAGGTGGAAGTCTACAAGTTTGTCGAGGCTGTCCCAGTCCAGACGCCCTTGTGCATCCATGGGTGTGACCAACGCCACCATACTGCCCGCAATCATGTAATTGCTCCTGCCGGAAAAAGAGAGCGGTAATGGTACTGGGGGCATCGGCCTTGCACAAGCGAAGCAGGCGGGCGGAGCATTCCCCTTCGCGCCGCTTTTCGCTACCCTTGATCCTTTGATTGGTACAGCGCGGCCCGCCGGGCCGTCGACAGTGCTCCTCGCCTGCGTCCACCGCCGCCCGAACCGGCCGCGGCCCCGCCGAAAACGAGGCCTGCCCCGGTCCAGTACCGACCGCTCATCGCTTTAGGAATGCTGCATGTCCTCCCCCACCGTTCGCGAACAATTCCTCGTCATCAGTGCCCTGGGCCCCAACCCCATGGAGCTGGCCAATGTCCTGAGCCGCGCGGCCTTCGACAATCGTTGCGCGGTGGTCACCTCGCGCCTGACCCGCCACGGCGAAACCAGCGCCCTGGTGCTGCAGGTCGGCGGCAGCTGGGACGCCCTGGCGCGCCTGGAGGCGACCCTGCCTGGCCTGGGCAAGAAGCACGGCCTGACCCTGGACGTGGTGCGTAGCGCCGACCAGGAAGTACGCCCGCAGGCCCTGCCCTACGTGGCCTATGTCAGTGCCGCCTATCGCCCGGACATCATCAACGAGCTGTGCCAGTTCTTCCTCGACCACCGTGTCGAGCTGGAAGCCATGACCTGCGACACCTACCTGGCGCCGCAGACCGGCAGCAGCATGCTCAACGCCCAGTTCACCGTGATCCTGCCGGCCGGCACCCAGATCAGCTGGCTGCGCGACCAGTTCCTGGACTTCGCCGATGCCCTGAACCTGGACGCGCTGATCGAACCGTGGCGCCCACAGAACCCCGTGTAAGGAAACTCCCATGGCCGTAGCCATCGACCAACCCGTCAGCGATTTCCAGGTTCAGGCCACCAGCGGCCAGACCGTCAGCCTTGCCGAACTCAAGGGCCAGCAGGTGGTGCTGTACTTCTATCCCAAGGACAGCACCCCAGGCTGCACCACCGAGGGCCAGGGCTTTCGCGACCAGCACGCGGCGTTCCAGGCGGCCAACACCCTGGTGTTCGGCGTGTCGCGTGACGGCATCAAGTCCCACGAGAACTTCAAGGCCAAGCAGGCGTTTCCCTTCGAGCTGATCAGCGACAAGGACGAAGCCCTGTGCCAGCTGTTCGACGTGATCAAGCTGAAGAAGCTGTACGGCAAGGAATACATGGGCGTCGACCGCAGCACCTTCCTGATCGACCGCGACGGTGTGCTGCGCCAGGAGTGGCGTGGGGTGAAGGTGCCCGGGCATGTGGATGCCGTGCTGGCGGCGGCGCAGGCCCTGAACAAGGCTTGATATCGTTGGGGGCGCCTTGCGCCCCTATCGCGACACAAGGCCGCTCCTACAGGTAGGAGCGGCCTTGTGTCGCGACAGGGCTGCAAAGCAGCCCTCAGCGATTACAACATCGGCGCGACCGATACGTCCTGCCGCGGCCAGGCATCCAGCACCGCCTTGAACAGCGTCGCCAGCGGGATCGCGAAGAAGATCCCCCAGAACCCCCACAGCCCGCCGAACAGCAACACCGCGCAGATGATCGCCACCGGGTGCAGGCTCACCGCCTCGGAAAACAATAGCGGCACCAGCACGTTGCCATCCAGCGCCTGGATGATCGCGTACACCGCCATCAGGTAGATGAACTGGTCACCCCAGCCCCACTGGAACAGCGCGATCAGCGTCACCGGCACGGTCACCACCACCGCGCCGACATACGGCACCACCACCGACAAGCCCACCAGCAGCGCCAGCAAGGCGGCATAGTTGAGGCCCAGGGTGATGAAGGCGATATACGTGGCAATGCCACAGATCAGAATCTCGATGCCCTTGCCACGGATGTAGTTGGCGATCTGCCGGTTCATCTCGTCGCCCACCCGGTTGAGCAGCGTGCGCTCACGGGGCAGGTAGCCACTGACCCAGCGCCCGATCAGCTCGCGATCCTTGAGGAAGAAGAACACCAGGATCGGCACCAGCACCAGGTAGATCATCGCGTTGACCAGCAACGGCAGGCTCGACAGCGAGAAGGTCAGCGCCCATTGGCCGAACTTGCCGATCTCGCCGCGCACCGACTCGATGGCGCGCAGCACCTGCTCGTCCGATACCAGATGCGGATAGCGCTCGGGCAGCAGCAGCAACAGCGACTGCCACTTGCCGAGCATCCCCGGCAGCTCGTTGAACAGGGTGATCAACTGATGCCAGAGCAACGGCACCAGTACCAGCAGGAACACCGCCAGCGCGCCCATGAACAGGGCGAACACCAGCCAGACCGCCAGCCGGGTCGGTACTTTCAGACGCTCCAGGGCGTTGACCAGCCCCTGCATCAGAAACGCCAGGACCATGCCCGCCAACACCGGCGCGAGCATGCCACCCAGGGTCAGCACCACGGCGAAGGCCAGGAACAGCAGGACCGCCAACACCACCGCCTCCTCGTCGGAGAAGTAGCGCTGCATCCAGTCGCGAAGCACTTTGAACATTGACGATCCTAATGAAGGGAATCAGGCCTTGCGCAGCCAATAGGTGTAGACCCCGGCCTCGGCCGTTTCATGCAGCAGCGTATGACCGGCCAATTGGGCGAAGGTGCGGAAATCGCGCTGGGAACCGGCGTCGGTGGCGAGCACCTTGAGCACCGCGCCGCTGGCCAGGCGATTGAGCTCCATCTTCGCCTTGAGCAGCGGCAATGGACAGTTGAGACCGCTGGCATCGAGCTCGGCGTCACAAGTCGGGGTGTCACTCATCGGGCAGCGCTCCAGGACCGCATAGGGAAGGCCGCTAGGATACCGCCACTGGTCGGCATCGCGCGACCCGGCTACAGTAAGGCTTTTTGACCGACGCGAGCTTCTGCATGAATCTACTGCGCCCCACCCTGTTGACGCTGGCCTGCCTGCTGGCCCTGCCCGGCCACGCCGACGACCTGCCGTCACTGGGCGACGCCAGCTCCGCGATCGTCTCGCCACAACAGGAACACCAGCTTGGCCGCGCCTGGCTGAGCCTGCTGCGGGGCCAGGTCAACCAGCTCAACGACCCGCAGCTCAAGGACTTCGTCGAAACCAGCGTGTACAAGCTGGCCGAAACCAGCCAGCTGCAGGACCGGCGCCTGGAATTCATCCTGATCGACAGCAAGGAGCTCAACGCCTTCGCCGCGCCCGGCGGCATTGTCGGGGTCAACGGCGGCCTGTTCCTCAACGCCCAGACCGAAGGCGAGTACGCCTCGGTACTGGCCCACGAACTGGCGCACTTGTCGCAGCGCCACTTCGCCCGTGGCGTCGAGGCCCAGCAGCGCATGCAACTGCCGATGATGGCCGCCTTGCTGGCCGGTATCGTGCTGGCCGCGGGCGGCGGTGGCGATGCCGGCATCGGCGTCATCGCCGGTACCCAGGCGGCGGCCATCCAGGAGCAGCGGCGCTTCTCCCGGCAGAACGAACAGGAAGCCGACCGTTTCGGCATTCTCAACCTGGAAAAGGCCGGCTACGATCCGCGCAACATGCCCAGCATGTTCGAGCGCCTGGCGCGCCAGTACCGCTACGACGCCAAGCCACCAGAATTCCTGCTGACCCACCCGGTCACCGAGTCGCGTATCGCCGACACCCGCAACCGTGCCGAACAGGCGCCCAAGGGCGGGGTCGAGGACAGCCTGCGCTATCAATTGATCCGCGCCCGCGTCGCCCTCACCTACGAAGGCACCCCGGGCCTGGCCGCCAAGCGCTTCCGCGCCCAGCTCGACGACAACCCGAACATGGACGCCGCGCGCTATGGCCTGGCCCTGGCCCTGATCAAGGGCGGCCAGCTCAACGAGGCGCGGGAGAACCTCAAGCCGCTACTGGCCAAGGCGCCCAACGACATCACCTACAACCTGGCGCAGATCGACCTGGACATCACCAACAACCGCCTGGCCGACGCCCAGCAGCGCGCCACGCGGATGCAGGGCCAGTACCCGAGCAACTACCCGCTTAAGCAGGTACGTGCCGACCTGCTGATCAAGCAGGGCAAGCCGGCCGAGGCGGAAAAGGTGCTGGATGACCTGGTGAAGAACCGCCCGGACGATCCGGACGTCTGGTACGACGTCGCCGAAGTGCGCGGGCTGTCGGGCAACACCATCGGCCTGCACCGCGCCCGCGCCGAGTATTTCACCCTGGTCGGCGACTTCGACCAGGCGATCCAGCAACTGGACTACGCCAAGCGCCGCGCGGGCAGCAACTTCCCGCTGGCTTCGCAGATCGACCAGCGCCAGCGCGAGATCATGGAACAGCAGCGCATGGTCAAGGAAATGATGGGCCGCTAGGCCTGGCACTGATCGCGCTGTAGGAGCGGCCTGTGTCGCGAAAGGGCCGCACAGCGGCCCCAGGATGTTCAGGTTCACGCGGAAAAACTGGGGCCGCTTCGCGGCCCTTTCGCGACACAAGGCCGCTCCTACAGGGTGATGCTCACCTTGTGTCAGGCGTTGCCCGACAACTTCAACCGCGCTGCCTGGGTGAAGTCGAGCATGCGGTTGAGCGGTTTGATAGCCTTCGGGATCAGCGCAGGCTCGACGAAGATCTCGTTGCTGCCATTACGCAGGCAATCGAGCACCCGCTCCAAGGTATTCATCGCCATCCACGGGCAGTGCGCGCAACTGCGGCAGGCCGCGCCGTTGCCAGCGGTGGGGGCCTCGACGAACTCTTTGTCCGGGCACAACTGCTGCATCTTGTAGAAGATGCCGCGGTCGGTGGCGACGATGAAGGTCTTGTTCGGCAGGGTCTGCGCCGCCTTGATCAACTGGCTGGTGGAACCTACCGCGTCGGCCAGATCGATCACCGCTTCCGGCGACTCCGGGTGAACCAGGATCGCCGCGTCCGGGTAAAGCGCCTTCATGTCGGCCAGCTGGCGCGACTTGAACTCCTCGTGAACGATGCAGGCGCCGTCCCACAACAGCATGTCGGCGCCGGTCTGCTTCTGGATATAGCGCCCCAGGTGCTGGTCCGGGCCCCAGATGATGGTCTCGCCGTTGTCCATCAGGCTTTCGACGATCTCCAGCGCGCAACTGGACGTCACCACCCAGTCGGCCCGCGCCTTCACCGCAGCGGAGGTGTTGGCGTAGACCACCACGGTGCGCTCGGGGTGCTGGTCGCAGAAGGCCGAGAACGCCTCCACCGGGCAACCCAGGTCCAGCGAGCAGGTCGCTTCCAGGGTCGGCATCAACACACGCTTTTCCGGGGTGAGGATCTTCGCGGTCTCGCCCATGAAACGCACGCCCGCCACCACCACGGTCTGGGCCGCGTGGTTCTTGCCAAAACGCGCCATTTCCAGCGAGTCGGACACACAGCCGCCGGTTTCCTCGGCCAGGGCCTGAATCACCGGATCGCAATAATAGTGGGCGACGAGCACGGCATTGTGCTGTTTCAGCTCGGCAGCGATGGCCGCACGGTATTCGGCCTCCTGCGCGGGGGTCAGCGGGTTGGGCTGCTTGGCGTCGAGGTGGGCCTGTACCAACAGGCGTTCGGAAATCTGGGTCATGATCGCTGGACCTGCGGGGCGCGCGAGCGCGTCAGTCGAGTGTATCACCCGGGATCGGCTAGCGGTGCCGGTCGGCCTGCGTCTCGACCCCTCTGCGGGCGCGGATTCTTATCGGACGCGAAGGCTACAGGCAATCGGGGGGATGCAAAAGGGCTTTTTGCGGGGCAGGCCCATCGCCGGGCAAACCCGCTCCCACGAAGATGCCGGGAGCGGGCCTGCCTGAGGCATCAGCCTTGCGGGGACAGCGCCGCCAGGTGGCCGCTGATGAGCATGGCGAACTCTTCGACGGTCATCTTCTTGCCGTTGAAATCGACCATGCCGTCGGCGTATTGCAGGCTCGAGACCACGTCGGAGCCCTGCACCGTGGCCATGCCGCTCTGCAGCGCCATCATGCCGACCATTTCCCCGGCCTGGCTGGATTGCTGGGCGATGGCCTGGGCATCGGTCTCGCCGTCGAGCAGCGCCTGCAGCGTGGCCAGATCGGCGACCATCGGCTTGGACACGCTGAGCTTGGCCTTCAGTTGCGTCAGCAGCTGCTTGCCCAGTTGCTCAGGCGGCAATTCGAACGAGCTGGGGCTGGCGAAGTCCATCGCCAGGTTGAAGTGGCTTTCGCCATTGGCGGTCTTGAACGCCAGCTTCTCCACCGCCACCTGCGGCTTGGCGACCAGCAACTGGCGCAGGTCGGCCTGGAGCTTGGCCTGCTCCTCGGGGGTCATCTGCAGCGAAGGCGCCTCGCCGTCGGCGGCAGCCTGCTGCATCTGCGGCAACTGGCCCTGGTACCAGGTCATCAGCGCCTGCATGGCCGGGATGTCGATGGACTTCATGGTCAGCACCATCTCGCCACTGCCGACCTTGCGCCCGGCGTAGCTGATGTCGCCGACCTTGTATTCCAGGCGTCCGGCCAGCTTGTCCTTGGCCTCGCCCTCGGCGCTGTACAGGTTGTTCTGCTGCAAGCCCTTGAGCACCAGCACTTGCTGCTTGAGCCCGAAGGTCGCCTGGACATCGGCCAGGGCCAGGTCGAAGTTACCGACATAGACCATGTCGTGGCCGGTCTCGGTGAGCTTGCCAGCGGCCTTGAAGCCATTGAGCAGGATCTTCACCGGTGCTTGTTGCTCGTCGACGAAGTTCAGTTCCAGGTGCCCGGCATCGGCGTGGATAGCCACCGCCTTGCCGTCGCGGTCACCGCTCAACAACACCTGCATGCCGGAGAACGCCAGGACATTGTCGCCGTCTTGCTTGAGGGTGACCGGGGCCAGGCGAATGTCGCTGTCGACGCTGCCGCCGTAACCCAGGCTGAACTGCGCGGTGAGCGGCGCCTTGTCGCCGGCGGCGGCGTACCAGCCCGAGGTGAAGTCGTCCTTGTCCAGCACGCTGTTGCTGGTGGCCAGCACCGGCATCAGCTTGAACGCCTTGACCCGCGACCAGGGGAACGGGCCGTGTTCGATCTGGTCGGTCACACCGACCTCGAAGCTGACGGCCTCGGCCTCGCCCACTTGCAGGTTTTCGGCCTTGAGGCGGTAGTGCGCGGTGCTGGTGAAGAAGTGCTGGTCGAGCGACACCAGCTCGAGGCTCATGCTACCGCCGTTACCGGCCAGGGCTTTGTTCAGCTCTTCGTTGCCCCGGGCAACGGAGCGCTCAAGCTCGGCGGGCAGCTGCTTGCCGGTGTACCAGGCGCCAGCGGTGGTTGCGACGGCGATGGCGACGGCCAGAGCGGAAAGGATGCCTACTGATTTCTTCATGAATAGAACCGATTGCTGTCCATAGGGAGGGCGATTGAGCGAACCACGCAAAGGTGGCCGCGCGGGTTGGCAAGAATACCACCGGCGCCCGTGCGGCGCGGTGATGCGCGGTGGATTTTCTGTATCTGCCCACGACGGCTTGGCTTGCGAAAGACCGTAAATTTTTACGAACATCAAAATCGACTTACCGCCCGTTAAATCGGCCAATCAAAGTGCATAACAGCCAAGTAAATCGATTCAAACCCCATCCAGTTGGCAACCTGTCATGTTTAACTTGACACCCAAACGGCCATCGTCTTTTATTCCGCCACCCCGCAGCTCCAACATAAAAGGTGAACAACATGGAGCCCACCCGCTCGACCTCGTCGTGCCCGTCCCCCGCCGTGCCCGTTGTTTCGACACAGGAGCAGCGCCCGCATGCAGCCTGACCACAGCGCCCCCGGCAACGCCCAGTTCCGCAAGTCCCTGCGCCTCTGGCACGTGGTGATCATCGGCCTGGCCTACCTCACCCCGATGACCGTGTTCGACACCTTCGGCATCGTCTCCGGCATCACCGCCGGGCATGTACCCAGCGCCTATCTGCTGGCCCTGGCCGGCATCCTGTTCACCGCCGTGAGCTACGGCACCCTGGTGCGACGCTTTCCGCAGTCCGGCTCGGCCTACACCTACACCCAGCGGGCGATCAATCCGCACGTGGGCTTCCTGGTCGGCTGGTCGTCGCTGCTGGACTACCTGCTGCTGCCGATGGTCAATGCGCTGCTGGCCAAGCTGTACCTGTCGGCGATGTTCCCCGAGGTGCCGGCGTGGGTCTGGGTGACGGGCTTCGTCACCCTGATCAGCCTGATCAACATGCGCAGCGTCAACCTGGTAGCGCATTTCAACCTGTTGTTCGTCGCCGTGCAGGTGGCGATCATCGCCGTGTTCATCTATCTCTGCTGGCGCGGCCTGGGCCACGGCGAGGGCCTGGGCACGGCCTGGAGCCTGGTGCCGTTCGCCGACGACCAGACCCAGTTCGCCGCCCTGGCCGCCGGCGCGACCATCCTGTGCTTCTCGTTCCTGGGTTTCGACGCGGTGACCTGCCTGTCGGAAGAAACCCGCGACCCGGGCAAGACCATTCCGCGGGCGATTTTCCTGACTGCGTTGATCGGCGGCGTGGTGTTCATCGGCGTGTCCTATTTCATCCAGGCCTACTTCCCGACCATGGCGCGCTTCCACGACCAGGAAGCGGCCCTGCCGGAAATCGCCCTGTATGTCGGCGGCAAGCTGTTCCAGTCGGTGTTCATCGCCTGCACCGTGATCAATACCATCGCCTCGGGCCTGGCCTCGCAGACCAGCGTTTCGCGCCTGCTGTACGTGATGGGCCGCGACAAGGTGATCCCGGCCAGCGTGTTCGCCCGCCTGCACCCCCGCTACAAGACCCCGGTGCTGAACATCGCCGTGGTCGGGCTGATCGCGCTGTCGGCGATCTTCTTCGACCTGGTCACCGCCACCTCGGTGATCAACTTCGGCGCGCTGGTGGCGTTCAGCTTCGTCAACCTGTCGGTGATCAACCACTGCTACATTCGCGAGCGGCGCAACCGGGGCCTGACGAACAACCTCAAGTATCTGGTGATGCCGACGATAGGCTTTTGCATCATCGTCTCGCTGTGGCTGGACCTGAACCAGCACTCCTTGTTGTTCGGCGGGGTCTGGGCCTTGCTCGGCGTGTGCTACCTGGGCTGGCTGACCAAGGCCTTCAGGGTCGCGCCGCCCAACTGCATCGCCGACTGAACCACCGACGCCCGCCTGACCGCGGGCGTCCTTTTACCTGAGAAGGAAACGCCCATGTTGTCGCGCCGCCTCTCCATCCAGTGGAAGATCACCCTGCTCGCCGGTTTGTGCCTGCTGGCCATCGTCGCCGTGCTGGTGACGACCTCGCTGACCCAGGCCCGGCACAGCGCCGAGCAGGTGTTCCAGGCCAACAGCGAGCTGCTCGAGCGCAGCGCGCGCCAGCGCCTGCACGCCCATGGCGAGACCCAGGCCCTGCGTATCCAGCGCTACTTCATGGACGCCTACCAGTACGGCAACGGTTTCGCCCGCCTGGTACAGGCGCTCAAGGGCCGCGGCGGCGCCGACCTGCGTGACGAGCTCACGCGCCAGGCGCGTGCCGCGCTGGCCGGCAACAGCGACCTGATCGGCTTGTACCTGGTGTTCCAGCCCAACGCCCTGGACCAGGCGGACGCTCGCTTCGTCGGCCAGGCCGATAGCGGCAGCAACGACAGCGGGCGCTTCTCGCTGTACTGGTCGCAGCCCGGCACTGGCAACCTGGAACAGGAGGCCATGCCCGAGGCGATGCTGGCCGACACCAGCCTGGGCGCCAACGGCGTGCCCTACAACCGCTGGCTGACCTGCCCGCAGGAAACCGCCAAGGCCTGCGTGCTCGACCCGTACTTCGACGAGGTCAACGGCCACCAGGTGCTGATGACCAGCATCGCCTTGCCCTTGCTGGAAAACGGCAAGGTGATCGGTGTGGTCGGCCTGGACATCGGCCTGGACAACCTGCAGCAATTGAGCCTGGCTGGGCGCCAGGAGCTGTTCGACGGCCAGGGCCAGGTGAGTATCGTCAGCCCTTCGGGCCTGCTCGCCGGGCACAGCCTGGATGCCAGGCAACTGAGCAAGACCGTGGAGCAGGCCTTCGCCAGCGACGCCAGCGCGCTGGTCGGCCCGCTGCGCGCAGGCCAGGCGCTCGAGCGCCTGGACGGCGGCACCCTGCGCATATCCCAGCCCTTCGCGCCGATCCCTGGCGCCGCCCCCTGGCAGGTGTTGCTGGCGTTACCGGAGCGGGTGTTGCAAGCCCCCGCGGTGGCGCTCAACCAGCGCCTGGACAGCCAGAACCAGCACGCCAACCTGGTCAGCCTGCTGATTGGCCTGGGCGCTGCGGTGCTGGGCTTGCTGCTGGTATGGCTGACCGCCCGCGGCGTGACCCGGCCGATCCTGGCGGTGGCTGCGCGCCTGGAGGACATCGCCAGCGGCGAAGGCGACCTGACCCGGCGCCTGGACTACGCCCGCGACGACGAACTGGGCCAGCTGAGCGGCTGGTTCAATCGTTTCCTCGACAAGCTGCAACCGGTGATCGCCCAGCTCAAGGGCTCGGTGCAGGAGGCCCGCGGCACTGCCGACCAGTCGGCGTTGATCGCCCGCCAGACCAGTGATGGCATGCAGCAGCAGCACCGCGAGATCGAGCAGGTGGCCACCGCCGCCAACGAAATGAGCGCCACGGCCCACGATGTCGCGCACAATGCCGCCCAGGCCGCGCAAGCGGCCCGCGGCGCCGACCAGGCGACCCGCGATGGCCTGGCCTTGGTGGCGGCGACGCGCACGGCGATCGACCAGCTCGCGGGTGGCATGAACGCGGCGATGGACGAGGCCCGGGCACTGGAGAGCCGTGGCGAGCAGATCGGTTCGGTGCTGGAGGTGATCCGC
Organism: Pseudomonas sp. VA159-2; assembly: GCF_024126635.1. Classification (NCBI taxonomy): domain Bacteria; kingdom Pseudomonadati; phylum Pseudomonadota; class Gammaproteobacteria; order Pseudomonadales; family Pseudomonadaceae; genus Pseudomonas; species Pseudomonas sp. VA159-2. The sequence continues at coordinate 173,275 of NZ_JAMYBV010000010.1, read as the reverse complement.
GCGATTGCCGAGCAGACCAATTTGCTGGCGCTCAACGCGGCGATCGAGGCGGCTCGGGCCGGCGAGGCTGGGCGTGGTTTCGCTGTGGTGGCCGATGAGGTGCGCAACCTGGCCCAGCGCACGCAGGTGTCGGTGGAGGAGATCCGCCAGGTGATCGAGGGCTTGCAACAGGGTACCCAGGATGTGGTGGGGGCGATGCATGCGGGCCAGCGCCAGGCCCAGGACAGCGCCGCGCAGATGGAGCAGACGCTGCCTGCGTTGCAGCGGATCGGCGAGGCGGTGGCGGTGATCACCGACATGAACCTGCAGATTGCCTCGGCTGCCGAGGAGCAGAGCGCGGTGGCCGAAGAGGTGAACCGCAACGTGGCGGGGATTCGCGATGTGACCGAGTCGCTGTCGGGGCAGGCGGACGAGTCGGCGCGGATCAGCCAGGCTTTGAATCGGCTGGCCAACGAGCAGCAGGTATTGATGGCGCAATTCCGGGTGTAATCATGGAGGGACACGTCCCTCCCCCTCCCACCACCCCAGATCAAACTTGATCTTGATCGGCAAAAGCAGGAGCGGAGCGATGTAACTCATTTGGGACGCCTCAACCCGCTACCCGGTACTTTCATGATTTATTGACGATCTTTTCACGCCTCCCCCTTTAGCGTCGCCTCCCAACCGATCCGGCAGGCAACTGGCTTTCTGAGGCGCACGTGTCACGCACAACTCCCCCCGCTCGCACACCCACCGACTGGGCCGGCCTTGGCTGGCTTTTGCTGTTCTTCTGGTATTTCTCCGGCGTCACCCAAGCCCTGCTGCTCTTTAGCGGCACCACCGGCTTTTCCGGCTTGCGCGACTCGCTCATCCTCAGCAGCCTGTGGCTCGCCCCCGTTCTCCTGCTACCCCGCCTGACCCGCCCCCTCGCTGGGCTGATCGGCCTGGTGCTATGGGCCTGCTCGCTGGTGGGCCTGAGTTACTTCGGCATCTATCGCCAGGAGTTCTCGCAGAGCGTCATCTTCGTGATGTTCGAGTCCAACACCGCCGAGGCCGGGGAATATTTCAGCCAGTACTTCAGCCTGTGGCTGGGCCTGGCACTGCTGCTTTACAGCGTGGTCGCCGTCCTGCTGTGGAAGCGCATCCGCCCGGTCAGCCTACCCCTGTACAGCCGCCTCCCGGTGGCCATCCTGCTGCTGGCAGCCATCCTGGCCTACCCCTTCTACAAGCAGATGGTCTCCCAGCAACGCAGCTTCGCCGACGCCCAGGAAAGGGTCGAGCAGCGCATGGCCGCCGCAGTGCCATGGCAACTGCTGGTCGGCTACCGCCAATACCGCCAGCAACTGGACAACATGCAGGCACTGCTGGACCAGAACGCCGCCCTGCCCCCGCTGCAAAACCTCAAGGACAGCAGCGGTGACGCACCGCGCACCCTGGTGCTGGTACTGGGCGAGTCCACCACCCGCGAACACATGCACCTGTATGGCTACGGCCGCGACACCACGCCGAACCTCGATGCCCTGGCCGCCCGCGACAACAGCCTCACGGTGTTCCGCAACGTGGTCTCGCCACGCCCGTACACCATCGAGGTGATGCAGCAGATCCTCACCTTTGGCAACGAGGAACATCCAGACCGCTTCCTCACCGACCCGTCGCTGATCAACCTGATGAAACAGGCCGGCTACAAGACGTTCTGGATCACCAACCAGCAGACCATGACCAAGCGCAACACCATGCTCACCACCTTCTCGCAGCAGACGGACGTGCCGGTGTACCTGAACAACCAGCGCACCCAGAACGCCAGCCAGTTCGACGGCGTGGTGCTCGAGCCCTTCGACAAGGCCCTGCGCGACCCGGCACAAAAGAAACTGATCATCGTCCACCTGCTCGGCACCCACATGGACTACCGCTATCGCTACCCGGCGCAGTTCGAGCATTTCAAGGACAACCTCGGCGCGCCGGCCGCCCTGTCGCCCGACCAGGTGCAAACCTACAATTTCTACGACAACGCGGTGCGCTACAACGATTTCGTCGTCTCGGACCTGATCAAGCGCTACTCGGCCACCACGCCCAACGGCTTTTTGCTTTACCTCTCCGACCACGGCGAGGATGTCTACAGCTCCGGCAAGCACGATCGACTCGGGCGCAACGAGGCCGACCCGACCCGGCCGATGTACACCATCCCCTTCCTGCTGTGGACCTCGCCCAGCTGGCAGGCGGCCCACCCCCGCGACCTGCAGGCCATGGCCAACCGCCCCTACAGCAGTGCGCACCTGATCCACACCCTGTCCGACCTGGCCGGCCTGAGCTATGACCGTTTCGAACCCGCCAAGAGCCTGGTCAGCCCGCAATTCAGCGCCATCCCGCGTTGGATCGGCGACCCCTACGCGAAGAACGGCCTGCACGAGTTCGACAAGCTACCCGGCGACAACGATCACAAAGAACAGCGTACCGCCAGCAGCGATATCGCCAGCCCTCGGCGAAAATGACCAAGGGCGCAAGCCCACTGCCCCTGCGCACGCTCTCAAGCCGGTACCTGGCCATCCAGGTACCGGCTTTTTCGTATGGCACTGAATGATGAATTTTTTTCCAACCACCCAGACGAGTCGTTTCATCAAAAACACAAATAGACGAGACCTGTCGTCGAAGTGATAAAACAAAACCCCTTTAAATTCGCCATCTTTGAATAAACGCCTTATCGAAAGGCACTTTTATCGATTATCAGACCTATCAAAACGACGAAACCAGACATTCCCAAAAGGAATGATATGGCAACTAATGGTCGTTTGTTCCCTGAGTCTTTCGAGGTCGATACTGACTTCCATCAATGCAATCGTGACCGCCATGGCCGTGGAGCCGCCATCGGCCAAAGTGCGTCCGTGCACAAGCTTTTCGCCGCAGTAGCTGCAAGTGGCCAGAACACAACAAGAACAACAACTCACTTGAATGCAGATCAAATAGGTTGCCCATGACCCATTCGAACAACACAGCAAGTTTGACTGCCGCAACCCCCTCATCAGGACAACTCAAGCGCACCCTGACCAGCCGCCACCTGAACATGATCGCCATTGGCGGCTCGATCGGCACCGGGTTGTTCGTCTCCTCCGGTGCCACCATTGCCCAGTCCGGCCCTGGCGGCGCCCTGCTGTCGTTCGCGGTGATTGGCCTGATGGTGTACTTCCTGATGACCAGCCTCGGTGAACTGGCGGCGTGCATGCCGGTCAGCGGCTCGTTCTCCACCTACGCCTCGCGCTACGTGGAAGAAAGCTTCGGCTTCGCCCTTGGCTGGAACTACTGGTACGCCTGGGCGGTGACCATTGCCGTGGACCTGGTGGCGGTGCAGATCATCATGACCTACTGGTTCCCCGACACCCCCGGGGTGATCTGGAGCGCGGCGTTCCTGGCCTTGCTGTTCGCCCTCAACGTCGCTTCGGTACGCTTCTTCGGTGAGGCCGAGTTCTGGTTCGCCTTGATCAAGGTGGTGACCATCATCGTCTTCATCATCGTCGGCGTGCTGATGCTGCTGGGTATTCTCGAAGGCGGCCAGGATGGCGGCGCCCAACTCTGGCAGCTCGGCGACGCGCCCATCGCCGGCGGCCTGCCAGCACTGATCGGCGTGGCGATGATCGTCGGCTTTTCGTTCCAGGGCACCGAGTTCGTCGGCATCGCCGCCGGCGAGACGGAAAACCCCGGGCGCAATATTCCCAAGGCCGTGCGCCAGATCTTCTGGCGCATCCTGTTGTTCTACGTGTGCACCATCATCGTCATCGGCCTGCTGATTCCCTACACCGACCCTCGCCTGCTCAAGGACGGCCTGTCCGACATCACCATCAGCCCGTTCACCCTGATCTTCTCCAAGGCCGACATGCTCGCCGCCGCGGCGCTGATGAACGCGGTGATCCTCACCTCGGTGCTGTCGGCCGGCAACTCGGGCATGTATGCCTCCTCGCGCATGCTCTACAGCCTGGCCCTGGAGCGCAAGGCACCGGCGATCTTCGCCCGGGTCACCCGCAGCGGCACGCCGGTGTGGGCGCTGCTGGCCACTGCGGCGGTCGCCGGCCTGTGCCTGCTGAGCTTCCTGTTCAGCCCCGGCAAGCTCTACCTGTGGTTGCTCAACACCTCGGGCATGCTCGGCTTCATCGCCTGGCTGGGCATCGCCGTCAGCCACTACCGCTTCCGCCGCGGCTACCTGTACCAGGGCCACGACCTGGCCCGGCTGCCCTACGTGTCGAAGTTCTTCCCGATCGGCCCGCTATTCGCCTTCGGCCTGTGCCTGGTGGTGATGCTCGGGCAGAACTACCAGGCCTTCCTCGGCGGCCAGATCGACTGGATCGGTGCCCTCGCCACCTACATCGGCCTGGTGCTGTTCGTGGTGATGTGGTGGGGCCACAAGCTGCTCACCGGCTCGCGCACCGTGCGCTACAAGGAGATGGACTTCTCCAGCATCGAGACGCGCAAGGCCAGCGACCCAGCCGCTGCCGCCCATGCCAAGCCCTGCACGGCCAACCAGCTGCCGGCCTGAGAACCACCGTCGCGGGCCGGCAACGGCCCGCCCCTGACTACCCGGGATCATGATGACCAGCGATTTGCTCGACTCCTACTATGAAGCGACCGTGCACCGCAGCGCCTACCCCGCCCAGGCCGGGCGCACCACGACCGGTGTGTGCATCCTTGGCGGCGGCCTGGCCGGTCTGTCGACGGCCCTGGGCCTGACCGAGCGCGGCGTGACCGACGTCACCCTGCTCGAAGCCGAGCGTATCGGCCATGGCGCCTCGGGGCGCAATGGCGGCTTCGTGTTCGGCGGCTACAGCCTGGGCAACGCCGAACTGCTGGCGACCCTGGGCGCCAGCGAGGCCCGGCGCCTCTACCAGCTGACCCTCGACGCCGTCGACCTGATCCGCCAGCGCACCCGCCAATACGCCATCGACTGCGACCTGGTCGACCAGGGCGTGATCCTGGCCAACTGGTTCAACGACCCATCGCGCCTGGACAAGCCCCGCCAATTGATGAAAGAGGCCTATGGCGTGGACTGGGCCTATCTTTCTCCGGGCCAGTTGCAGGAACAGCTCAAGAGCAAGCGGTATTACGGCGGCCTGCTCGAACGCAATGCCTTCCACTTCCACCCACTCAAGTATGTCTGTGGCGTGGCCCGCGCCGCCCGCGACGCCGGGGTGAGCCTGTTCGAGCATTCGCCGGTGACCCAGATCGAGAAAAAGGCCGGTGGTGGCTATATCGTGCGCACCGCACAGGGCGAGGTCCACGCCGAGGAAGTGGTGTTCTGCGGTGGCGGCTATGCCCGCGGCGTGCATGCGCCGGTCGAGCGGGCAGTGCTGCCGATCGCCACCTATGTGGTGGCCACGCCGCCGTTGGGCGAACGCCTGCAGGACGCCATCGCTTGCCAGGCGGCGATCTACGACACGCGTTTCGCCTTCGATTACTACCGCCCGCTGCAGGACACCAGGATCCTCTGGGGCGGGCGTATTTCCATCCTCGACCGCGGGCCACAGGCGATCGCCAAGTTGCTCAAGGCCGACCTGGTGAACGTCTACCCGCAGCTCGAGGATGTGCAACTGCAATACGCCTGGGGCGGGCTGATGAGCTACGGGCGGCACCAGATGGCCCAGATTGGCCAGGACGAACAGGGCATCTGGCACGCGGTCGGTTTTGGCGGCCACGGCATGGCGCCCACCACCGTGGCCGGCGAAGTGCTGGCCGACGCCATTGCCCGGCGGTTGCCGGTGCCCCAGGGGTTTGCCCGCTTCGGCCTCGAACGCACCTACGGGCTGGCCGGGATGCTCGCCGCGCAGGCCACCTACAGTGCCTACCAGGCCCGCGATGCGTTCGATGCGCGAAGGCTCAATCGCTGAGTGGCGTATTCCCGGCCAATTACCGCGGCGTCTGGTTCGCCGGCAAGGCCGGCTCCTACGGCTTGCACAGACCGGGCGCGCAGGCGCCGCGGACGCGAGCCGGCGGGCCGGTAACAGGAGCGCAACCGGCCAACGCCGGGCCGGACAATGCGAGTAGCCATCCCCCCTACCCCGGCATAGCATGCAAGCCTGATGGTCGGCCTACCAAATGGACTTGGAAGATGAATGCCAACACACGCCTGGACGTCATTGCCTTCGAGCAACGCCCACTCAAGCAGCCTCACCGCGACACCCTGGAAACCTGCAGCCTCGAACAACTGCGCGACGTGCAACTGCGCCGCCTGCGCTGGTCGCTGAAGCACGCCTGGCGCAACGTCCCCTGGTACCGCCAGCAGTTCGAAGCCATGGGCCTGCACCCAGAGCAACTGCAGCACCTCACGGACCTCGCCCGCTTCCCCTTCATCGGCAACGCCGAGCTGCACCACCACTACCCCTTCTCGTTGTTCGCCGTACCTGCGCGGCAGGTGGTGCGCCTGCACGCCTGCCAGGACGGCAGCGCCCGTTCGCCGGTCATTGGCTACACCCGCAACGACCAGGAAGTCTGGGCGGCGCTGGTCGCCCGCTCGCTGCGCGTGGCCGGCGCCCGTGCCGGCGAGCGCCTGTACGCGCTCGGCAACCATGACGGCGCCAGCGCCGGCCTGCAACTGGGCGCCGAACGCCTGCACTGCGCGCTGCTACCCCTGGCCGCGCGCGGGGCCCAGGAGCAGGTCCGCCTGCTGTGCGACTTCCAGCCGCAACTGCTGGTGGCCAGCCCGGCACAACTGCTGGCCCTGGCCCCTGAGCTGGAGCGCCAGGGCGTCAGCCTGCCGGGCCTGTCGTTGCGCAGCGTGCTGCTCGGCCCACAGCCGTGCAGCCACAGCCTGCGCCAGGAGCTCGAGCAGCGCCTGGGGGTCCAGACCCTGGCCCTGTACGGCGTGCCGGCGCTGATGGACCCGGGCATCGGCATGCAATGCCCGCAAACCCGCGATGGCGTGACGCTCTGGGAAGACCACTTCTACCCCGAGGTCATCGACCCGCATAGCGGCACGCCACTGCCCGATGGCCAGTTCGGCGAGGTGGTGCTGACCACCCTCAGCCGCGAGGCTCTGCCGATGATCCGCTACCGCACCGGCGAGATCGGCCGCCTGCTGCCGGGCACCACCCACAGCATGCGCCGCCTGGAACGCCTCACCGGCCCCGACGCCGCGCCGCTGCGCCAGAGCGCCTGAACAGGAGCCGCGCCATGCCCCTGATGCACCCGCTGCAAGTCGCCGATATCCGCCGCGAAAGCGCCGACACCGTGTCGATTGCCTTTGCCGTGCCCACGCACCTGGCCGCCACCTACCGCTTCGAGCAGGGTCAGTACCTGCAGCTGCAAGCGCAGCTGCAGGGTGAACCAGTACGGCGTTCGTACTCCATCTTCAGCGCCCCGGACGATGGTGAACTGCGGGTGGCGATTCGGCATGTGCCGCAGGGCCGCTTCTCCAGCTATGCCAATACCCAGTTGGCAGTGGGCGATACCCTGCTGGTGATGCCACCGGCGGGCGCGTCCTACCGCCCAGAACCACAAGCCCCGGCCCACCATTGCCTGGCCATGGCCTCAGGCAGCGGCATCACGGCGGTGCTGCCGATCATCAAGGCCACCCTGGAAAACGACGCCAACAGCCGCTTCACCCTGGTCTACGGCAACCGCGACCGCGCCAGCCTGCTGTTCGGTGAGCGCCTGGCGGCGCTACAGGCCCTGTATGACCAACGGCTGCAGGTCATCCTGCTGTTCAGCCGCGAAAGCAACGACAATGGGCTGCCCTCCGGGCGCCTGGACCTGGCCATGTGCGACACGCTGTTTCGCGAGTGGATCGACGTCAGCCTGCTCGACGCGGCGTTTCTGTGTGGCCCACAGGCCATGGTCGAGACAGTGGGTGGGGCGCTGAAGGATTACGGCCTGGCCGCCGAGCGCCTGCATTTCGAACGCCTGGTTGAGCCCAGGCTGCTGCCCTGCTAGCACCCACGGGCCTTGCGCTGCCAGGCAGCGCAAGGCGACGTGCGCTCAATCGCGGTCGCGATGGTCGGCGACGCCGCGCATCCAGTAGCCCTTGCCGCGCACCAGGCGACGCTGGATCGAACAGGTTTCGGTGAGGTAGTCACGCACCTCGTTGACCGCCTGCGCCTCGCTGGCAATCCAGAATTGACCGATCCCGGAGGGTAGCTGCAAGCGCTTGATACCTTCGAGCAACAAGTTGCTGCCGGCCGGGTGCTCATCGCGCAAGTACCACTGGCAATTGACCGTGGCCAGCGAATCCACCGCCTGCAGCTCACTCAGGCTCGCCGCCTCCAGCACCACCAGCGCCCGGTCGCGCGGCGACAGGCTCTCAAGAATGCTCATCACCGCCGGGGTACCGGTCTCGTCGGCGGCCAACAGCATCCACTCGGCATCGTCCTGGGGCTGGAAGCCACCGCGCAGCGCCGAACAGCCAATCTGCTCGCCGACCCAGGCCCGCTCCACCCAACGCCCCGCAGGGCCATGGTCGTGACGCACGAAGTCGACCTCGACCCGGGCCGATTGCGGAGAATGCCGGCGGATGGTGTAGGCCCGGGTGACCTGGCTGGCACCACTGGGCAGGAACAATTTCAGCCATTGCCCCGCCTGGCAAGGCGGTACCTCGGCGAACAGGTCGCCCTTCAAGGTGACACGTCGCACCAATGGGGTGACATCGCGGATATCGGTGACCTCTAGGTTGTATTTCAGTTTCTTGCGAAATTCGAGCATGAAGACTCCAGGTTTACTTGGCTTTCGCCTTGTCAACGGGCCAGCCCGGCAGCGCCAGCAGCCGGCAGATCGCCAGCCCCTGCTGGAGCGAATGAGAAGACTCCATCACAACATCCTTGGCGGGTTGGGTTGCAACGGCATGTTAGGTAGCGCTGGAAATATTGAAAATTGCAATAGCTAGAGAATAGGATTGCAATTTTTGCAAAGGACTGCGCAATGAACCTACCGGACCTCAACCTGCTGCTGACCTTCGACTCGATGCTGCGCGAAGGCAGTGTCACTGCCGCCGCCGAGCGCATGAACCTGAGCATCCCGGCCATGAGCCGGCGCCTGTCCAACCTGCGCGAAGCCATGGGCGACCCGCTGTTCGTGCTCGCCGGCCGGCGCCTGGTGCCTACACCGCTGGCGCTGGAACTGGCACCCCAGGTGCACAACCTGCTCGAAGACGCACGTCAGGTGCTGGGCAGCAAGCAGCCACTCGACCTGGGCACGGTAAAGCGCGTATTCACCCTGCGCACCGAGGACGGCTTTACCGGCGCCTGGGCCCTGCGCCTGAGCCAGCGCATCGCGCAGCAAGCGCCCCAGGTGACCTTGCGATTCATGGCCCAGGGCAACGAGGATGTCGCGGCCTTGCGCGACGGGCTGGTCGACCTCGACATCGGCATCGCCGGCCCACTGGGGCCCGAGGTCTATAAACAGCGCCTGTACATCGACACCTTCGTCGGCGTGGTCAACAACCAGCACCCGCTGGCCCGCCAGGACAGGGTCAGCGCCGAAGACCTGGTGGCCTTCCCACACCTGTCGGTATCGCGCCGCGGCCGTACCCGCGGGCCGCTGGACCTGGAGCTGGAAAAGCTCGGCCTGCAACGCAAGGTGCCATTGGTGGTGCCAGGCTTCCAGGCCGCCATGCAGTTGGCCGCCTCTTCGCAGATGATCGCGGTGATCCCCCGGCGCTTCGTCGAATGGTCGCTGCCGCTGCTGGCGCTGCACATTTTCCCTCTGCCGGTTGAAACCCCCAGTGGCGAGTTTTGCCAGGCCTGGCACCCGCGGGTGAACAACGACCAGGTGCACCGTTGGCTGCGCCAGGTGGTGCAGGAATGCTCCGGCAGCTGAATCGGTTCGCTGCGCCATAAGCCAATGCAAGTCTCTGAAGCTGCCGTTTGCAAGGCGAAAAAGCGCCCACGGCCCTGCCGCGAGCAATCGTAGATTGCACGTTTTGAAATTTACAAATTGACACCCTCGCCCCTAAGTTGTGGTTCATGCAAGCCAGCGTTACCCCATTACAACGCGCGCCCCGGCACTCAAGGTGCGCGATCAAACGGACACGGACCAGATTGATGATGGATCACAAGGGTTTCAATGAATTACACGGCATCCAGATGATGTTGACGTCCACCGCTGGCGCCCTGCACAAGCTGGCCAACGGTTGGGAAAGGGGTAGCGGCTTACTCAGTTCGCTCGGTGAGCGTCTAAAACCAGAACAGCGAGAGTTACTGCGCAATGCCGCACAACTCATTGATTCGATCGGCCATACCCTGGCCCATGCGAAGGAAAAGCATGTTCGCTCAGAAAAGGATGCGAAGCGTCGGCAAGATGCACGTATGACACAGTCGAAACAGCTGGTCGCCATGACCTACCCATTACCCGCCAAGACTCAAGCGCAACGGCTTGAAATCCTCCAGGCTGCACTTATCCTGAATCGCGCCAGGCAGTTCTACACCTCATACAGCACCCTCGATTTCAATCTTTACCTGAGAAATGGCCTCGCAGCTCCAGAGCGTCTCCATGGCGCATCGCTGGAACGCTACCGTTCGGACAACCTGAGATCCCTGCGCTACACCCTGATAGACGACGTCACCCACCATCTGGCCTACGACGACGGTTGCTCGGTCGTAGACCGTTTGCGACGCCTGCAGGAAAAAGTCGCCGATGCAGTAGCACAGACCCCCTTGACTGCGCAGGAACGTGAAACGCTGCGCCTGTGGAAAGAAGCCTTCTGCGCCGACTCGGCGAAGCACGCCAACGCAATGTAAGAATCGTCTGATTCAGAGCCTGCCCAGGCCGCGCCAGAATCGCAGGATGACAACCTCTCCCCTGTTCCATCCCGTCGCTCGCCGGCTCATGGCCTGGGTCGCCCTCATCCTGGCGATGATCGCCTGCTCGCCGGTACAGGCCGATATCACCTTCGATGGCTTCACCCGCTTCATCTTCGAGGGCTCGCAGAAGCAGTTGCCGGTGATCATCGTCAACCAGAGCGACGAGCCGGCGCTGGTGCAAGTCAAGCTCGACTGGGGCAACAAGGCGCCCACTGCGGCGCTGCCCATGGCGGTGACCAAGCCGCTGCTGCTGATTCCCGCCAACGGCAAAGCCTCGACTGGCGTGCTCTACCAGGGGCTGGGCCTGCCGGACGACCGCGAGTCGTTCCTACTGCTCAAAGTGCTGCAAGTGCCGAAGAAGGCCACCGACAGCAATGCCATGGCGCTCGCCCTGCAGCACAACCTCAAGCTGTTCTACCGCCCTACCTTGCCCGGCTCGCCCGAGGACGCCGTCGACCAGTTGCGCTGGTCGGCCAGCGCTGCCGGTGGCTACGAAGCCCATAACGCTTCGCCCTACTACCTGACGCTGACCGAGGTCGCCTTGCGCGACCGCTCGGGGGCTACCTGCGGGCAGGTCATCGACCACCTGATGGTCGCCCCGTTCTCGCACTACGCGTTACCCGCCAACGGCTGCGACAGGCCTGTGGCGCAGGTGGCTTACGCCTTCATCAGCGACGCCGGCCTGCCCCATCCACGCCAAAGCGGCCTCACGTTCTGATCCCCGGAAGGCCTTGCCATGTTCAGCAGACAGTTACTCTTCATCGGTTTTCTATTCTTCCTGAGCATCCCCAACAGCTACGCGCTGAAATGCCAGAAGTCGGGCTCGTCACTGATCAACGACACCACCACCATTACCGACACCGCTGCGGTGCCCAACTCGTTACCGGCGGGCACCGTACTCTGGCGTCAGCCGACACAACGCATCAATGTCGAATGCTGGGTAGACATCAATGGCATGCCCGGTGAAAACATTTACTTCTACATGAACCCCAACAAAGTCAGCCTGGGCAATGACATCGAGATCGGCGTCACCTACGAAGGCAAGGATTATCTCTACTCCTCGCTACCTGGCGGCAAGTTGAACATCGGCTGGTTCGTGAACGGCTGCCCAGAAAACGACACCTGCGGCTGGAAAAAAGAAAGCAAGGCGATGACCTACTCATTGTTCTTCGTCAAGAAGTCACCGGCCGGCGACAACAAGGAAGGCCCCATGACCTCGCTTGCCGATTACCGGGCGTTCCAGTTCGATGGGGTCGGCGGTGTACGGCCCGGCTTGAGTTACAACGTCACCGCCAAGGGCTTGAACAAGTTTCGCTACTTGCCCTGCGAATCCTCGATCAGCATCCAGCCGAACGTGATCAATTTCGGCGCGATCCGCACCTCGGGGGCCACGGTGGGGGCTACCATCAATGAAGTGCCATTCACCATTACCGAGCAACGCACCTGCCAGGCGGCCTATGGCCTGGGCGGCTATCTGGAGCCGCTGACGGCGACCTTGAACACAGCCCAGGACACCCTGATCCCGAACGACAACAAATCGGTGGGCATCAGCTTGATCAACGAAGATGACCAGCGTGCGTTGTTGTTCAAGAAAGAGTTCGTGCTGACCCCGAAGACCACCTCGACCACCAACTCGCACAATTTCCTGGCACGTCTGAAGTGGATGACCACGACGCCGACCTTTGGCGAGTTCAATGCCGGCGCGACCCTGGATATCTTCTACAAGTAAGCGGCAAGCTTGCGATCACGGCGGCGGCGCTGAAGCCGCCAACCCCAGCAGTTAATGGCGCAAACGAAAAAGCCCGCTTCCGTTGCCGGAAGCGGGCTTTTTCTTACTGCGTATGGTGGGTCGTGTAGGATTCGAACCTACGACCAATTGGTTAAAAGCCAACTGCTCTACCAACTGAGCTAACGACCCGTTGGATGGCGCGTATATTACTGATTTCTCAGAGGAAATCAACACCCCATCGCATTTTTTTCAAAAATACCGGGTCGGGTCCTCGACCCCGGCAGCCTTGAAGCCGTCGGCGCGCAGGCGGCAGCTGTCGCACTTGCCACAGGCGCGGCCGTCATCATCGGCCTGGTAGCAGGACACGGTCAGGCTGTAGTCCACGCCCTGGGCCAGGCCGGCCTGGACGATCTGCGCCTTGCTCAGGTTCTGCAGCGGCGCCTGGATACGGAAGCCCTGCCCTTCGACACCGGCCTTGGTGGCCAGGTTGGCCATGCGCTCGAAGGCCTCGACGAACTCGGGGCGGCAGTCCGGGTAGCCGGAATAATCCACGGCATTGACGCCAATGAAGATGTCGCGGGCTTCGAGCACTTCTGCCCAGCCGAGGGCCAGGGACAGGAACACGGTGTTACGGGCCGGTACATAAGTCACCGGAATCCCTTCGCTCGGCGCCTCGGGTACATCGATGCTGCTGTCGGTCAGGGCCGAGCCGCCAATGCCATCCAGGTTCAGGCCGATCACCTTGTGTTCGACCACGCCCAGGTCGCGGGCAACCCGCGCCGCGGCATTGAGCTCGGCGCGGTGGCGCTGGCCGTAGTCGAAGCTCATGGTGTAGCACTGGTAGCCCTCGGCCTTGGCCATGGCCACCACGGTGGCCGAGTCGAGGCCACCGGACAGCAGGATTACCGCACGTTTGTCAGTCATGTCTTTCTCCTCAGCGCCCAGGTTCGTCGTTCCACAGCAGCTTGTGCAGCTGCAGCTGGAAGCGCACGGGCAAGTTATCGGCAACGATCCAGTCAGCCAGGTCACTGGCCTTGATCTGGTGATGGCTGGGCGAGAACAACACCTCGCCGGCGCGCTCGGCCAGGTTGTACTGAATCAGCTTGGAAACCGCCCAATCGTAGTCCTCACGGGAACAGATGACGAACTTGACCTGGTCGTTGCGGGTCAGTAGCTCGATGTTCTCGTAGCGGTTGCGGTGCGACTCCTCGGAGCCTGGGGTCTTGAGGTCGAGCACCCGGCTGACCCGCGTGTCGGTGCCGCTGATATCGAGGGCGCCGCTGGTTTCCAGCGACACTTCGTACCCGGCGTCGCACAAGCTGCGCAGCAATGGCAGGGCATTGGGCTGGGCCAGCGGTTCGCCACCGGTGACGCAGACGTAGCGCGGCTTGAAGCCGGCCACCTGCTCGAGCAGCGAATCGAGGGTACGCAGGGTGCCGCCGCTGAAGGCGTAGGCGCTGTCGCAGTACTGGCAGCGCAGGGGACAACCGGTCAGGCGCACGAAAACCGTGGGCAGCCCGGCCGTTCGCGTTTCACCCTGCAAGGAGTAAAACACTTCGGTGATGCGTAATGTGTCTTGCATGATCGCCACGGGCGTGACAGCTGAACAGGCTGTCCGCCTCCGTCAGGCACTGTCGCGGACTCGACATGGCGTTATCCGCGGCAGCGTGTTTAGGAAAAAAGGTCGGTGATTCTAACGAAAAAACCCGCGACAAGCGCGGGTTTCTTTCGAATGGCAAGCTTCAGAGCTTCTGCAGGTCGCGTTGCGCCAGTTGCGCGGCGGACGTGCCGGGGTACTGGGTGATGACCTGTTGCAGAATGCCCTTGACCTTGTCGGTGTGGCCTTGGCGGCGCTCGACGTCGGCCAGCTTGTACAGCGAATCCGGCACCTTGCTGTGCTGCGGATACAACTGGCTGACCTTGGCGAACGCCTGGCCTGCGCCAGCCAGGTCACCCTTGGCCAGGTTGACCTCGCCAAGCCAATACTGGGCGTTGCCGGCGTACTGGCTGTTGGGGTACTTGCGCAGGAAGGCGTTGAACGCCTGGCTGGCCTTGTCGAAGTCCTTCTGCTTGATCAGGTCGAAAGCGGCGTCGTAATACAGCTTCTCTTTCGCCGGATCACCCGGCTCGCTGCTGGCGGCCGGTGGCTGCGCGGCGCTGGCGCCGGCGGCGGCACCCGTGGCTGCGTTGTTCGCGCCACCGGTGGAAGAATTGTCTGGAGTCGCGGCAGGCGCGGCACCGCTGCCAATGCGGCGGTCGAGATCCTGATAGCGCTCGAGGTTTTCCTGCTTCATGCGCGACACATCGTTCTGCAGCTCTTCGATGATGCCTTGCTGGCGGGAAATCTGGTCCTGCATCTGCTGCAGCTGCATGAACAGCTGGCCATTTGCAGAAGCAGGGGCCGAAGCCCCTGCTCCGGCATAGGCGCCGCTCGTGCCATAACCCGCAGGTGGATAGCCACCCGCGTTGTCATCTACTACGGGAACCGCAGCCCACGCCGAAAGGGGCAGGCTGAGTGCGAGGACGGTTACAGCACGGCGGCACATACGCATAAGAACTTACTTACGCAGTTCTACGCGACGGTTCTGAGCCCAGGACTGCTCGTCGTTGCCGGTGGCAACTGGACGCTCTTCGCCGTAGGAGACCAGTTCCAGCTGAGCTGGGGAAACGCCCTGCAGAACCAGGTAGCGTTGAACGGCCTTGGCACGACGCTCACCCAGAGCCATGTTGTACTCGCGGGTGCCGCGCTCGTCGGTGTTGCCTTCCAGGACAACGCGGTTGCCGTTGGACTTCAGGTCCTTGGCGTGAACGTCCAGGGCGCGCATGGCTTCTGGCTTCAGATCCGAGCTGTCGTATTCGAAGTAGAAGGTGGTGATTGCGCGCAGGGCGGCTTCTTCGCTCAGGGAACCGTCGACAGCGCCAGTGTTGGCACCGTAGCCAGCGTTCGGGTCAACAGCGCCTTCACCAGCGTTGTCACCGCCTTTCGAGGAGCAACCTACAGCTACAGCCATGGCCAGAGCCAGCGCAGCGAATTTACCAAACTTCAGCATTTCCATCGTGAAACTCCTAATGAAACCCCAGTGTGTTAAGCAAAAATATTACGCCGCAATCAGTTCAGGTAAGGGGACCAGGACGGTTCTCTGACTTCGCCTTGAGCGGTAGGAAGTGGGAGCCTCACACGGCCGTTAAGCGACACGAGCATCAAGACTCCCCGGCCCTGCTGGCGGGTGGCGTAGATTAGCATGGTGCCGTTTGGCGCAACAGTGGGAGACTCATCAAGACTGGTCTCGGAGAGAATCTTTACACTTCCGCGTTGCAGGTCCTGGGCAGCCACCTTGAAGTTGGTGAAACCCTGCTGGCGATGGATCATCACCAGGGTCTTCTCGTCCGCCGACAGTTTCGGGTTGGCGTTGTAGTTACCGACGAAGGTCACGCGCTCGGCACCACCGCCACCAATCGACTGTTTATAGATCTGCGGCTTGCCGCCACGGTCGGAGGTGAAGTACAGGGTGTTGCCATCCTTGCCCCAGAACGGCTCGGTGTTGATGCCCGGGCCTGCGGTGACACGGGTGATCTGGCGCGAGGCCACGTTCATCACGTAGATGTCCGGGTTACCGTCCTTGGACAGCACGAACGCCAGGCGGGTACCGTCCGGCGACCAGGCCGGCGCGCCGTTCAGGCCTTCGAAGTTGGTGATCTGCTCTCGGCGACCGGTGTCGATGTGCTGGACGAAGATGCGCGGGCGCTTCTGCTCGAACGACACATAGGCGATACGCTTGCCATCCGGGGCGAAGCGCGGCGACAGGATCGGCTCACGGGACTGCAGCAGGGTCACCGCGCGGGCACCGTCGTAGTCCGAACGCTGCAGGGTGTAGCGGGTGTTGTTGGTGGAGAAGCGCTCGGCGGTCACGTACAGCATGCGGGTGGAGAACGCACCCTTGATGCCGGTGAGCTTCTCGAACGACTGGTCGGCGATGTAGTGCGCCATGTCGCGCAGCTGGTCGACGCCGCCAGCCACGCTGCCGGTCAGTACCTGCTGCTCGGTGGCGACGTTGAACAGCGCGTACTGCACCTGCAGGCGGCCACCGGACGGCACGATGCTGCCGACCATGATGTATTGCGCGCCCAGCGCTTTCCAGTCGCGGAAGATCACTTCGCTGGCCTGGGTCGGCAAGCTGATCATGTTCTGCCGCGGGATCGGCGAGTAGTAGCCGGAGTTGCGCAGGTCATTGCCGATGATGTCGGCCATGTCCTCTGGCAGCACGCTGCCACCCTGCAGGCCGAACGGCACTACCGCAATGGGGGTGGCCCGGTCGCTACCGCTGGTGACCAGGATGTTCTTTTCCTCTGCCACAGCCAGGCCTGCCACGCAGCAGAGCAAGACCAGGAGTCCTCTCAGACGTTTAATCACAACGCTAGATCCTCAGGTGTAAATGTCATCTTGAATGAACGATACGGATTGAATTCGTTCGGCTTCAAGCCCTGCATCTCGGTCAACCGACCAATGTTCTTCACCGCGGCCACGGCCGAGCTGTCGAACGGACCGTCGCCACTGGATTTGGCCACGCTCACGTTGGTGATGGTGCCGTCTGGCAACATGTTGATCTGCAGAACTACCGTCATGCCCTTGCGCGCAGATGGCGGACGTGCCCAGCCCTCGGCCGCGCGCATGCGGATCAGGTCGTCGAAGTCGCCGGCCACCTGGTCACCCTGCTCGTCGGCCAGCGCCTGCTGCCGCTCGGTGGTGTCGGACAACAGCTCGGCCAGTGCCTGTGCCTTCTTGTCTTCCGCCGCCTTGCGGGCCGCTTCCTGTGCCTTTTTCTTCTGGGCGTCTGCCGCGGCCTTTTTCTTGGCCTCTTCAGCTGCCTTCTTCTTCGCGTCCTCGGCCGCCGCTTTCTTCTTGGCGTCCTCGGCTGCTTTTTTCTTCGCGTCTTCGGCGGCTTTCTTCTTGGCCTCTTCCGCGGCTTGCTTCTTGGCTTCCTCGTCGGCCTTCTTCTTGGCCTCTTCCTCGGCCTTCTTCTTGGCGATGTCGGCCTGTTGCTTTTCAGCGGCCTTCTTCGCTTCTTCAGCTTTCTTGGCCTCGGCGGCCTTCTTCTGCTCGGCGGCCTTGGCGGCCTCTTCCGCCTTTTTCGACTCGGCGGCCTCGCGGGCCTCCTCGGCCTTTTGAGCGGCGTCGGCTTTCTTTTGTTCCGCAGCCTTCACGGCCTCCTGCTCGACCTTCTTCTGCTCGAGCTGCTCGACCTCGGTCTGGCGCGAAGCCGTCTTCTTGGCTTCCCCGGCAATTTTCTGATTGGTCTGGGTGGTCGCCTGGCTCTTGGACTTGAGCTGGTAGAGCGTGGCCTGGACGATCGGCTTGGACGGCGGCAGCTCCGGGGTCATGGCGAAGCTGACGAACAGCATGCCGAACACCAGCACGTGCAGCGCAATGGCCCAGACACTGGGCCAGAAATAGCTTTCCGAGGCGGATGGCTCTCGCTGTTGCATCAGGGCGCCTCGGTAATCAGGCCAACGTTTCCGACACCGGCCTTCTGCAACCCGCCCATGGCGCCCATGACCGCGCCGTAGTCGACGGCCTTGTCG
The DNA here is from genome assembly GCF_024126635.1 of Pseudomonas sp. VA159-2. Taxonomy (NCBI): domain Bacteria; kingdom Pseudomonadati; phylum Pseudomonadota; class Gammaproteobacteria; order Pseudomonadales; family Pseudomonadaceae; genus Pseudomonas; species Pseudomonas sp. VA159-2. Next base: position 155,218 of record NZ_JAMYBV010000010.1, on the reverse strand, counting down.
CCACGGATGAATACCTGGGTCTGCTTGCCCTGGTCACGGCCGGCGGCGATGATCTTGGTCACTGCACTGGTCATTTCCGGCAAGGTCATGGCCTTGTCCATCTGCTTGTCGGTGTCGACTTCGCTGCCAAGGTTCCAGTAGTAGGTCTTGTCGGCCTTGATCGAGATGGTCAGGACCTGGACGTTGTTGTCCTGCGGCAGGGCTTCGCTGGAAACCTTGGGCAGGTCGACCTTCACGCCCTGGTTGAGCATGGGGGCGGTCACCATGAAAATGACCAGCAGCACCAGCATCACGTCGATGTAGGGCACCACGTTCATCTCGGCGACCGGCTTGCGTTTGTGGCGAACTCGGGCCATGGGTTTCTACCTGATCACTCTTCGCTGGTGTGTACTTTGCGGTGCAGGATCGCCTGGAACTCGTCGGCGAAGGTGTAGTAGCGGCCAATCAGCACTTCACTGCGCGCAGAGAAACGGTTGTAGGCGATGACCGCCGGGATTGCGGCGAACAGGCCGATCGCGGTCGCCACCAGGGCCTCGGCGATACCCGGAGCCACGGTGGCCAGGGTCGCCTGCTGGGCGCTGGCCAGGCCGCGGAACGAGTTCATGATGCCCCACACGGTGCCGAACAGGCCGATGTACGGGCTGGTCGAACCGACGGTGGCCAGGAACGGCAGGCTCTGCTCGAGCTTCTCTTCCTCGCGGGAAATGGCCACGCGCATGGCACGGCCAACACCTTCCATGACCGCGTCCGGGTCGACACCCGGCTGCTGGCGCAGGCGCGAGAACTCCTTGAAGCCGGCACGGAATACCTGCTCGACACCCGAGTCCGGATCAGGGTTGCTGCCTGCCTGGCGGTACAGCTTGGACAGGTCGATGCCCGACCAGAAGCGCTCTTCGAACGCGTCCAGCGCGCGACGGCCGGCACGCAGCATGGTGCTGCGCTGGAAGATCATGATCCACGAGGTGACCGAGGCGGCCACCAGGGTCAACATGACCAGCTGAACCACGACACTGGCATTGGCGACCAGGCTCCACATGGAGGTATGGTCGACGACGTTTGCTTCCACGCTTATTCTCCTGCGTTGGATTGAGTACCCGTGCCGTCCGCCAGGAAGGCGTCACGCAGCGCTGGGGGAATGGCCCGGGGTTTGAAAGTGTCGGCACGCACGGCGGCCACCAGAAACTGCCCTTCGCAGAGCAGCGTTTCATCCTTTGTGCGCCATACCTGCTGCACGAAGCGCAGGCTGGCGCGGTTCAATTCGGTGACTTGCGCGGTGACCCGCAGTTCGTCGTCCAGCCGCGCCGGCGCGTGGTAGCGCGCTTCGCTGGAATGGACCACGAACAGTAGATTGTCCCCGGCCAGCTCCAACTGGGAGAAACCCAGGTGGCGCAGGCGCTCGGTACGCGCGCGCTCCATGAACTTGAGGTAGTTGACGTAGTACACCACCCCACCGGCGTCGGTGTCCTCGTAATAGACGCGACAGCGGTGTGCGAACGGTTCCAGCCCATTTTGCGCGCGCATACTCTAGTGCTTACTCCTGTACTTGCCAATCCGCCCCGGCAACTGTTTTTGCATCGATAATGTCGTATTGCCAGCGAGCTGCCGACATGCCAGCGGTAGGACCACGAAACTGGCGATTCGATCTGTCATTCATCGTCCTGCGCGGCATATTCCCCGCCTTCGCAGAAGCGCCCGGGGATATTCAGGCCGAAATGCAGGTAGGCATGGCGGGTGACGACCCGTCCACGCGGGGTGCGCATGATGTAGCCCTGCTGGATGAGATAGGGCTCGAGCACGTCCTCGATGGTATGGCGCTCCTCGCCGATCGCCGCGGCAATGTTGTCGAGCCCTACCGGACCGCCGTCGAACTTCTCGATCATGGTCAGCAGCAGACGCCGGTCGGAGTGATCGAAGCCACGTTCGTCGACATCCAGCAGGTTCAGGGCCATGTCCGCGACCGCCTTGGTGATCTCGCCCTTGCCACGTACTTCGGCAAAGTCACGCACCCGCCGCAGCAGGCGATTGGCGATCCGCGGCGTGCCCCGCGCCCGACGGGCGATCTCGAATGCGCCCTTGTCGTCCATCGGCAGCCCGAGAATACCGGCCGACCGACTGACAATGGTGGCCAGGTCCTTGTTGCTGTAGAACTCCAGGCGCTGGACGATGCCGAAGCGGTCGCGCAACGGGTTGGTCAGCATACCTGCACGGGTGGTGGCCCCGACCAGGGTGAAAGGTGGCAGGTCGAGCTTGATCGAGCGCGCGGCCGGGCCCTCGCCGATCATGATGTCCAGCTGGAAGTCCTCCATCGCCGGGTAGAGCACCTCTTCGACCACCGGTGACAAGCGGTGGATCTCGTCGATGAACAGCACGTCATGAGGTTCGAGGTTGGTCAGCATCGCCGCCAGGTCGCCCGGGCGCTCGAGGATCGGGCCCGAGGTGCTCTTGACCGACACGCCCATCTCCTGGGCGATGATGTTGGCCAGGGTGGTCTTGCCCAGGCCAGGCGGGCCGAAGATCAGGGTATGGTCGAGGGATTCGTTGCGCCCGCGCGCGGCCTGGATGAACAGCGCCATCTGCTCGCGCACCACCGGCTGGCCGATGTACTCGTCCAGGCGCAGCGGGCGGATCGCGCGGTCCTGGACCTCTTCGCGGTCGCGGCCACTGGCGGCGATCAGGCGGTCGGTTTCGATCACTTGGCAATCATCCCTTTAAGGCTGCGACGGATCAGCTCCTCGCTGCTCAGGCCGGCCTTGTCCTTGATCGCGGCAATCGCCTTGCTGGCTTCCTGGGGCTTGTAGCCCAGGGAGACCAGGGCACTGACGGCGTCGGCCTCGGCCGAGGACTCACTGGCCGCCGGCAGCGGGCCGTCGGACACCAGGGTGAACATCGCCGGGGAGGTTTCCCAGGCCTTGAAACGGTCCTTGAGCTCGACCAACAGGCGTTCGGCGGTTTTTTTACCGACCCCCGGCACGCGCACCAGGACCGAGGCGTCCTGGGCCTGCACGCAGCGCACCAGTTCGTCCACTTCCAGGCCGGACATCAGCGCCAGCGCCAGCTTCGGCCCCACGCCGTTGAGACGGATCAGCTCGCGGAACAGCTCGCGCTCGCGCTTTTCGGCGAAGCCATAGAGCAGGTGGGCGTCTTCGCGTACCACCAGGTGGGTGTGCACGGTCACTGGCTCGCCGACCTTGGGCAGGCGGTACAAGGTGGTCATCGGCACTTCCAGCTCATAGCCCACGCCGTTGACGTCGATAATCAGGTGCGGCGGTTGTTTCTCCGCCAAAGTGCCACGCAAACGTCCAATCACGTTCCGATCCTTCCTCTCGGGCGCCGGTCGAAAACCGGTCCACCCTATCAGCAAATGCGCCGGGTGAGCGCGCCACCCGGACAAAATGTGTATCAGCGCATGAAGCGGCTACAGACGCAAGCGCCCGCCGCGCCGCCGCGCCGTCGTCAAGCCATGGGGAATCAGGCTGGAGCGGGTATGGGCATGGCACAGGGCGATGGCCAGGGCGTCCGAGGCATCGACCTGGGGCTTTTGGGTCAGTTTGAGCAGGTGCATCACCATCAGCATCACCTGCTCCTTGTTGGCGCCACCGGTGCCGGCCACGGCCTGCTTGACCTGGCTGGCGCTGTACTCGGCGATCTCCAGGCCCGCCTCGGCGGCGGCGACGATGGCCGCGCCACGGGCTTGGCCCAACTTGAGCGCGGAGTCGGCGTTACGCGCCATGAACACCCGCTCGATGCCCATGGTCACCGGGCCGTGCTGGCGGATGATCTCGCTGACGCCGCGAAACACCACCAGCAGGCGGTCATGCAGTTCGCCATCGCCGGTACGGATGCAGCCGGAGGTGACGTACTCGCAGCCGCGCGTGGTCTGGCGGACCACGCCGAAACCGGTGATGCGCGAGCCGGGGTCGATACCAAGAATCAGGGTCATAGTGCCTACGAATATGTACGGATTTTTGCCGGCCTTATCGCGGGACAAGCCCGCTCCCACAAAGGCTACACCGCAAATTGGCGCAGCCCTTGTGGGAGCGGGCTTGTCCCGCGATCGAGCCGATTACCGAAACGATCAGCCGAGCATTTCCATGATCTCATCGGAAATCTGCGCATTGGAGTAGACGTTCTGTACGTCGTCCAGATCCTCGAGCATGTCGATCAGCTTGAGCACCTTTTCCGCGCCCTCCTGGTCCAACTCGGCGCTGGTGGTCGGCTGCATCACGATCTCGGCGTCGGACGCCTTGAAGCCGGCCTCTTCCAGGGCATTGCGCACGGCATAGAAGCTGTTGAACGAGGTAAACACGTCAAAGGAGCCGTCGTCGTTGACCACCACGTCATCGGCATCGGCCTCCATGGCGGCTTCCATCAGCGCATCCTCGTCGACCTTCAGTTCCGCGGCGAAGCTGATCTGGCCCTTGCGCTCGAACAGGTAGGCCACCGAACCGTCGGTGCCCAGGTTGCCGCCACACTTGGCGAAGGCATGGCGCACGGCAGCGGCGGTACGGTTGCGGTTGTCGGTCATGGCTTCGACCATGATCGCCACGCCACCTGGGCCGTAGCCTTCGTAGCTGAGCTCCTCGACGTTGTCGCTTTCGTTGGTGCCAGCCCCCCGGGCCACGGCGCGGTCGATGATGTCGCGGCTCATGTTGGCGCCCAGGGCCTTGTCCAGCGCCAGGCGCAGGCGCGGGTTGGAGGCCGGGTCGGGCCCACCCTGCTTGGCGGCGACGGTCAGCTCGCGAATCCACTTGGTGAAGACCTTGCCTCTCTTGGCATCCTGGCGCTCTTTGCGGTGCTTGATGTTCGCCCACTTGGAATGACCGGCCATAACGACTCCAAATCCTTGAAACAGAAACAGGTTCCGCCCCGAAGGGCGGAACGTGGGAACAGTGCGCCGAAGCGCCTGGGCGCATCCGCCGGGACGCGCCCGGAGCCGATTACTCGACCTTGGTCTGCTCACGCAGACGGATGTGCAGCTCGCGCAGGGCCTTGGCGTCGACCAGGCCCGGGGCCTGGGTCATGACGCACGCGGCGCTCTGGGTTTTCGGGAAGGCGATCACCTCACGGATCGACTGCGCGCCGGTCATCAGCATGACCAGGCGGTCCAGGCCGAAGGCCAGGCCACCGTGCGGCGGTGCGCCGAACTTCAGGGCGTCGAGCAGGAAGCCGAATTTCTCTTCCTGTTCGGCCGCGTCGATGCCCAGCAGGCGGAACACCGCTTGCTGCATCTCCTTGCGGTGGATACGGATCGAACCGCCACCCAGCTCGGTGCCGTTCAGGACCATGTCGTAGGCACGCGACAGCGCGGTGGCCGGGTTGGCCTCCAACTCTTCGGGGGTGCACTTGGGCGCGGTGAACGGGTGGTGCAGCGCGGTGAAGCTGCCGTCTTCGTTCTCTTCGAACATCGGGAAGTCGACGACCCACATCGGCGCCCATTCGCAGGTCAGCAGCTCGAAGTCATGACCCAGGCGAATACGCAGCGCGCCCAGGGCTTCGCTGACGACCTTGAACTTGTCGGCGCCGAAGAACACGATGTCGCCGTCCACGGCGCCTACGCGGTCGAGGATGTTGTTGAGGTTGGCCTCGGGGATGTTCTTGACGATCGGCGACTGCAGACCCTCGACACCCTTGGCGCGCTCGTTGACCTTGATGTAGGCCAGGCCCTTGGCACCGTAGATGCCGACGAACTTGGTGTACTCGTCGATCTTGCTGCGCGGCATGCTGGCGCCGCCCGGCAGGCGCAGGGCGGTAACGCGGCATTTAGGGTCGTTGGCAGGGCCGGCGAAGACCTTGAAGTCGACATCCTTGAGCTGGTCGGCAACGTCGACCAGCTCCAGCGGAATGCGCAGGTCAGGCTTGTCGGACCCGTAGCGGCGCATGGCTTCTTCGAAGGTCATGTGCGGGAACTCGCCGAACTCCAGGTCCAGCACTTCCTTGAACAGCTTGCGGATCATGCTCTCGGTGAGGCCCATGATCTCGCTTTCGTCGAGGAAGCTGGTCTCGATGTCGATCTGGGTGAATTCCGGCTGGCGGTCGGCCCGCAGGTCTTCGTCGCGGAAGCACTTGGCGATCTGGTAGTAGCGGTCGAAGCCGGCGACCATCAGCAGCTGCTTGAACAGCTGCGGCGACTGCGGCAGGGCGAAGAAGCTGCCGGCGTGGGTGCGGCTCGGCACCAGATAGTCGCGCGCGCCTTCAGGCGTGGCGCGGGTCAGGATCGGGGTTTCGACGTCGAGGAAGCCGTTTTCGTCGAGGAAGCGGCGGATGCTGCTGGTGATGCGCGAACGCAGGCGCAGCTTGTCGGCCATTTCCGGACGACGCAGGTCGATGAAGCGGTAGCGCAGGCGGGTTTCTTCGCCAACGTCGGAGAATTCGTTCAGCGGGAAGGGCGGAGTCTCGGCTTCGTTGAGTACCTTCAGCTCGTAGCCCAGCACCTCGATGCCACCGGAGGCCATGTTCGGGTTGACCGCGCCTTCAGGGCGCTTGCGCACCTTGCCGGTAATCTGCACGACGTATTCGCTGCGCACGCGGTCGGCGTTGGCGAAAGTCTCGGCGCGATCCGGGTCGAACACGACCTGGGCCATGCCTTCGCGGTCACGGATATCGAGGAAGATCACCCCGCCGTGGTCGCGGCGACGATGGACCCAGCCGCAAAGGGTGACTTCCTGGCCGTCCAGGGACTCGTTCAGTTGGCCGCAATAATGGCTGCGCATCATGATGGTGGTTTCGCTTCTCGTGATTCGTGTATTCGGTGGAGGTCTTGGCCGCCCAGGGGGCTAATACTGCAAGACCCGGGCGGTGCAATTCAACTCAGTCGGCCTTGTCGCCGCCTGCCAGATTCTTTTTTGCCCCGGTCTTGAAGTCGGTCTCGTACCAGCCATTGCCGCTGAGGCGAAAGCCGGGGACCGACAGCAGTTTCTTCAGCGCCGGCGCCTGGCACGCCGGGCAATCGGTCAAAGGCGCGGCGCTGATCTTCTGCAACACCTCCATCCGGTGTTCGCAGGCGGCACATTGATAGTCGTAAAGGGGCATGGTGTCTCTCGTCAACCACATCGCAAGCTGCCCACGGCAGCAAAGAGCGGGATTATATATGGTTAAGGAGTGCTGTGCAGCCCGCCTGGCGGTCAATGCCCGTCCGGCGCCTCCTGCAGCCAGGCCACGCAGATCACCCGCACCAAGCCGCTGAAATTTCTCACCCCGCCATGGCGCAGGTGCACCTCGCGGTCGATGTACGACAGCAACGCACTCACCGAACAGCGATTGGCCCCGGCAATCCGCTCGAGGATCCGCCAGTACACCGCCTCGAGCCGCAAGCACGTAGCAAAGCCATTGAGCCGCACCGAACGAGACACCGGGCCGGCCTGCCCCATGTCGAAATCGCGCTTGAACGGGTCGATGCGTGGCCTCGCCGCCCCCGCCCCGTGCCTTGCATTGCCATTGATCCCACCTGCCGCATGCTCCATCACATCGCTCCATCGTGACCTGATCACCCCCTCGCCGAACGAGCGGAATCCATGGCCTCAATGAAGCGCCGACATGCGAATGGATATCAGCAGCAAAATATTCCCCATAAACGAACAGGCCCGACACCCAAGAGGATGCCGGGCCCGGCTCAAAGGCAGTACAGGGTATTCAACCGGCAATCATTTCCCGTCGAGCAAAACGCGCAGCATCCAGGCGGTTTTCTCGTGCACCTGCATGCGCTGGGTCAGCAGGTCGGCGGTCGGTTCGTCACTGACCTTGTCGACCACCGGGAAAATGCTGCGCGCGGTGCGTACCACCGCCTCCTGCCCCTGCACCAACTGCCGGATCATCTCGTCGGCCGGCGGTACGCCTTCTTCTTCCTTGATGGAGGAATGACGGGCGTAGAAGGCATACGAGCCTGGCGCCGGGAAGCCCAGGGCACGAATACGCTCGGCGATGGAGTCGACGGCCAGCGCCAGTTCGTTGTACTGCTCCTCGAACATCAGGTGCAGGGTACGGAACGAAGGACCGGTGACGTTCCAGTGGAAGTTATGGGTTTTCAGATACAGCACGTAGGTATCCGACAACAGGCGCGACAGCCCGTCGACGATGGACTTGCGATCTTCTTCACTGATACCGATATCGATTGCCATGAAGTTCCCCTTTCCATAAGGCTTGGCGAGCAAGCGGGCAGCGGCCACTGTAGCAAGAGTTGCGCCGCCGCGCATGCGACACAGGGCTGCAGCGACAGCTCAGTTTGAGAACCTACTGCCTTTGCTGTTAAATAGGCAGCGTGCCACCCGTGCGGATTGTCAGGGCCGGGTGCATAGGCTGGACCGTCACGTTTTAGCGCCTACACCACACGCGCACCGTGCGACCAGCTCATCCTGTGATCGGCCTTATCAACGTGAGCCAAACCTAATGTTCAAGATCGTCCATCTGGTGACGGGCGTGGCGGCTTTGCTGCTATCGCTCATACCCAGTCTGAAAACTGACGCTACACCCTTCCTGCAACAACCCGAAGCCGTCTACCTGGCACTGCTCGGGCTGCTCAACCTGGTGCTGGCCCCGGCATTGCCGCAGTACTACAAGGCCATGCGCCAGCAACTGCAACGCGCCAGCTGCATCCTGCTGGTGCTGGCAGTGGTGCTGCAAACCCTCACCCTGCTGGCCCGCCCGGAGCTGGGCAACCTGCCGGCGCTGGCCTGTGCCGCGCTGGCGAGCGCCCTGCACCTGCTCGCAGGCTTCGTCCGTGGCACGCGAAAGGCCCGCTCAAGCCTGGGCAGCGCCCAGGACGCCGGCCTGCGCGATACCGGCACAGTGAAGTGGTTCAACACCTCCAAGGGCTTCGGCTTCATCTCCCGCGACTCCGGTGACGATATCTTCGTGCACTTTCGCGCCATCCGTGGCGAGGGCCACCGCGTGCTGGTCGAAGGCCAGCGCGTGGAGTTCTCGGTGATGCATCGCGACAAAGGCCTGCAAGCCGAGGACGTGGTCGCGGTTTCGCGCCGCTGACCACCCCGCCGCCGCCCTCAATAATGAGGCGGCGGCGCTTCCTCTCCCGCGCCGCCCTGCTGGCCGGCCATTTCCTCGTAACGCTTGATCAGCTCGGCCACCTGCAACTGCAGGCGGTCGATCACTCGGCTCTGCTCGACCACCACGTCATTAAGCGCTTGCAGGCTGTCATCCTGGAACGCCTGGCGGGTTTCCAGCTCGATCATGCGCATTTCCAGTTCCTGCGACATGCTCACGCCTCCTTGAAGCTTTCGCCCAGCAGGGCGCGCACTTGCTGACGGATGGTGTCGAGCTGCGCCGGGGTGTAAGCCACAGCCGGCACCTTGCCCCAGACCGGCGCCGGCCAGGCGGCATCGCCATGGCGCCGCACTATCACATGCATGTGCAGTTGGCTGACCACGTTGCCCAGGGTCGCGACATTCATCTTGTCGGCGGCAAAGGCATCCTTCAACGCCTCGGCCAGGGCGGTGGTTTCCTCCCACAGCTGGCGCTGGTCAGCCTCGTCGAGTTCGAACAGCTCACTGACATCGGCGCGGCGCGGCACCAGGATGAACCATGGATAGTTGGCATCCTTGCTCAGCAACAACTGGCACAGCGGCAGATTGCCCAGAACCAGGGAGTCCTGTTGCAGGCGCGAATCGAGGGTGAACACGGCAAACCTCCTTACAAAGGGTACAGCCCAGCCCTGCCGGCGGGCACAAGGGCGCAAGGATACTCTGCTTCGCCGCTATCGACACCCGTAGCACGCCAGTGGCGACCTACTTCGGTAACACAGCGCTACTTTTCGCACCAAAAAAGAGCCATCAGTCAAACAGCCACCACACATCCGTCACATAAAACAGCCAGGATCAACAGTTGTCGGTAACACCTTGACTTGAAAGGCAGCTTGTCGATGCACGGCTACCGCGCGTCAAGGCATGCCACCCGGACTGGCTACAGCCCCTGTTTGCAGAGGTTTCCAAGCCTGCGCCACCGGCTTTGTGAAAATTTCATCAAACGTTCGTGATTTTGAGCACGCTTGTTGCATTCGCTTCACAGCAGGTCGGCACGCCCCCTGCAAGGCAGGGTGGACGCGACAAATAACAACAGCGGCATCGGATAACCAGGGAGTTTCACAAGCCGAACTTTGTGTTTATACATTCATGACGGTTTTGAGACAGCGCTGGCGTTGTACGCCTATTAACAAGGCGTGATTTGCGACATGGAAACAGCCAACAGCGACATGGCCGTAAAGTTACCGAAAGGTTGTTTTACCCCATATCGCCAAGAATAGTCCGCGTGATATACATTTTCGCCGACATAACAAGAAAGAGCTGCCCCATATAATTAAAACACTGGGCGCAGCGGTACTCTTCCTAAAAAACCAAAGGAGCAAATCACGATGCGCGTGATGAAGTGGAGCATGATCGCCCTGGCCGTAGCGGCAGGGACTTCGCAGATGGCTGTCGCCTCTTCCCAGGACGAATCCAAGGGTTTCGTCGAGGACAGCAAACTGAACGTCAAGATGCGTAACCTGTACTTCAGCCGTGACTATCGCAACACCGAGTCGGCGAGCAACAAAGCCCGCGGCCTGCGCCACGACCAGCGCGAATGGGGCCAGGGCTTCATCGGCACCTTCGAGTCGGGCTTCACCCAGGGCACCGTGGGTGTCGGCGTCGACGCCATCGGCCTGCTGGGCCTCAAGCTGGACAGCGGCCGCGGCTACTCGGGCACCGGCCTGTTCCCCACCGGTTCCGACCAGCGCTCCCAGGATGACTACTCCAAGGGTGGCGTCGCGGTCAAATTCCGTATTTCCGACACCGTGCTGAAAGTGGGCGACCAGTTCACCGCCCTGCCGGTATTCGCCACCGACGACAGCCGCCTGCTGCCTGAAACCGCACAAGGCGCATTGCTCACCAGCAATGAGATCAAGGGCCTGACCCTGCATGCCGGCCGTTTCACCAGCATGACCGCTCAGTCCGAGACCGACCGCGACAGTATCAGTGACGGCCTCGGTCGCCGCGGCCTGAAGGAAGCGGACGTGTTCGGTGGCTCCTACGCCTTCACCGACAGCCTGTCGACCAGCCTCTACTACTCCAAGGTCGAAGACTACTGGCGCAAGTACTACGCCAACGTCAACTGGGCGCTGCCGATCTCTGACAAGCAGGGCTTGGTGTTCGACTTCAACATCTATGACACCAAGGGCGAAGGCGACAACCTGTACCGCGCCACCGCCGATGGCGACAAGCTCGACAACCGCGCCTACAGCTTCTCCGGCGCCTACAACATCGGCGCCCACACCTTCACCCTGGCCTACCAGAAAGTCACCGGCGACGGCGAATACGCCTACGGCATCGACGGTGGCGGCAGTATCTTCCTGGCCAACTCGGTGGCTCGTTCGGACTTCAACGCCGAAGGCGAAAAATCCTGGCAGGCTCGCTACGACCTGAACTTCGCCGAGTTCGGCGTGCCAGGCCTGACCTTCATGACCCGTTATGTCCGCGGTACCGGCGCGCACACCGGCGCCACCAACGACGGCAAGGAATGGGAACGCGACATCGACGTCAAGTACGTGCTGCAGGAAGGCCCGGCCAAGGACCTCAGCTTCCGCGTGCGCCAGGCCACCTATCGCTCCTCCGACGCGGTCTACTCCAACTCGCTGGATGAACTGCGCCTGATCGTCGAGTACCCGCTGAGCATCCTGTAAGCCGCCGCTTGCAGCGCTTCGCGAACAGAAGCCCGGCCAAGCGCCGGGCTTTTTCATGGCTGACAAGCGCACCGCCCTGGGGCATCCTGTACGCTTTCGTTTCGCCCCCGTACAATGCGGGGTCATTCAACATTCAGGCAATCGACACGGCTCACCATGCGCACCAGTCAATATTTGCTCGCCACCCAGAAAGAAACCCCGGCAGATGCAGTGGTCATCAGCCACAAGCTCATGCTGCGCGCCGGCATGATCCGTAAACTGGCTTCCGGCCTGTACACCTGGCTGCCGATGGGCCTGCGGGTGATGCGCAAGGTCGAAGCAGTGGTCCGCGAGGAAATGAACGCCGCCGGTGCCCTCGAAGTGCTGATGCCGAGCATCCAGCCCGCCGAGCTGTGGCAGGAGTCCGGCCGCTGGGAGCAATACGGCCCCGAATTGCTGCGCCTGAAAGACCGCCACCAGCGCGATTTCTGCGTCGGCCCGACCCACGAAGAGGTCATCACCGACCTGGCGCGCAACGAGCTGTCCAGCTACAAGCAGTTGCCACTGAGCATGTACCAGATCCAGACCAAGTTCCGTGACGAGATCCGTCCGCGCTTCGGCCTGATGCGTGGCCGCGAGTTCATCATGAAGGACGCCTATTCCTTCCATGCCGACCAGGCTTCCCTGCAGGAAACCTACGACCGCATGCACCTGGCGTACTCCAACATCTTCACCCGCCTGGGCCTGGACTTCCGCCCCGTGCAGGCCGACACTGGCTCGATCGGCGGCAACTATTCCCACGAGTTCCACGTCCTCGCCTCCTCCGGCGAAGACGACGTGATCTTCAGCGACACCTCCGACTACGCCGCCAACATCGAGAAGGCCGAAGCCATTCCGCGCGAAACCGTGCGCCCGGCGCCGACCGAAGAGCTGCGCCTGGTCGACACCCCGAATGCCAAGACCATCGCGCAACTGGTCGAGCAGTTCGGCCTGCCGATCGAGAAAACCGTCAAGACCTTGATCGTGCACGGCACCGAAGAAGGCAAGCTGGTCGCCCTGGTGGTCCGTGGCGACCACGAGCTCAACGAAATCAAGGCTGCCAAGCTGGAACAGGTCGCCGACCCGCTGGTCATGGCGTCGGACGCCGAGCTGCAAGCCGCCATCGGCGCTGGCGCCGGCTCCCTCGGCCCGCTGAACCTGCCGCTGGAATGCGTGATCGACCGCTCGGTAGCGCTGATGAGCGACTTCGGCATCGGCGCCAACATCGATGACAAGCACTACTTCGGCGTGAACTGGGAGCGTGACCTGCCGGTGCCGCAAGTCGCCGACCTGCGCAACGTCGTCGCGGGCGATCCGAGCCCGGACGGCCAGGGCACCCTGGTGATCAAGCGCGGCATCGAAGTGGGCCACATCTTCCAGCTCGGCACCAAGTACAGCGAGGCGCTCAAGTGCCAGGTCCTGGGCGAGAACGGCAAGCCGGTGGTGCTGTCCATGGGCTGCTACGGCATCGGTGTGTCCCGCGTGGTCGCTGCGGCCATCGAGCAGAACCACGACGACAAGGGCATCATCTGGAACGACGCCCTGGCACCCTTCCAGATCGCCCTGGTACCGCTGCGCTACGAAACCGAGGTGGTGCGCGAGGCGACCGACAAGCTGTACGCCGAACTGACCGCCGCCGGCTACGAAGTGCTGCTGGACGACCGCGACAAGAAGACCAGCCCCGGCATCAAGTTTGCCGACATGGAGCTGATCGGCATCCCGCACCGCATCGTCGTCAGCGACCGCGGCCTGGCCGAAGGCAACCTGGAGTACAAGCACCGCACCGAGTCCGACGCCCAGGCGTTGCCGCTCAACGAGGTGCTGACCTTCCTGCAGGCTCGTATCCGCCGCTGATAACTGTTGCGCGAGTGAACATGTCCAAGCGAAGTACCTATACCCTGGGGGGCGCCGCACTGTGCGGCGCCCTGTTCCTCGGCGGCTGTGCCAACCAGATGTCCCAGCGCAGCGACCACGAGGAGCGCGTCGAGCGCAAACTGCTCGAGCATAGTCTGCAGATCGATATCGGCGAGCCCAAGGTCATGGAGCTTCCGCAACGGCGCGTGCGCATCCACGAACAGCAGCGGTTCGAGGTCACCGAATTCGAGGTGACCCGCCACTACGACCGCTACACCCCCTACCAGCCTTGGCGGGAGATCTACGAGATCCCGCTGGGCGCGGTGGCGGTGGTGGCCGGCATCGGCGCCAACGTGGTCAATGTGTTCACCCTGGGCAACCTGCCTGACAGCGTCACCCATGACTGGCTCAGCTATGGCGTGGACGGGCTCAACCCGTTCATGAACGTGCCGTCCAACGGCCGCGCCCAGCAGAACCTGGCCGGAATCAGCGAAGTCGAGAAAGGCAAGCGCGAGGAGTTCACCAGCCTGCCGTGGAACGAGCGCCTGGTCGAGGTCAAGGCTGGCAACAAAACCCACGAGCTGACCACCGACAAGAACGGCGTGCTGCGCCTGAATCTGCTGGACAGCCCGTTCTCCGAGCAGAACCTCAACCACATCGGCACCCTGCACCTGCAAGTGGCCGATGAGGACAAGGGCGTGCGCGGCGATGCCAGCCTGCTGGTCAGCGGCAGCCTGCGCAGCAAGCTGCTCGAGGCCCACGAGCTGATCTTCGATGACCTGGAGGACGACGATGTCGGCCAGTGGGTGCATCGGGTCAAGCGCCTGTCGGAGCTGGGCCTGGAAGAGGAAGCCAGCGAACTGGAGCAGAGCCTGATCGAGCTGACCCGCAATGACCCAGAGCTGCAACAGGAATTCGTGCAGAGCCTGACCAAGGCCACCGGGCGACTGGTGGCCGACCCCGGCGCGCAGTAATAAGGAAAGGGCTGCCTTGCAGCCCATCGCCGGCGCTACAGGCGTTTGCGGGAGGGGCTCGCCCCGCGATGGGGCCGCGCGCCTTCCTTTATAGGTCGCCGAACAACTCCAGTTGCTCAAGCGCCCCGCGCAGATCCCGCAAGCGCACCCCCACCCCCAGCAAGCGTACCGGCTTGCCACCTCGGGCGAACGCCTGGCTCAACAACTGCCGATAGCTCTCCAGGTCGCGCCCCGCCCCCGCCTGCTCCAGGGTCGTCTGGCTGAAATCATGGAACTTGACCTTGACGAATGGCTTGTCCGGACGGTAACTGCTGTCCATCCGTGCAATACGCTCATTCAGGCTGGCCAACAGCGCCGGTAGTTTTTCCAGGCAACTGGCCAGGCCCGGCAGGTCTTGGTCATAGGTGTTTTCCACGCTCACTGATTGGCGCCGGCTGTCATTGTGCACCGCGCGCTCGTCGATACCCCGCGCCAGCCCCCACAGCCGCTCGCCAAAACTGCCGAACTCGCGCACCAGCGCCAAGCGCGGCCAATCGCGCAGCGACAGGCAGGTGTCGATACCCAACCGCGCGAGCTTGTCCGCCGTGACCTTGCCCACCCCGTGCAAGCGCGCTACCGGCAAGGCGGCGACGAATTCCTCGACCTGGCCCGGGGTAATCACGAACAGGCCATTGGGCTTGCGCCAATCGCTGGCGATCTTGGCCAGGAACTTGTTTGGCGCCACCCCGGCGGAGACGGTGATATGCAGCTGCTGGGCGACCCGGCGGCGGATGTCTTCGGCAATGCGCGTGGCGCTACCGGCAAACCATTGGCTGTCACTGACATCCAGGTAGGCCTCGTCCAGCGACAGCGGCTCGATCAGTTCGGTGTAGTCGCGAAAGATCGCGTGGATCTCCCGCGACGCCTCGCGGTAGGCCTCAAAACGCGGCTTGACGATCTCCAGGTCCGGGCACAATTTCAACGCATGCCCCGAGGCCATTGCCGAACGCACGCCGTAGGCACGCGCCTCATAATTGCAGGTGGCGATCACCCCACGCTGGCCAGGCTGCCCACCCACCGCCATCGGCCGACCGACCAGGCGCGGGTCATCGCGCATCTCGATGGCGGCATAGAAGCAGTCACAATCAATGTGGATGATCTTGCGCAGGGACATGGACGACAGCCACTACTGTAAATTCATACAGATACTACCCTAAGGCCATCTGACGAGACAGCCTGACGCCGACAATCGGGCTGAAAGCCCCGTCGCGACTGACCTGCGCCCTGATCAGGGGCGCTAAGGGATTGAACGAAAAAGGATTTTTTTGAATTAGTGCTTGACACCCCCTGGGAAATCCGTAGAATTCGATCTCACAGGCGCGGGATGGAGCAGCCTGGTAGCTCGTCGGGCTCATAACCCGAAGGTCGTCGGTTCAAATCCGGCTCCCGCAACCAGATTCAAGAAAAGGCCACTGTTTCGACAGTGGCCTTTTTTATTGCCTGATATTTACCCGCACGCGCCAAGCTTGCTGGCGAAGCAAACAGGGCCTGGCAGGGCACCCACTATGCCAGTGCTCGCCGGCAAGGCCGACCCCTACACCGCAACACTGAAAAAAATTACGGAAAATCAAAGCTTAACGCTTGACACCCAGCCTTGAATCCGTAGAATGCACACCACTGACGCGGGATGGAGCAGCCTGGTAGCTCGTCGGGCTCATAACCCGAAGGTCGTCGGTTCAAATCCGGCTCCCGCAACCATATTCGTCAGGACAAGCCCCGCTTATCGAAAGATAACGCGGGGTTTGTTGCATTCAGCCCCCTAAAAAATCCCCCTTGCCCTCCCGCCGCCAGCCCCTGGCTAGCGCGCCCTGCCCGCACGCCTGAATGAACTATCTTTAACTATCCTGAAACAGCTTAAGCCGCCCGCCAGGAGTAATATTCGGATACGTTTTTCCAAAGGGACTTTCACTTGGCCGTACCTCGCCCGCGCCTCGCGCCTACCGCCCGAGGCATTTCATGACCGCCCCTACACCCGACACCCAGGCACCGCTGACTGCGGCCTTGCCTGCGGCGGCGCAACGCCTACCCTGGCTGGAACGCCTGAGCAAGTACCGTCAACCGCTGGGGCTGGCCCTGACCCTGCTGCTGTTCGCCCTGGGCCTGGTCGCCTGCCGCCACCTGCTGAGCGAGCTGGACATCTATGCCCTGCACGATGCCATGCTCAGCGTGCCGAGCCAGTCGCTGCTCGGCGCTTTGCTCGCCACGGTGCTCGGCTTCGTGATCCTGCTCGGCTATGAATGGTCGGCCAGCCGCTACGCCGCGGTGCAGTTGCCGCCGCGCACCCTGGTGCTCGGTGGCTTCAGCGCATTCGCCATCGGCAATGCGATCGGCCTGTCGATGCTCTCTGGCGGCTCGGTGCGCTATCGCCTGTATGCCCGCCAGGGCCTGGGCGCCGCGGAAGTGGCGCGCATGACGGTGTTCGCCAGCTTGTCGCTGGGCTGCGCGCTGCCACCACTGGCGGCGCTGGCCACCCTCAGCGACCTGCCGGGCGCCGCCAGCGCATTGCGCCTGCCCGCCCCGCTGCTCGGCGGTATCGCCGCCGCCGTGCTGCTGGCGGCCGGGGCGCTGGTGATTGGCCTGTACCGCCGCCGCCAGCCCGAGCAGCCACTGGCCGACAGCCTGCTGGTGCAGTTCGGCCGCCGCACCCTGCGCTTGCCGGGCGCCCGCCTGAGCGCCCTGCAATTGCTGATTACCGCGCTGGATGTCGCCGCTGCCGCCACCGTGCTCTACCTGCTGCTGCCGCAGGCGCCGCCTTTCGGCGCGTTCGTGCTGGTGTACCTGCTGGCCCTGGCCGCCGGGGTGCTCAGCCATGTGCCCGGCGGCGTCGGGGTGTTCGAGGCGGTCCTGCTGGCGGCCTTCGCCAACCAGCTGGGCGCCGCGCCATTGGCGGCGGCGCTGCTGCTGTACCGGCTTATCTACGTGGTCCTGCCACTGCTGGTGGCTTGCGTGCTGCTGCTGGCCAACGAAGCCCGCCGCTTGATGGTCACCCAGCAGGCGATCCGTGCGGCCTCTGGGCTGGCCGCGCCGGTGCTGGCAATCCTCGTGTTCCTCTCTGGCGTGGTGCTGCTGTTCTCCGGGGCCACCCCTGAGATCGACAGCCGCCTGGAGCACATGGGCTTCCTGATTCCGCACCGGTTGATCGATGCCTCGCACTTCGGCGCCAGCCTGATCGGCGTGCTCTGCCTGCTGCTGGCCCAGGGCCTGCGCCGGCGCCTGTCGGCCGCCTGGCTGCTGACCACCGTGCTGCTGCTGGTCGGCGCGCTGCTGTCGCTACTCAAGGGCTTCGACTGGGAAGAGGCCAGCCTGCTGTGCTTCACCGCCGCCCTGCTGGCCCTGTTCCGCCGCTCGTTCTATCGCCCCAGCCGCCTGCTGGAACTGCCGTTCTCGCCGGTCTACCTGGTGGCCAGTGCCTGCGTGGTTGGCGCCTCGGTGTGGCTGCTGCTGTTCGCTTACCAGGACGTACCCTACACCCACAAGCTGTGGTGGCAGTTCACCCTCGATGCCGATGCGCCACGGGCCTTGCGCGCAGCGCTGGGCAGCGCGGTGCTGCTGGTGGTCGTCGCGCTGACCTGGCTGCTGCGCACCGCGCGCCCGGTGATCCACCTGCCGAGTGACGAGGAACTGCAGCGGGCCAACCGCATCCTGCTGGCCTCCGACCAGCCTGACGGCGGCCTGGCCCTGACCGGCGACAAGGCCCTGCTGTTCCACCCCAGCGACAACGCCTTCCTCATGTACGCCCGCCGTGGCCGCAGCCTGGTGGCGCTGTACGACCCGATCGGCCCGGCCCAGGAACGCGCCGAGATGATCTGGCAGTTCCGCGACCTGTGCGACCTGCACCATGCCCGCCCGGTGTTTTACCAGGTGCGTGCGGAGAACCTGCCGTTCTACATGGACATCGGCCTGACCGCGATCAAGCTCGGCGAGGAAGCGCGGGTCGACCTGCGCCGCTTCGACATCGACGCCAAGGGCAAGGAGATGAAAGACCTGCGCTACACCTGGAACCGTGGTGGCCGCGACGGCCTGGCCCTGGAGATCCACGGGCCCGGTCATGCGCCCCTGGCCGAGCTCAAGGAAATTTCCGACGCCTGGCTCAGCGGCAAGAACGTCCGCGAGAAAGGCTTCTCCCTGGGCCGCTTCAGCCCCGAGTACCTGCAGCACTTTCGCATTGCGCTGATTCGCTTCCAGGGCCGCCCGGTGGCCTTCGCCAACCTGCTGGAAACCCACAGCAACGAACTGGCCAGCCTCGACCTGATGCGCGCCCACCCCGAGGCACCGAAGCTGACCATGGAATTCATGATGGTCGGCCTGATCCTGCACTACAAGCGCCACGACTATGGCCGCTTCAGCCTGGGCATGGTGCCCCTTTCCGGCTTGCAGCCGCGCCGTGGCGCACCCTTGACCCAGCGCCTGGGCTCGATGGTGTTCCAGCGCGGCGAGCAGCTCTACAACTTCCAGGGCCTGCGGCGCTTCAAGGACAAGTTCCAGCCGGACTGGGAACCTCGCTACATGGCCGTGCCGGCCGGGCTCGACCCGCTGGTGGCACTGGCCGATACCGCCGCCCTGATCGCTGGCGGCCTGACTGGATTGGTGAAACGTTGATGATCCGACGCTATTGGCTGTATGTACTGATTCCCCTGCTGCTGGCCGCCCTGGCCGGGGCCACGGCCTTCTGGCTGTGGACCCGGCCGGCCCCCGAGGCGCGCCTGGACCACCTGACGCTGACCGATGGCAGCCCGCTGACCCGCGCCACCCCAGGTGTGCACGCCAAGGCCCGGGTGGCCATCGGCGTACCCCAGGAGCAGGCCCTGAGCGATAAACAACTGCTCGACCTCAGCCAGGCCGGCGAAGCCCAGCTGGTGCAGGTGATCCTGCCGCCTGCCGACTGCGCCAAGCAGCAGGTCGCAATGGACCAGGCCCTGGCCCAACTGGCCGACAAGCCGACCCTGGTCGCCGGTATCGGCCCAGGCGCGGCCCAGGCTTGGCGCTGGCTGGCCACCCAAAGCGACGACAAGGCGCGGGCCATCTCGGTGGACTTCACCCTCGAGCAACCCGGTTGCCAGGCCACGCTGCCCAAGGCCGCGCCCCATGGCCACTGGAACGTGGCCTGGAACGACAACCCCGACGACGCCAGCGCCGCCTTCGTGCGCGACCAGGCCAACGCCGAGACCAGCATCGCCGACTACGACATCCACCTGCCGCAGGTGCTCAAGGCCCAGCTGACCCAGGCCTTGGTCGGCCACGACGGCAATGCCCTGGCCATCCCGGTAGTAGAGGTGCCCGCCGGGCAGACCACCGACACCGTCACCCTGTTCCTGTCCGGCGACGGTGGCTGGCGCGACCTGGACCGCGACGTGGCCGGTGAAATGGCCAAGCTCGGCTTCCCGGTGGTGGGTATCGACACCCTGCGTTACTACTGGCAGCACAAGACCCCGGAGCAGAGCGCCGCCGACCTGTCCGAACTGATGCAGCACTACCGGCAGAAATGGGGCACCAAGCGGTTCGTGCTGACCGGCTATTCGTTCGGCGCCGATGTATTGCCGGCCATCTACAACCGCCTGTCCGCCGAGGATCAGAAGCGTATCGACGCGGTGATCCTGCTGGCCTTCGCCCGCAGCGGCAGCTTCGAGATCGAGGTGGAAGGCTGGCTGGGCAAGGAAGGCCAGGAGGCCCCGACCGGGCCGGAAATGGCCAAACTGCCAGCGGCCAAGGTGGTGTGCATCTATGGCGTGGAAGAGACCGACGAAAGCGGCTGCACCGACAAGACCGCGGTGGGCGAGCGCATGAAGCTGCCCGGTGGCCACCACTTCGACGAGAACTACCCAGCGCTGGCCAAGCGCCTGATCGACGAGATCGAGACGCGCCAGGGCAAGTCCAGCGTCGCTGAAAAATGATGTGAAAGCGGACCGCTGCGCGGTCCATCGCCAGCAAGGCTGGCGCCTACGGGCCCGAGGTGGGCCGCCCTGTAGGAGCCGGCCTTGCCGGCGAACGGCGGTAAAGCAGGGTCATATCTCGACCTGGGTTCCCAGCTCGATCACCCGGTTCAGCGGCAGGTTGAAGAAGCGCAGGTTGCCGTTGGCGTTCTTCAGCAGGAACGCGAACAGGTTGCCGCGCCAGCGCGACATCCCCTCCAGGCGCGAGGCGATCACCGTCTCCCGGCTGAGGAAATAGGTGGTGCGCATCGGGCTGAAATCCAGCTCGTCCAGGTGGCACAGCTTCAACGCCGCCGGCACGTCCGGCTCGTCCATGAAGCCAAAGTGCAGCAACACCCGGAAGAACCCATCGCCATAGGCCTCCACCTCGAAGCGCTCATGTTCCGGCACCCGCGGCCGGTCCTCGCTGACCACCGTCAGCAGCACCACCTGGTTGTGCAGCACCTGGTTGTGCAACATGTTGTGCAACAGCGCATGGGGTACCGCGTCGGCCCGCGCGGTGAGGAACACCGCAGTGCCCTCGACCCGGTGCGGCGGCTGCACGCGAATGCTGCCGATGAACACCGGCAGCGGCAGCGCGCCTTCGTCGATGCGCTCGACGAGGATCTGCTTGCCACGCTTCCAGGTGCTCATCAGCAGGAACAGCACCCCGCCCGCCAGTACCGGGAACGCGCCCCCCTGGACGATCTTCGGCACGTTGGCGGCGAAGAACAATCCATCCACCAGCAGGAAACCCACCAGGATCGGCACCGCCAGCAGCGGCGGCCATTTCCACAACAGCAGCATCACCGACGCCACCAGGATGGTGGTCATCAGCATGGTGCCGGTTACCGCCACGCCGTAGGCCGCCGCCAGCGCGCCGGACGACTCGAATCCGATCACCAGCAGCACCACGCCGACCATCAGCGTCCAGTTCACCGCGCCGATGTAGATCTGCCCCTGCTCGTCGCTGGAGGTGTGCTGGATCTGCATGCGCGGGATATAGCCCAGCTGGATGGCCTGGCGGGTCAGGGAGAAGGCCCCCGAGATCACCGCCTGGGAAGCGATCACCGTGGCCATGGTCGCCAACCCCACCAACGGCAGCAGTGCCCAGCCCGGCGCCAGCAGGTAGAACGGATTGCGCGCGGCCTCCGGGTTCTGCAGCAACATCGCGCCCTGGCCAAAGTAGTTGAGCACCAGCGCCGGCAGCACCAGGGCGAACCAGGCGCGGGCGATCGGCTTGCGGCCGAAGTGGCCCATGTCGGCGTACAGCGCCTCGGCGCCGGTCAGCGCCAGCACCACCGCGCCAAGGATCGCCACGCCCATGCCCGGGTGCACGATGAAGAAATTCAGCGCCCAGCCCGGGTTGAAGGCCTTGAGCACCTCGGGGCTCTGGGCGATGCCATGCACGCCCAGCGCCCCCAGCACCACGAACCAGGTGACCATGATCGGGCCGAACAGCTTGCCGATCTTCTCGGTGCCGTGTTTTTGCACCAGGAACAGCGCCACCAGCACCACCAGCGAGATCGGCACCACCCAGTGATCGATGCCGTCGAATGCCAGGCCCATGCCCTCCACTGCCGACAGCACCGACACCGCCGGGGTAATCATGCTGTCGCCATAGAACAACGAGGCCCCGACCAGGCCGCAGCCGACCATCAGCGCACGCAGCTTCGGATGACTGGCCGTGGCCCGCCGCGCCAGCGCGGTCAGCGCCATGGTGCCGCCTTCGCCCTGGTTGTCGGCGCGCAGGATGAACATCACGTACTTGAACGACACCACCCACAGCAGCGACCAGAGGATCAGCGACAGGATGCCCAGCACGCCATCGTGGTTGACCGGCACCCCGTAACCGCCGGTGAAGACTTCCTTGAGGGTATACAACGGGCTGGTGCCGATATCGCCATAGACCACCCCGACAGCTGCCACCAACAGGCTCAACGACCGTGTTGCGCCCTGCCCGCCTTCGGCGTGACTGCTTGCCTGAACCATCGACCACTCCCGCAGAAGGCCTTCTAGACCGGTTGAATTGTCTCCCGCGCCAGGGCATCCCGGATGCCCCCGCGCAACGGCGCGAAGCATAGCGCAGCGTTCGTCGTATTTCTGCTGGTAAAGCGACCTTGCGCTCGCTAGAATTGCGCACTTTTTGATCAGAGGCGCGAAAAGCGCCCACCAGGAGCGCCCCCGTCAGCGGCCGGGCGACCTGTATTCAATACCGAGGTTAGCCATGTCCACCACTCCCGCCACTCCGAAGGTCGGCTTCGTTTCTCTGGGTTGCCCCAAGGCCCTGGTCGATTCCGAGCGCATCCTCACCCAGCTGCGCATGGAAGGTTATGAAGTCGTGCCCACCTACGAGGACGCCGACGTGGTGGTGGTCAATACCTGCGGCTTCATCGACAGCGCCAAGGCCGAGTCGCTGGAAGTGATCGGCGAGGCGATCAAGGAAAACGGCAAGGTCATCGTCACCGGCTGCATGGGTGTCGAGGAAGGCAATATCCGCGACGTGCACCCCAGCGTGCTGTCGGTCAGCGGCCCGCAGCAGTACGAGCAGGTGGTCAACGCCGTGCACGAAGTGGTGCCGCCGCGCCAGGACCACAACCCGCTGATCGACCTGGTGCCGCCCCAGGGCGTCAAGCTGACCCCGCGCCACTACGCCTACCTGAAGATTTCCGAAGGCTGCAACCACAGCTGCAGCTTCTGCATCATCCCGTCGATGCGCGGCAAGCTGGTCAGCCGCCCGGTCGGTGAGGTGCTGAGCGAAGCCGAACGCCTGGTCAAGGCCGGCGTCAAGGAGATCCTGGTGATCTCCCAGGACACCAGCGCCTATGGCGTCGACGTCAAGTACAAGACCGACTTCTGGAACGGCCGCCCGGTCAAGACCCGCATGCTCGAGCTGTGCGAAGCCCTGAGCAGCCTGGGTGCCTGGGTGCGCCTGCACTATGTGTACCCGTACCCGAACGTCGACGACGTGATCCCGCTGATGGCCGCCGGCAAGATCCTGCCGTATCTGGACATCCCGTTCCAGCACGCCAGCCCCAAGGTGCTCAAGTCGATGAAGCGCCCGGCCTTCGAGGACCGTACCCTGGCGCGCATCAAGCACTGGCGCGAGCAGTGCCCAGAGCTGGTGATCCGCTCGACCTTCATCGTCGGCTTCCCCGGCGAGACCGAGGAAGACTTCCAGTACCTGCTCCACTGGCTGACCGAAGCCCAGCTCGACCGCGTCGGCTGCTTCCAGTACTCGCCGGTCGAAGGCGCCCCGGCCAACGACCTGGGCCTGGAAGAAGTGCCGGATGACGTCAAGCAGGACCGCTGGGACCGCTTCATGGCCCACCAGCAGGCGATCAGCGCCGCGCGCCTGCAACTGCGCATCGGCAAGGAGATCGAGGTGCTGATCGACGAGGTCGAGGAACAAGGTTCGGTCGGCCGCAGCTTCTACGACGCACCGGAGATCGACGGCAGCGTGTTCATCGACGGCAACCACGGCTTCAAGCCCGGCGACAAGGTGCGTTGCCGGGTGGTCGATGCCGACGAGTACGATATGTGGGCCGAGCCCATCTGAGCGATACTCGCCTGAAGATACCCCGCCCACTGGCGGGGTATTTTTTTGCATCTATGTTTTCCTCATTGGCCTTGAGGACCCATGGATGTCAACCACTGTCACGCTGCAAACGCCGCGCCTGAGCGACTACCCCGAGCTGGTTCGGGTCTGGGAAGCCTCGGTGCGCGCCACCCACGACTTCCTCCCCGACGCCTATATCCTGTTGCTGCGCGACCATGTGCTGGCGCGTTACCTGGACGCGGTGATGCTGGTCTGCGGCAAGGACCACAAGGGGCGCATCCTCGGTTTTGCCGGGGTCGCCAACGGCCGGGTCGACCTGCTCTTCGTCGCCCCGCAAGCCCGCGGCCAGGGGCTCGGCAAGCGCCTGCTGCGCCATGCGGTGGCCGAGCTCAACGCCGAGCGGCTGGATGTCAACGAACAGAACCCGCAAGCCCTGGGGTTCTACCTGCACCAAGGCTTCGAAGTGTGCGGGCGCTCGGAAACGGACGGCCTGGGGCAGCCGTACCCCCTACTGCACATGAGGTTGATTCGTACAGGATCCTGAGGTCATGGCCGAAGATGCCAGCTCCCCGCTCCGAAACGGCGGAAATGACATCGATTTGCAGCCGCGAAGCCGTCGGTGAAGGTACAATGGAGCCTTTCCCTGCCTCGTGAAACCATTGTCCATGTCCGACCCCATTCGCCTGTCCAAACGCCTCATCGAACAGCTTGGCTGCTCCCGCCGAGAGGCCGAACTGTATATCGAGGGTGGCTGGGTCACCGTCGATGGCGTGGTGGTCGAACAGCCGCAGTTCAAGGTTGCCCAGCAGCGCGTCGAGCTGCTGCCCGGCGCCCGCGCCGAGAGCCTCGAGCCGGTCACCCTGCTGCTCAACCAGCAAGCTGGCCAGGCACTCGACAGCGCCCAGGCCGGCATGACCCTGGCCAGCCTCAGCGAAGCCCACCGCGAAGGCGTGCGCGCCTTGCACGGCCACTTTGCCCGGCAGGCCTGCGTCGCCCCGCTACTCCCCGGCGCCAGCGGCCTGCAGCTGTTCACCCAGGACTGGCGGGTAACCCGCAAGCTCGACGCCGACCTGCGCCGCATGGAACAGGAATACATCGTCCAGGTCAGCGGCGAAGCCAAGCCAGGCGCCCTTGAGCGGCTGGCCCGCGGCGTCGAGCGCAAGGGCGTCGAGTTGCCCAAGGCCAAGGCCAGCTGGCAGAACGAACAACACCTGCG
Organism: Pseudomonas sp. VA159-2; assembly: GCF_024126635.1. Taxonomy (NCBI): domain Bacteria; kingdom Pseudomonadati; phylum Pseudomonadota; class Gammaproteobacteria; order Pseudomonadales; family Pseudomonadaceae; genus Pseudomonas; species Pseudomonas sp. VA159-2. The sequence goes on along the minus strand of NZ_JAMYBV010000010.1, from coordinate 129,987 downwards.
CATGGTCCTGAAAAACCCGCAGCCAGGGGTTATCGAGCAACTGTGCGAGACCGCCGGCCTCAAGGTCCTGGGCATGCGCCGCATCCGCCTGGGCGGGGTGTCGATGGGCAAGCTGCCGTTGGGCCAATGGCGCTACCTGGCCGCCACCGAACGTTTCTGAGGTCCGTCACCCAGCACTACCGCCAGGCAATGACTGCCATGGCACCTGAACAGGATTCGCTGCAATGAACCACAACGATGTACTGCGCAGCCTGCGCTACATGCTCAAGGCCAACGACCAGAAAATGGCCGAGATCACCGGCCTCAGCGGCCTGCAAGTCAGCGCCGAGGCCATCGCCGCCTACGTGAAGAAAGAAGAGGAACCCGGTTTCGTGCAATGCCCGGAGAAGGTCATGGCACACTTCCTCGACGGCCTGGTGATCCACCGCCGTGGCCGCGACGACAGCCGTCCAGCGCAACCGATCGAGCTACCGGTGACCAACAACACCATCCTCAAGAAGCTGCGGGTGGCCTTCGAGCTCAAGGAAGACGACCTGCACGCGGTGCTCAAGGCCGTCAACTTCCCGGTTTCCAAGCCAGAGCTCAGCGCGCTGTTCCGCAAGGTTGGCCACGACAACTACCGCCCGTGCGGCGACCAGTTGCTGCGCAACTTCCTCAAGGGCCTCACCCTGCGCGTGCGCGGCTGAGCCAGTGATGCAACACACGGTCTCGCCAGTCGGCATCCTGCGCTCCTGCTTCAAGGAGAAGTTCGCCATTCCGCGCCAGCCACAGCTGGCGCCCGCCGCCCGGGGCGTGCTGGAACTGCTGCCGCCCTTCGACCAGGGCGATGCCGTCGAAGGGCTGCAACAGGTCAGCCACGTCTGGCTGGTGTTCCTGTTCCACCAGGCGCTGGAAGACAAGCCACGGCTCAAGGTGCGCCCGCCGCGCCTGGGTGGCAACAAGAGCATGGGCGTGTTCGCCACCCGCGCGACCCACCGCCCCAATGGCATCGGCCAGTCGGTGGTACGCCTCGAAGGCGTGGAGCCCGGGCGCCTGCTGCTGTCGGGTATCGATCTGCTCGATGGCACGCCGGTGCTGGATATCAAGCCCTATGTGCCCTATGCCGATAGTGTCAGCGGGGCAGTCAACCGGATGGCCAGTGACGCACCTGCGGCGATTGCCGTCGACTGGAGCGACAGCGCCCTGCCCCAGGCACGCGAACATGCGCTGCGCCTGGGCGAACCGCTGGTCGAGCTGATCGAGCAGTGCCTGGCCCAGGATCCCCGCCCGGCCTACCAGGTCCCACCGCCCGAGCGGGTGTATGGGGTGAGGTTCTGGGATGTGCAGGTGCGCTGGCATTATCCGCAGCCGGATGTGATCCGGGTGCTGGAGGTGACACCGGAATGATCCGCTGTCGATACGGGCGCTCTCGCGGCGAAGCTGTTGTGCGGGCATAAAAAAACGCAGGCCAGGCCTGCGTTTTTCATTTCTGCCGCTCGCCTTACTTCTCGACGAACGCACGCTCGATCAGGTAGTCACCCGGCTCGCGCATGCGCGGGGAAATCTTCAGGCCGAAGCTGTCCAGCACTTCGCTGGTCTCGTCGAGCATGCTCGGGCTGCCGCAGATCATCGCGCGGTCGTCCTGCGGGTTGATCGGTGGCAGGCCGATGTCGCTGAACAGCTTGCCGCTGCGCATCAGGTCGGTCAGCCGGCCCTGGTTCTCGAACGGCTCGCGGGTCACGGTGGGGTAGTAGATCAGCTTGTCACGCACGGACTCGCCGAAGAACTCGTTCTGCGGCAGGTGCTCGGTGATGAACTCGCGGTAGGCCACTTCGTTGACGTAGCGCACGCCGTGGACCAGGATCACCTTCTCGAAACGCTCGTAGGTTTCCGGGTCCTGGATCACGCTCATGAACGGCGCCAGGCCGGTGCCGGTGCTCAGCAGGTAGAGGTGCTTGCCTGGGTTGAGGTCGTCGAGTACCAGGGTGCCGGTAGGCTTCTTGCTGATGATGATCTCATCGCCTTCCTTCAGGTGCTGCAGCTGCGAGGTCAGCGGACCGTCCGGCACCTTGATGCTGAAGAACTCCAGGTGCTCTTCCCAGTTTGGCGAAGCGATGGAGTAGGCGCGCATGAGCGGGCGGCCGCTATCCTGCTGCAGGCCGATCATCACGAACTGACCGTTCTCGAAGCGCAGGCCCGGGTCACGGGTGCACTTGAAGCTGAACAGGGTGTCGTTCCAGTGGTGCACACTGAGGACACGTTCGTGGTTCATGTTGCTCATCGATGGGGCTCCTGAAGGAAAACGCGGCGCGCGCAAGACGCGCAGTTGCGCGATAGTTTAGGGGCAGCGACAATATCTGTTAACTGAATTATCAAGATATGTGTTATCGGTTATATAGATATGCGATTTACACTTCGTCAGCTCCAGGTCTTCGTCGCTGTCGCCCAGCACCAGAGTGTGTCGCGGGCCGCTGGCGTGCTGGCCTTGTCGCAATCGGCCGCCAGCACCTCGATCACCGAACTTGAGCGCCAGTCCAGCTGCCAGCTGTTCGACCGCGCCGGCAAGCGCTTGAGCCTCAACGCCCTGGGGCATCAACTGCTGCCGCAAGCCGTCGCCCTGCTCGACCAGGCCAAGGAAATCGAGGATCTGCTCAACGGCAAGTCCGGTTTCGGCTCGCTGGCCGTCGGCGCCACCCTGACCATCGGCAACTACCTGGCCACCTTGCTGATCGGCAGCTTCATGCAGGTGCACCCGGAGAGCCAGGTGAAACTGCATGTACAAAATACTGCGCATATCGTGCAACAAGTCGCCCATTACGAAATTGACCTGGGTCTAATCGAGGGTGACTGCAACCACCCCGACCTGGAAGTGCAGCCCTGGGTGGAGGACGAACTGGTGGTGTTCTGCGCGCCGCAACATCCGCTGGCCAAGGTTGGCCATGCCAGCATCGAGCAATTGGCCCATGAGGCGTGGATCCTGCGTGAACAAGGTTCGGGCACGCGCCTGACCTTCGACCAGGCCATGCGTCATCACCGCGCCAACTTGAACATCCGCCTGGAGCTGGAGCACACCGAGGCGATCAAGCGCGCCGTGGAATCAGGCCTGGGTATCGGCTGCATCTCGCGCCTGGCATTGCGCGACGCATTTCGTCGCGGCAGCTTGGTGGCGGTGGAAACCCCGGCACTGGACCTGTCGCGGCAGTTCTACTTCATCTGGCACAAACAGAAGTACCAGACCTCGGCCATGCGCGAGTTTCTCGAGTTGTGCCGCAGCTTCACCGCGGGCGTGCGCCGCAGCGACGAAATCGTCCTGCCGCCAATCGCCTGAAGCTCAGCCGAGCAGGATCACGCCCCAGACCAGCGCGACCATGGTCATTGCCACCAACTGCGCGGCGCTGCCCATGTCCTTGGCGTTCTTCGACAGCGGGTGGCGGTCCAGGGAGATACGGTCGATGGCCGCCTCCACCGCCGAGTTGAGCAGTTCGACGATCAGCCCCAGCAGGCACACGGCGATCAGGATCGCCCGCTCGCCGCGACTGACCGGCAACCAGAACGCGATCGGGATCAGCAGCACATTGAGCAGCACCAGCTGGCGGAAAGCCGCCTCGCCCTTGAAGGCGGTGCGCAGGCCGTCGAACGAGTAGCCCGCGGCATTGACGATACGTTTGAGGCCGGTCTGGCCTTTGAATGGCGACATGCGTGTGTGTGTCACTTCACCGATAAAAAGGCCAGCAGACTAGACCAGTCGGGGTCAAAAAAGCGTGAAGCTGCGGCCCTCAGGAGGCCGAAACCGATTCGAGTTGTTGCAACAGCAGCGCCGCCTGGGTGCGGGTGCGCACGCCCAGCTTGCGGAAGATCGCCGTCACATGGGCCTTGATGGTCGCTTCCGAGACGCTCAGCTCGTAGGCGATCTGCTTGTTCAACAAGCCCTCGCAGACCATGGTCAGCACGCGGAACTGTTGCGGGGTGAGGCTGGCCAGCCCTTCGCTGGCGGCCTTGGCCTCGGCCGACACGTCGACTTTCTCGAACGCCTGGGGCGGCCACCAGACGTCACCGTCGAGTACGTTGCGCACCGCTTCCTGAATTTTGCTCAGCTCGCTGGACTTGGGAATGAAGCCGCTGGCGCCGAATTCGCGGGATTTCACCACCACCGATGCTTCCTCCTGCGCCGACACCATCACCACCGGGATCTGCGGATACTGGCCGCGCAACAGGACCAGGCCGGAGAAGCCGTAGGCACCTGGCATGTTCAGGTCCAGCAGGACCAGGTCCCAGTCGGCCTTTTCAGCGAGACTGGCTTCCAGTTCGGCGATGCTCGCCACTTCCACCAGGCGCACGTCCGGGCCCAGGCCGAGGGTAACGGCCTGGCGCAGGGCACTGCGAAACAGCGGGTGGTCATCGGCAATCAGGATTTCGTATGTGGCCATCGATCTATGGATCCTGTTCTGTGCCGGGCGCTTGGGGTACGGGCGCGCCTGGCAGGCAACTCATGGCGCGAACGGCAGGGCCGCCGGCCGGGAGGGCACGGCGAAGTCCGAGGTAATAGCAGCTTCGTCGTGCCTGAAGCGGCGCCAAGGATGCCGAGCACGAACCGGGTGGTCAAGCCGGTCGACTCCGCCCACCCTGGCTGCCAGCCCCGACAGTATGAACCAAACCGCCGGGCCTGCCCCTTGGACTATAGGAAGGTATGCAAACGCTGATGCACTTCATCCTGCGCATCCAGGGCCAGGCGCCGTTTGCCGCTGAGGTAGTGCAGGCTGAACACATCCAGGTAGGCGTCCAACGCCTGGGAGGCCTGGCTGTCGCCGGCCAAGTCCAGGCACATGGCGGCCACCTCGGCGGTGCAGAAGTGGTCATCGCGCTTGGAGCGGCGCAGGCGATAGCGCGACATCTGCTCGGCCTGCAGGCTCAGCACCGGAAAACGGTCCAGGTACGGGCTCTTGCGGAACATCTTGCGCGCCTCGGTCCAGGTGGCATCGAGCAGGATGAACAGCGGGCGCTTGCCCGGCTCGCGCGTCACCTCGCTGACCACCCGCTCCTGGGCGACGAATTCGCCGGGAAAGACGATGAAGGGTTGCCACTGCGGGTCGTCGAGCAGCGCCAGCAGACGCTCGTCCACCGCGGTACGCAGCCAGCCGAAGGCCGAGGTGTCCTCGATCAGGTCGGCAATCAGCCAGCCGGTGTTGGTCGGCTTCAACGGCTCGGTGTCATGCATCAACAGGCACACGCCGGCCTCGGCCTGGACCTTGGGTTTCCAGGCGCACAGGCAATGGCTGGCGATCACTCGGCAATCCGGGCAACGCTCGGCGCGCGAGCCACGGGCAATGAATGGCTTGTTGCTGCGGGCCAGGCGTTCGGCGCGCAAGCGTGCTACCGCGTGGCTCATGGCAGCAGGCCTTGCAAGGAAGATGGGCGGGGCACGGCGATAACTCGGTGAAAACAAAGGCGCAGTCTACCAGAGCATGCGTCATTTGCCGTGCAGCCTGGCCAATGGCTCCTTTATAATCCCAGGCCCTGGCGGCCTGGAAACCCTGCGGTTTCATGGAACGCCGCCCGCCGGCGCCGGTCAAAGCGCCAGTCATCGAACCAGGAGAGATTCATGCTGCGTTTTATCGCCCCGACCCTGAGCCTGCTGCTCGCCCTGCCCCTGGCCGCCCAGGCCGCCTCCAAGCAGGAGTACGAGCTGACCCAGATGCTGCAGAAGGTCGCCAAGGAAAGCAGCGTCGGCACCCCCCGGGCCATCAACGAAGACATCCTTGACCAAGGCTATACCGTCGAAGGCAAGGCCCTGATCAACCACCTGAGCGTGCGCCAGGAGCATGCCGCGCGCATGCAGGCCAACCCCGCGCAGGTGCGCAGCCAGCTGGGCGACAGCGTGTGCCGCAACAATGGTTATCGCCAGCTGATGTCCAAGGGCGCCGTGATGGTCTACCGCTTCAGCGTCTACAAGACCAACCAACCGGTCATGGACCAGGCCTTCGACGCCGCCAGCTGCATGGCCGGCAACAAGAAGAAGTGATTTCAGGCCACCTGGTCGTCGTCACTGGCGCGCCGTTGCTCATCTTCGGCGCGTAGCTCGGCCAGCAAGGCCTGCAAGTAGCGCGAATGCCGCTCGTGGCCTTGCAGGCGGCGTAGGCATTCATCCTCCAGGCTCAGGCAATGGGCCTGCGCCTCTCGTTCGAGCAGCTGCAACAGCTGCCCATCCACCTCCAGCACCAATCGATGCATACCGCCACCTCCCTGCACCGTGCGCCTGGTCGCCTCCAGTAAACCAAAGCCGCGCAAAGGCTGGATCCGATCTGACAGGCGGCACGAAGCCGCGCCAGCGTCTAGATTGATAACGAGTGTCCATAACAACGACAACGCGATGGAACTGCCACTGCAACATGGCCTTGAAGGCCTACTGCAACGCTCGGGGCGTACACTCGAGCCACAGCAGCCAGCGACACACGCAGTGTCGCGGCCGGGACCTGCCATCGACCCGGTCAGAGGTTTTGCTGCAGAAGGAGACGTTGAATGCCTTACCAACCGAACGAGCTGTTGTTCAACCACTTCCATGATCATGGCATCGACCTGGCGCATATCGACCAGCAACTGCAACTGGTCGCACCGAACAGCCCTAACCTGCCCCTGTACCGCGACATGATGCTGACCGTCCTGCGCATGGCGCACGACGACCGCAACCGCTGGAACGCCAAGATCACCCTGCAGGCACTGCGTGAACTGGACCATGCGTTCCGCATCCTGGAGCGCTACAAGGGGCGACGCAAGGTCACCGTGTTCGGCTCGGCGCGCACCCCGCTGGAGCACCCGATGTATGCCCTGGCCCGGGAGCTGGGGGCTACCCTGGCCCGCTCGGAGCTGATGGTCATCACCGGCGCCGGCGGCGGCATCATGGCCGCTGCCCATGAGGGCGCGGGCAGCGACCATAGCCTGGGCTTCAACATCACCCTGCCCTTCGAGCAACACGCCAATGCCACGGTGGATGGCACCGACAAGCTGCTGCCGTTCCACTTCTTCTTCATTCGCAAGCTGTTCTTCGTCAAGGAGGCCGACGCGCTGGTGCTGTGCCCGGGTGGTTTCGGCACCCTCGACGAGGCCTTGGAGGTGCTGACCCTGATCCAGACCGGCAAGAGCCCGCTGGTGCCAGTGGTGCTGCTCGACTCGCCCGGCGGCAGCTTCTGGCGCGACGCGCTGGATTTCATCAGCCGCCAGCTCGAGGAAAACCGCTACATCCTGCCCAGTGACCTGAAACTGGTGCGCCTGGTGCACAGTGCCGACGAGGCGGTGGAGGAAATCAACCAGTTCTATAGCAACTACCACTCCAGCCGCTGGCTGAAGAACCAGTTCGTGATCCGCATGCATCACCCACTCAGTGAAGCCGCCTTGCATGACGTGGAGGAAGGCTTTGCCGACTTGCGCCTGAGCGGCAGGTACCACCAGCAGCCCGACAGCGGCGCCGAGCACGAGCAAGGCGACTTCAGCCACCTGACACGCCTGACGTTCGCCTTCAATGGCCGCGACCAAGGGCGCCTGCGAGAACTGGTGGACTTCATCAACCTGTCGGAAAACTGGGCCAAGCCCCAGCCCATGCGTACCACCCAGCGCGCCCGGGATGCCTTGCGCGTGAGCTGAAACGCAACAAGGCCTATGGGCTGGCTCGTGCTCGAGCCAGCCCATAGGCCTTTAGTAATCGTCGAGATCGCGCCCGCTGAGCAGCCGGCCGATCATGTCCATGGCAAATCCACGGTAGGCGAGAAATCGCGTTTGCTGTGCCCGGCTACGCGGGTCTTGAGGCCGCTGCCCGGCAAACTTGCGCTGCCAGACATCCCGTAACTGCGCCGCCCAGTCCACCTCGCTGTCGCGCAGGGCCTGGTCAATGTCGCCACGGTTCAAGCCCCGCTGGCCAAGCTCCTCGCGAATACGCGCAGGGCCGTAACCGGCGTTGGAGCGGTAACGGATGAAGCTTTCGAGATAACGGGCCTCACTGAGCAGTCCTTCTTCGGCAAGCCGATCGAGCGCGGGCTCGATCAGCTCATCCGGCGCGCCACGCTGACGCAGTTTGCGTGTCAGTTCGACGCGACCATGCTCGCGGCGCGCGAGCAGGTCCATGGCTGTCCGCCGAACGGCGACGGGGGTGTCGAGTACGACGGACATGGGGTCAATCAGTAACCGGCGTCGGCGTCGGCCAGGTCGTCGGCATCGGCCTCGGCAGCAGCAGCCTTGGCAGCAGCAGCCACGGCACCCGAGGTCAGCAGCTTCTCGCGGATCTGCTTCTCGATCTCGGTGCCGATGGCCGGGTTCTCTTGCAGGTACTTGGCAGCGTTGGCCTTGCCCTGGCCGATCTTGTTGCCCTGGTAGCTGTACCAGGCACCGGATTTTTCCACCAGGCCCTGGGAAACGCCCAGGTCGATGATTTCGCCGTTGCGGTAGATACCCTTGCCGTACAGGATCTGGAACTCAGCCTGACGGAACGGCGGCGAGACCTTGTTCTTGACGATCTTGACGCGGGTTTCGCTGCCGACCACCTCGTCGCCTTCCTTGACCGCGCCGGTACGGCGGATGTCCAGGCGCACCGAGGCGTAGAACTTCAGGGCGTTACCACCGGTGGTGGTTTCCGGGCTGCCGAACATCACGCCGATCTTCATACGGATCTGGTTGATGAAGATGACCAGGCAGTTGGCGTTCTTGATGTTACCGGTGATCTTGCGCAGCGCCTGGGACATCAGGCGGGCCTGCAGGCCAACGTGCATGTCGCCCATCTCGCCTTCGATCTCGGCCTTGGGTACCAGGGCTGCCACGGAGTCGACGATGATCACGTCGACCGCGTTGGAACGCACCAGCATGTCGGTGATTTCCAGGGCCTGTTCGCCGGTATCCGGCTGCGAGACCAGCAGGTCGTCGACGTTGACACCCAGCTTGCCGGCGTATTCGGGGTCGAGGGCGTGTTCGGCGTCGACGAAGGCGCAGGTGGCGCCGTTCTTCTGGGCTTCGGCGATGACCGAGAGGGTCAGCGTGGTTTTACCCGAGGATTCCGGGCCATAGATCTCGACGATACGGCCCTTCGGCAGGCCGCCAATACCCAGGGCGATGTCCAGGCCCAGGGAACCGGTGGAGATGGCAGGGATGGCCTGGCGCTCGTGGTCGCCCATGCGCATGACCGCGCCCTTGCCGAATTGGCGTTCGATTTGACCCAGGGCCGCAGCCAAGGCGCGCTTCTTGTTGTCGTCCATTGAAATCCTCACGTGATCGACTTGGCCCTGGGGCCGGAACAACTGTATAAGTAGCCAGTATTATTCCACAGGGATTCGTTTCCGCAAACCCCCGTCGAGTGAATTACTCCGCGCCAAGCTGTAACAAGCCGTCTAACGCGGCGATCACCGTCTGTCGGCGCACCGCCTCGCGGTCGCCGTCGAAGTGGCGCCGCTCGCTGCTCACGTGATTGCCGTCGGCCCAGGCCAGCCACACCGTGCCCACCGGTTTGGCCGGCGAGCCGCCATCCGGCCCGGCCACGCCGCTCACCGCCACGGCAAAGCGCGCCCCGCTGGCGGCCTGGGCGCCACGGACCATGGCCTCGACCACCTCCTGGCTAACCGCGCCAACCTGGGCGAACAAGGGCTCGGGGACGCCAAGCTGGCGGGTCTTCTGGGCATTGGAATAGGTGACATAGCCGGCCTCGAACCAGGCCGAGCTGCCGGGAATACGGGTGATGGCCTCGGCGATGCCGCCGCCGGTGCAGGATTCGGCGGTGCTCACCTGGGCGTTGAAACGCCGCAGGTGTTCGCCCAGGCGCGTGGAAAGTACGGTGATCGGGTCCATGGCGAGCTCCTGGCAAGACAGCGCCCTACCCTACCATTCCCCAGTGGGCTGGCAAGTGCTCAATGGGCCAGGCTACGCACGTACTCCTGGCAGGCCCGCAACGCGATCAATCCACGGTCGCCGTCGTCGGTGATGCTGATAATTCGTCGAGCATGCGCCGGGTCAAGTCGGGCGCGTACGGGGCCATGATCCACGCTGCCGGTGCCGGCGGCGGCAGGCACTGCGGCGCCACTGGCGTCGCGTTCGACCAGGACCGACAGGCGCAGATCGGCAGTAGCAAGGCGATCGCGCAGGCGTGCTTGAGCGTGTTGGGCATCGGTGAGTTCCTGGTAATGTTTCGATTCACTGTCGCGCAGGCGTTGTTCGAGGCCCTGGCGTTGCTCGCGTTCGGCCAGCAGCAGCGCGTACAAGGCCTTGGCCTGGTCCAGGCGCTGCTGCACCAGCGCCTGCTCCTGCACCGCCAGCTGGCGCCCATGGCGCCAGCCCTGGGCCTGCCAGGCCGCGGCGGCGCTCATTGCCATCAGCAGCAAGCACAGCGCCGCCTGCCAGCGGCTCAACACAGCACCTCGCGGGCCCGTGCCCACAGTGCCGTGCGTTCGCTCAGGCCATTGAGACCACCATTGATATGCCGGGTGATGCGATTGAACTCGCCCTGGTCGGCCAGGGCATTGAGCCCGCGCGAATGCCAGAACCAGGCTGCCGACTCGCAGGCCCAGCGGGGTTGCTCAAGCATCTGCGGCTGCGCCAGCAGGCGCTCGTCACCGAACAGCGCGCGGCTGCACGCCTGGTAGTTGTTGCGCCCGGTCAACTGGATCAGGCCACGGCCGCAGTACAGCTGGCCGTCGCCATCGGCCTGCGGCGTGTTGCCCAGGCGCAGGGCCAGGCTGCCGGTGTCGTAGCGCGCCAGGTACTGGTCGCTGCCCAGCTCCTTGACGTAGCGCAGTTGGCCGGACTCATGGCCGACCTGGGCCAGGAAAGCAGCGATGCGCTTGGGATGGTCGATTTCCCAATTGGCCATCGCCGTGTTGAGCGCTGGCAGGAAAGTCGCGGCGCGCTGGCCGGCGAGTGGGTAGATCTGGCGAAGCTGCTGTTCAGTGAGCGGCATCGATACATTCTCCATGGCTGTCTGATCGAAGGGCGGCGCAGGCCGCCGGAGGTTCGCTCACAGGCGATGGCTCGAAGCGCGTGGCTTTCACATGGTTCAAGGTGCGGCAACGGCCGCACTTGATCTGGAGCTCGGAAACCGGGGTAATACGGGCCAACAGCTTGTGGCACTGGCCGCAGCGTAAGTCGATGAACATGAAGATAGTCCTGGTGGTGAAGCGGCCAGGAACTCCCGGCATGCGGAAAAATGAACGCGATTCAGCGCAAGAGCAGCACATGACGATCGCCCCAGGCGGACCACAGCATCAGGCTCGCGCCTACCAGACCCAGAAAGACTCCAAACCCGGTCATGAAATCCGAGTGCCGGTTGTGCCAGCTAACGACCTTCCAATAGAGCCGCTCGTCAAAAAGGACCTTGCCATCCAAGGCGACCACCTCGCGAACCATGCTGTGCTCAGCCCCTACTTCGACCGTCAGCATCACCTTCTTCGCGATGCGCAAGCCTGCGCCCTCATACCCCTCGCGGTAGCTGAAAACCTCCTGGTGACGTGCGTCCAGGCTCCTGCGGGGTGTTATCACGATGGATCGGACCGTTTTGTCCAATGGCCTGCCCGTTCGCATACACCCCAAGCAGCGTGGCGTGTGGCATGTGAGCCGCCTTGATACGCGCCCAGCATTCGGCAAGAACGCCCCAGCGCGGACGGGCACGCAATTCTGCCTCGCAATCCTCGCCTTCATCGCGCCGGGTCCCGGCAATGAAACTGTGCCAGCAAGGGCGCTCGAGGGGGCCGTAGGACTGCGACCAGCCGTATTGCCAAATTGCCCCACTGAGCAACTCGCCAAGCTGGCGTTGCTCCTCGGCACTGATCGCGTTGTCGATCACGCAAATATCACGGTAAGCGAGTACTGCAGACATCCTTTCTGCCCTCCAGGGTCGGGCTCGTCGATTGAGCGACGACTATAGAAGTGGCGTTCACCGACAGGCACCGGGAAACGCTCTCCCGGAGCGCCTCAGGCCTTGCACAACCCCGTGCGGCGCGCGGCGGCGCCCTTGGCGCGGGCCTTGCCCTCGCGGCCGCCGTTGCATTGCAAGGTGGTGCGCCAGCCACTGCTGGTGAACACCTGCTCCACCGACTCGACCAGGTAGGTGCCATCGAGCCCAGGGAGAAAACCGCTCACCTCGATACTGCGCTCGGCGAACAGGTCGGTACGCCCGGGCAGGTCCAGGCGCACGCTGGCGGTATCGCGGTTGAAACTGGCCAGGCGCGCTTTGGCGGCCTGTTCGGCGGCGGCGCGACTGGGGTACAGGTGGCGGTCGGTGTACACCGGCTGCAGGCCGCTCGGGGCGTCGCGGTTTTCCAGCTCCACCGTTTGCAGGCGCCCACTGGCGCTGTCCTGGTGGCGAGCCCTGACCGCCTTGTGGGTGCTCTTGTCGGCCAGGCGGAACTGCCACTGGCTGACATCGCTGCGGGCGATGCTCACCACGCCCAGGGGCTTGCCACTGGCGCTCAGCCCGCCCTGGCGCGGCAGCACCAGCAGTTGGCCGTTGGCCAGCTTGGCGGTGCAATCGTGCAGGCGCGCCAGGCGGGTGACGAAGTTGAAGTCCGACTCGCTGTACTGGTCGACCCGCGGGATCTGCGCAGTCACCGGGCACACCGCCTGCCAGCCGTTGCGGGCGGCGATCTCGGCGACGATGCGTTGCAGCGTCACCTGCTCCCAGCTCCCGCTGCGGATGCTCTTGCCACTGCCGCGCAGGTCGCTGGCCTTGCCGCGAATCACCAGGGTGTCGGGCGGGCCGGACAGCTCCACCTCGTCCACGGTATAGCGACCCAGGCGGCTCAAGGGTTGACCGGCGTATCCCAGGTGCACCTCGAGCGCTGCGCCGCGCGCCGGCAGCGCCAAGGCACCGTCGCGGGCATCGAGGCGTAGTTCGAATTCGTCCGACTCCAGGCCGGGTTTATCGGTGGTGCGCAGCAGCAACAGACGGTCGTTGATCAACGTGGTGATGTCGTGGCCGTCCGCGGTGATGCGAAATTGGGGCTGCATGGTCAGGCCTCAGGGCATGGATGTGAAGGGAGGGCGTGATCAATCCCACAACTGCAGGCTGCTGCTTGTCGCCACGGACAGCTCCGGCAAAACGATCCTCACCCCGGCGCGAAACGGCTGGGCCTCGTCCGCCAGGCCCTGGTTGGCAGCCAGCAGCGCTTCGAGCGTGCCGCCCAGATGCCCGTAGTAGTGCTGGCAGAGGGTGTCGAGCAGATCGCCCTCAGACGTTGTGCAGATCCGGGCCATAGCTGACGAACTCCAGTGAGAAACCTTGTTTGCGAGGGATGCCGCCGGCCAGCAGCATGCTTTGCTCTTCCTCGATGCTGGTCAGGCACCAGGTGCCGAGCACCTCGCCGTAACCTGTGGTCAAGGACAACGGCAGCAACTGCCGGCCGATGCTGCGCAGGGTCTGCAACTGACCGATACCGCCCTTGAAACCGGGGAAGATCGCACCACGCAAGGTGATGCTCTCCTCGCCCAGGCTGACCGCCTGTTGAGCGTTTTCACGGCTCAGGCGCTCCTGCCCGGCCCAACGAAAACGCGTCTGCCGACGCAGTTGGTCGAAGGCGGCGGTGTCGAGGTTGAAGTAGTACGGCGCGCTGCCGGCCTTGAGCGGCTGCAGCACCAGCAGGTGGGGAAACGGCTTGACCGCTTCGGGTGCGGGGGTCGCCTCGGGCGCGAAGCCCAGGGTCGACAGCACGCCATTGACGGCCGAGCGCACCTCCCCCGCCACCCGGCGGATCGCCGCACCGGCCTTGGCCACGTGCCCGGCAACGGCGTCGATGCGCTCACGCACCTGGCGCACCACGCCGAGCGCCTGGTCGTACTTGGAAAGCACCTTGGCAACCCGCGCCTGGGCCGAGGCAATCGCCCGCATGGTGCGCTGTAGTTTGGCGCCGATGAGCGGGCCGACCACAGGCAGGCCCTCCAGCTCGGCCACCGCGCCCTGCACGTGGCCGATCGCCTCGTTCATCGGCTCGAGCATGGCGTCGGCACGCCGACGCCCTGCTTCGCCCGCCTTGACCAGGGCGTGCAGCGTGGCTTGCAGCTGCTCCAGATAGGTCATGCTTGCTCCTTAAAGTGCAATGTGTGGGGTGTCGGCCAACTGCACCGAACGGGCCTGGCGCATCAACTCCTCCAACTGGCGCCGGGCGATGGCCTCCAGTTGCGCGAGCGTACCCGGATCGTCGAGGCTGTTGCTGACGGTGACCGGCATGTTCGAGGTGAAGGTGAATTGCTGGTTGTAGACCGGTGCCGGTGGCGTGGCGGGCGGGGTCGATATGCCGGCAGGCGCAGCCGGCGCGGTGGGCGCCGGGCTGCTGATCGAGCGCAGCACATCGCCAGGCTCGGCCTTTGCCTGCGCAGGCGTGGCGACACCAGCCTTGGCTGCCGTGCCCACTTGGGCAGGCTGCTCCTTGCCGGCAAACCAGGTCTTGCCAAGCCAACCGCCGAGCTGGTCGCCGACCATCCCGCCAAGCGCGGCGCCGAAGGTGGTGCCGAGCACCGGCACCACCGAACCAATCGCCCCGCCAACCAGTGTGCCGACCAGCCCACCGACGGCACTGCCGTAGCCTTCGGCCTTTTCGCCAGCGGGCTTGTCGCTGGTGAAGGTCGTCAAGCCTTGCTGGGTGGCTTTGAGAACCGCGGGCTTGGCCAGTACCTTCATCGCCGCGCCAACGCCCCTGGGTTCCACCGCAGATGTTGCAGCGGCTGGGGCTTGCGCAGGTTGCGCGCCCTCCTTGGCGGGCCCGCTCGCCGTATCAATCTTGCTCGCGCTCGCAGGCTTGGCAGCCGGGGCAGCCTGCTGGTCACCGCCGAACCAGGTCTTGCCGACCCAGCCCCCCACCGCCTCGCCCAGCATGCCACCGACCGTGGAGCCGACCACCGTGCCCAGGCCAGGTACCACCGAGCCCAGCGCACCGCCAACCAGCGTACCGACCAGGCCACCCACGGCACTGCCGTAGCCCTCGGCCTTGTCGCTGTCGGACTTGTCGCTGGTGAAGGTCTCCAGGCCTTTGCCCACGGCCCCCAGCACAGCCGGTTTACCGAGGGATTTGACCGCGCCGCCCATCTTGGCGAATACCCCCTTGGGCGCATCGGAACTCGCCACGGGGGCGGTGCCTGGCGCGGCAGACGGATCAGCCTTGGGTTTATCCGCCAAGGCCTGCAACACCGTGCTAGCCGGCGTCTGCACAGGCGCTGTGGCGGCAGGGGCCGGTGCACCCAGCGCAAGCAGGCGTTGCCCCGCACGCGAGGCACCGAGCTCGAGTTCGCCCAAGGCACTGCCAAGGGCCGGTAGCGCCCCAGCGTCGACCTGAGCCTCGAACAGGTCGACCTGGGGCCCTGCCAACTGGAGCGACGACGCAGGCGCGGCCGCTCCAGCCTGGGCACTTGCCGAAGAGGCCGCGGGCGTTCTGCCCTTGTCGTCGCTGCTATCGGTGAAGAAGTCGTACAGCCCCTCGCCAGCGCGCCCCCCGAGTTTTTCACCCAGATAGCCGCCAAACAGGCTGGCGTAGTCCTCCCCCCGCTGACTACCGCGGGCGCCCCCCTTCGCCGCGCCAAGGGCCGCGCCGAGCAGGTTGCCGGCCAGTTCGCCGACAGCCGCACCGACGCCTTTGGCCTTCGCCCGGCCATCCTCGCCGGTCACCAAGGCCTCGCCAGTTTTGAGCGCTGCCGTGGCCGCGCCCATCCTGACCTTGCCCCTGACCGCCTTGACCGCCCGCTGCCGCTCTTCAGGGCTCAGACGGCGGCTGGCCTTGTAGGCCGCGATCCCACCAGCGGTAAGCCCACCCAGGCCAGCCATGACGATTCTGGTTTTCTCGCCAGCGCTACGGGGCGTGGCCGTGGGGCTGGCCGGGGTCGGCGGTTTGGCCGCTACCTCGGCCGGCGCCTTGCCGTGCGCTGCCGACAACCGCAGGGGTGGCGGTCGCGCTTCGACGGGCCTGAGCAGCGGCAAGCCGGCGATAGCCCGGCCCAGCTGCCCATAAGCCTGCTGCAACTGAACGACACGCGCGCCTTCGTCGCGCAAGCGCTCGACTTGCGCCTCGTGCCCCCCTGCCTGCTTGTCAGCCAGCTCCCTGCCGACGTGCCCCACCTTGTCCAGCTCCAGGCCCAGGCGGAGCACCTCACCGATGAGCCGCCCCAGGCGAGTGCCGTCCGCTTCCTTGCGCAGGCGCCCGATGCGCTGGCGGAGCGTATCGAACGTGGCGCCCAGCGGCTGGTCGGCACTGATGCCGAGCCCGAGGGTGAACACCTGTGTGTTGGCCATGCGTTCCTCCTTGTCATTCCGCCAGCCACCAGAGCATCTCGCTGAACGACATGCTCATGATTTCGCTGGCGGAAAAGTTCAGCTCCCTGGCCAGCCGCCGGGCGGCGGCCTTCTGCCGGGCAGGGTCAAAGCTCGTCGTCCTGCACCAGGCGAAAATAGCCAGCCTGCAGGCGGCTGTAGTCCTTCAGGGCCAGGCCTTCGAGGTCCTTGACGCCCACCTCGGCCAGCGAGGCGAACAGGTTCAGCTCACGCTGCTCGTCGTTGCCGGCGCCGCCGGCCTGGGCCTGGCGGATATCGCGCACGGTCGGTGCGCGCAGCGACAGGCTGTCGACCTGCACGCCATTGGCCTCGCTGGGGCGCGACAGGCGCACGGTCACCCGCTCGGCCTCCAGGGCCAGCCATTGCGGCTGTTTTTTCGCTTGAGCCATGATCGGTTCTCCTTAAAGCCCCAGTGCCGCGCGCTGGGCAGCCAGTTGGTCGACACCGTCGATCACCCGCTTCATGCCCAGGGCATCGATTTCGTAGACCAGGCGGCCATCGACCTCGAGCTTGTAGTAGGTGACGGCGACGCTGTGCTTGATCTCGGCCTTGTCACCGGACTTCCAGTCGCCCATGTCGACTTCCTTCAGCGCGCCGCGCAGGGTGACGATCACCGGGTTGATCTTGCCCTTGAGGCCCTTGAAGGCGCCGCGGAAGGTACCGTTGAAGCCGGTGCCGTCGGCCAGGCCGAAGAACTTCAGCGACTCGCGGCGCACGCCGGTGGTGGTGAAGGCGGCTTCCTGTTTTTCCATGCCCTGGTCCAGCTCGACCGGCATGTCCATGCCGCCGGGGCGGTACTCCTCGGTCTTCAGGGTGAGCTTGGGCAGGGTCAGGCTGGGCACGTCGCCCTGGAAGCTGACGCCATCGACGAACAGGTTCAGGTTGGCCAGGGTTTCGGGAATCATTGCCATGTAGGTGCGCTCCTTAAGCGGCGGAATCGAGGACTTCGGTCAGCCACTGGTTGGTGACTTCGACGCGGAAATTGGGGTTTTCGGCAGGCGGTACGTCGGTGAAGCGGATGTTCCAGTACACCTTGCCCTGCTCCAGCTGGCTGGCGGTGTTCAGCTCCGGGTCGGCGAACACCTCGAAGTTGATGATCGCGCCCTGGTTCTTCAGGTCGCGCATGAAGGCCTGCAAGCCTTCGGTGACGTCCTTGACGTAGGTGGCGGTGATGGAACGGTCGACCGCCCACTTGTGGCCGTAGAGAATCGCGTCCATGACGATGTCCATGGTCCGCACGCGGGTGACGAAGGCCCATTTCGGGTCGCTGGACAGGGTGCGGTTGCCCCACAGGCGGAAGCCGTCGTCACGGATGATGGTGGCGATGTTGGCGTTGTTCAGCAGGTTGGCGCGGCAGCTGTCGTCGCCATCGAGGAACTCCACCGCGCGGCTGGTGCCGGTGATGCCGACGAACTCCTTGTTCGAAGGCGAGGCCCAGAAGCCGTACTCGCGGTCGGTGAAGGCGAACAGGCCGGCGACCCAGGCCGACCCCGGCGCGTCGACGGTGGCCTCTGCGGCGTTGTCCCAGTAGCGCACGCCCGGGTCGACCAGGAAGGCGCGCTTGGCGCCGAAGTTCTTGGCGTAGGCGATGGCCGCTTCGTCGGTGCTGTTGGGGCCGTCGATGATGGCGATGGCGCGCAGCTTGTCGGCCAGGGCCACCAGGGCGGTGCCGACGGCTGGGGTGGCGCTGTGCTTGGGGGCGACCAGCAGGCGTGGCTGGGCGTTGAAACGGCTCTTGCCGTCGAGCAGCGCCTGCAGGCCGGTGCGCTTGCCGTCGGCCAGCACGTTGCCGATGATCGCCGAGGTCTGCTCGGCGGCGTCCTCGAGCTTGGCCACGCCGCAGGCGACGATGACCGCCTTGGCGCGGCTGTAGATGGCGCGGCAGGCCTGGGTGATCGCCGCGTCCTGGCCGAACGCCGCGACCGCTTCGCGCTCGCTGGTGATCAGCACCAGGTCATTGGCCTTGGCGCTGGCGCCCGGGCCTTCGCTGAAGGTGTCGACCAGGCCGATGATCGAGGACGACGGCAGCGCGATGCTGCGCGCGCCGCTGTCGACGTTGGTCACGGTGACGCCGTGGAAGAATCCACTCATGTAGGTTTGCTCCAGATGAAAAATAAAGGCCCCGCGAAAGCGGGGCCGGGAAGATGCTGGCGTTGTAGGCGCCGCGTCAGTTGTAGGGAATGGGCAGGTTGGCCGTTTCAATGAACAAAACGGGAACGACCGGAATGCTTGGATCAAGCACTTTCCTGTAGCAGAACGCAGGTCCGCCGTGGTGGACGTAACCCAACGCGTAGCAGGTGAATGCCGCTCCCGTGAAGGCCACACCCTGGTTCCAGGTCATCAAAAACGGATTGTCAAAATACCGGTAGAACGCCTCCATGCTGCTGCCCCAGGCCATGGTGCTGGTAGCCAGGGTGCCACTGGTGGTGAGCGCGGGATTAATCATCCGTTGCAGGCCGACCAGGTGCGTAGCCGAGGAGAACGTTCTCAATCCCTTGTCGTCGTAAAGCTCGATGCCAAAATTGACCGCAGGGGCCTGTGCCGCGCTCATCAATTTGCATACATAAACCTGTACGGTACCGGGCACATCCGAGGCGATCCACAGCGGTAGTCCGTAGGGATGCGACTGCTGATAGGGCTGCGATGGCCGCCCCTCATACCACACCGTTGTCGTCGCCCCAGGTTTGGAATGGCGCATGAAGATCAGGCAGTCTTGTTGATTAAGTAGATTGCCAGGCGCCTGGTCGACATAGAACGAAGCCGCTCCGCCTTGGTTCATTCGATTGGTCACGACATTCATCGTAAAACTTTTGAACAATCGCAGCGGGTAGGTTTGAGTGCTTAGCGACAACGTACCGTTGTCATGGTAGACATCAAACATCCTGTACCCCCCAGTACACAACGCTTGGTACCCTGATGATGTCGCGAGACGCCCACATGTTCTGAACGGGGAAGGTCCAACTGGCCACCCCGTTGCTCCAGGTGACCACGGGATGCAAGGGGATCTGCGTGGCATTCAGGATGGTGGGCCTTGAAAAGTAGGCGAACTGTCCCTTGGCCGCGATCGGCAGAGCGATGGAACCGTTGGCGTTGGTGGTGGTGAACATTCCCATTGCCCGGAAGGGCAACGACGAGGTGGAGAACAGCTCGACGCCGTTCGCATCCCTGACCTGCAATCCCTGCGTCATTGTTGCTCCCTGTTGTAAAGAACGCCCGATGGTGCGCGGCGTTGTCTGTTGAAGACAGATGATCAATTGGCGAAGGCAGCAACCATCCGCCTACTCGGGAAAGGGATATCGCGCTCTGATCTCGCCTACTTTTTCCATCCAGGCGCTGTAGTCCGGGAGTTCCCCGGTAACCAGAGCGTTGTAATCAGCCTCATTCTTCAGCGGGTCGGACTCCTGCACATACGCGAATCTGCGCTGCATCATCACTTGCTCTGTAGTCAGGGGACGCTGCGGTGGCGTGCGAAGAACCGGCAAACCATGCACATCAGCAATGATTTCCTTGCCTGCCGCCTGCCCCTCCAACAATTCGGCATAGGTCGTCGTCCAATCTGCCTGTTCTATCGCGTCATCCGGCAGATGCCAGCCGTGAATGTCCGCAGTCAGGAAGCCGCCTGCGGTCGCGGAGTAGTAAATGTCTTGCATTGCTTGCGCTCCTTAGCTGCCGATGGCCTGCCAGGCGAAACCGTAGGTGGCTCCCAGGGAAATACTCCCAGGTTTCTCGGTGACCACGGTGGTGAATCCCGAGGGCGTGACGGTCGCACTTTCATCGACAATGAACATCGCCCCCCCTCCCCCCCAATGACAGCCGGTTATCGAATGCACCGTATTAGGGAATTTGGTGGGGAAAACCACTGCCGCCCTCCCAGTGGAAGCGTTGATTACTCCTCGTCCCCACTGCAAGATCAAGCCGTTGGGCATGCGGGAGTACCCGTTGGTAGCCAACGTGCGGCTCCAAGGCAACGTGACGGGTTCGACACCGGGTCCAAACATCGACCACAAACCACCACCGATATGCAGCACGTCAACATAGGTATCGGACGCAATTACCCGGGCAACGCTCGAGTAGCCGGACGTCAAGGTTTCCTGGATCTTGTCGGCACCCTGTGGAACGATACTCAGGGGGTGCGTCCCCCAGTTGTGAATCCTGACGCACGCCCCAGGCCCCACTCCCGCTGACGCGACACTTGGAACAGAGTACGACTGCGCGGATGTACCCCAGAAATGCACGATGCCACCAAGATGTTCCGGCGTACCGCTCACAGGGCCAGGGGCATTGAATGCCGCGACACCACTGAATTGCTGCCCCCTCGCCTGAACGAATGCCGTACTGGCAATTTGCTGGCTGTTGCTACCAGAGACCGCAGTAGGAACCGTTGGGGTTCCGGTCAACGCCGGGCTGTCCAAGGGGGCCTTCAAGGCCAGCGCAGCATCGACCTGGCCTCGGGTGTAGACATCGGTCAGACCGTACCCGGCAACCGTGGTCGGAGTGGTCGCGGCAATCACTCGCCCATACTTGTCTACCGTGACACTGCGGTAAGTCCCTGCCGATACACCGCTACGGCCGAAGGCCATTTCATAGTTCTGGGCACTGACTCCCAAGGTCGTCGGCCCATCGCTGACCAGTTGCCAGGCGCTGTCGCCATTGAACGTGCCCTTCTCGACCAGCACCAGCAGGCCAGAGGTGACCTTGGCATCGCTATCGGCATCGCGGCTGCGCGCCCATGGGCCTGAGCCCACCTGATACAGACCATTGTCCTTGGCAGACGTCTGATCCTTCACCAAAACCCGGGTGCCGGCTTGCACTGCAACGCCATCAATGGTTTGCAACCCGCTCAAACTGATGGGCGCTGTGGTCGCCACCTGCACCGAATGCTTGAAATCCTGCCGGGCCAGCTCCTCGGTCACCCACTCACGGGTAGCGAGCACCACGGACGGGTCGATCTTCAGCTGCACGTTGCTGGCGCTGCTGACCACCAGGTTCATGCGCACCACCTGGGTGCGCCCTGAGCCCTGGCTGAGCAACGGTTTGTAGGTCGGTGCGCAGTTAGCCACGGCAACCATGTCGCCATCGGCGTCGTACAACGCGATCTCGCGGATCCACTTACCGCCCACGTCCGCCGGGATGACCTGCTCGGCGACGATGATCGCACTGTTCTTGTCGTCCACCTTCAGCTGGTTCAACGGCGCCCGGCGCCATTCGTTGATCAGGCTGGTCTGGGTGGCGTTGGGGGTGGGGTCGGCGCCGCTGGCGTCGCCCACGCCCATCTGGGTGATTTTCCACGGGATGCCCAAGGCATCCGCGTTGGCCTGTTTCGCCGCGCCCACGTTGGTGAGGATGGCGTAGAACTGGGAATTCTGGTCAACCATGTGCAATGTCCAAGGTATCGATTGTGTGTTCCCGGCCGCCGCGACCGATGGCACCACTGACGATCAGGTCAGGCGATGCCGGCGGGTAGACGTCGAGTTCATCGCCGTCCTGCTGCGTGCAGCCGAAGTAGAGGACGCCACGGCTTTCGAGGCTGATCGCCAGCCCCGTCATGTGGCGGCTGACCGGCCGGGCGTCGTCGATCAGCGACGACAGTTCGTTGTAGGTTTGCTCGCTGATGCCGCTGTCGGTCACCCCGACCTTCAGGGCAAAGGTCCCCGGCACCCCGGCAGGCTCGGCCTGCCACCACTCCTGCACCTCGATCAGGTAGCCGAACGGCTCGACCACCCGGCGCAAGGCGCCGAGGGTGCCTTTGTGGGCATGGACGAAGAACGCCGAGCGGATCACCGAGCGCTTGATCGCCTCGCTCCAGCTGTCGTCCCAGCGGTCCACCGACCAGGCCCAGGCCAGCTGGTAGAGCAGGTGTGCCGGGCAAGTGTCGGGGTTGTAGAGGGTGCGCAGGGCGGCCTTGAGGTCTTCGTCAGCCGCCACTTCGATGGCCCGCTCCAGCGGCGTGCGGTTGAGCGGCAACAGGCTGTGCATGTCACTCACCCCGCTGCAGGTCGATGCCGGTGCACCAGGCGGCCTGGGCCTTGCTCGGACGAATGTCGCGCCAGCCGAGCAGTTCGACCCGGCTGACGCCGTCGATGTGCAATTGCGCGTCGATGCCCGAGCGGGCGACCTCGACGCCCAGGCGCCGGCGTGGGTTGACCCAGGCCTGCAGACGGCGTCGGCATTCGCTGAGCACCGTCTCGTACTCCGGGCCGTTGTCGGCCATGTGCAGCACCGCCTCGACGCGGTAGGGCAACACCTCGGCGCTGCGCACATTGACGCGGTCGGCGACCGGGCGGATATCGTCGTCGTTGAGGTAGGCCGTGACCTGGGCCAGCAGCTCGGGGCTGGCCACGCCATCGTTGTCCAGGCTCAGCACGGTGACGTCCACCACCGCCGGCGACGGGCTTTCGGCGGTCGCGTCGGCGACCCGCCCCGAAGCGTTGCGGGCATGGAGGATGTAGCTGTTGCGCGGGCCGGCGGTGGTCAGGCCTTCATAGACCAGTTGCACGCGCTCGCGCAGGGCACCGTCGGATTCAAGGATCGCCTCGGTAGGTGGCAGCGTGGTCGGGTCCTGCGCCTGGATCACCAGGCGTTGCAGGCTGACGTTGGCCGCCAGCTGGTCGAGGTCGCTGCCCTGGGCATAGGCCAGCAACAGGGCCTTGGCGGCGTCGTTGATGCGCGCCCGGTTGAGCAGCTTGCGGTAGGCGCCGACCTCGAGCAGCTTGGTGACCGGGTCGCTTTCCAGGTTGGCGGTCCAGGCGTCGCCCAACTGGGCGCGAAAGCTGGCCAGGTCATCCTGGTACAGCACTTCGAAATCGAGGTCTTCGAGCAGTTGCGGGGCGGGCAGTTTCGACAGGTCGACCTGGCTCATACGGTCACCTCCACCAGGGCGTCGTCGCCCAGGTAGCGGCCGCTCAGGGCCAGGCTGACCTGGCCGTCGAGCACGGCCAGGACCTTGACCCGCTCCAGTTGCAGGCGCGGCTCCCAGCGCCCGAGGGCGCGGGCCACTTCGGCCTGCACCGCGCTTTTCCAGCCTTCGTTGACCGGCAGGTCGACGTAGCGACGCAACTGGCTGCCGTACTCCGGGCGCATGCGCCGGCTGCCCAGCGGGGTGGTGAGGATGTCTTCGATGGATTGACGCAGATGGGCGACGCCCGATAAGGACTGACCGGTGCGGCGGTCCAGGCCGATCATGGGGTACCTCTTTTCCCATGCTCATCCAGTGTGCGGATATGCATGACGTTCTCCTGATATGAAAAAGCCCACGGGCGTGGGCTTGTGGTTCGACTCGACAGGGTCAGGACGGCGGCGCTGGCCAGTCGATCTCGGCGGGGTAGCCTGGCTGCTCGAACACACGGTTCAACGCGATGCGGTAGCGCTTCCAGGCTTGCAAGCGGGTGGTCTCGACCTCGCTGGCGTCATCCAGATCGACGGCATCTTGCAGCGGGGCGATGGCGCTGTCGGCCAGGCTGCGCAGACGCGCGACTTCAGCCTGGGCAGCGCTGCCAGGGTCGGGCGTCAACAGCCTTTGGTAGTACGCCTGGACTTCGGCTTCGCTCAGCGCAACCAGGGCGCTGTCGATATACGCATCCTGCGTGCCATCGGCCTTGAAGGCATGAATCATCGCCAGGCCATCCCATGGCTCGGCGCGGTAATACTTCATGTGCGGATCGAACATTTAGATCCTCCTGTCATCGCATTTCCACCCAGCTGTTGAGCGGCCCCGGGTTGTTGCCGACGAACAAACCATACGCCGCGCCCGCCGGGACAATGATCGCGCCAGTGTCGATGTACTGGCCTGCTGCGCCGCTATAGGACCCGGTGAGGGTGACGCCATTGACGACCCACTGCAGGTACGAGTTGACCTGAGTGGCAGGACCGACCAATGCCTTGGCCTGGATGGGCCGCCCGCTGTCGTTCACATACGAGGTATTGAGTGCCCGGGCGGTCGCTTGCCAGCCCTGCCCCACGGTCCCCATCGGCGTGGTATTGACCCATGCCGTCCAAACTCCGCCTAGTACCCGGCGGATGGCCGTCAGTTCATTGGTGACCGACCAGGCAACCTGCACGCATTCACTGTTGGCCGCACGCCACATGGTGCGCACTACGCCATAGGCAATGAAAGCGGGTCGGTTGACCGTGGTATCGATAAACTGACAGTCCCGGTTGTATTCGAAGTTCAGGTTGCTGGAAACACTCAGCCCAGTGGTCGGTGCACACTTCTCATACCACCCCGTCCAGGTGCCATTGATCAGCATTCGCTGGTAGAGGCTACTGTCGTTGTAGGCGGTGAACGACTGCATGGAGTAACTGCCCGCCACCGAGCACACACGCAGATAACCGTTGGTATTGAACGGCAGCACGCCAAGGCTCTTGCCCTCGACGTAGTAATCACCGGTGGAGCGCAGCGCGTTGATATCACCCTCGACCACGCCAGGGGTGAAACCACCGATGGCGAAGTCTCCGACTTTCAATACCCGGCCAGCGGTGGAGTCGCCGGTGGATGTGGTCAGGGCCGCGAAAGCCGCGGTGCCAAAGTCGGATGCAGCCGGGGTTGAGCGCCAATCGCTCCAGGCCTGGATATTGGCATTGAAGCCTCGGCTTGCCGACTTGCCAGTCATCGGATCCAGTGCGATCTGGACAATGAACCCTACGGCTGTCTGCGCGACACACACCACTGGGTAGGTAATCCCTGGCGGAAGGTGAGCCGTTGTTCCACTCAGGGCACTGTACCAACCTGGGCTGGTCGCCTGGTTGAGGTCGGAAACGTCCCGGGTAGGCGAAATGGGCGCGGTCAGCCCCATGTCGTCCATCATCTTGAAGTTGTTGTTGATCCGCATGAACGCGGTGCGCAGAACGTCACCGTCCGCGCCGCTGGGAGGGGTTCCCAGCTTGATTGAATCGAGTGGCATATGACCTCTTAGTATTCTGTTACGTCCAGAACCAATCCGTTGGTGTAAGCCGCAACCTAACCCTGGTTACTGCCCGATCCTGGCCTTGCAAAGACGGTGATGAGTTTGTTGCTGATCAGATAGGCGCGGGGGTCTGGCACTGGCCGTGCCACATCCGGACCGCCCCAATCTGGAGCGTGGCCTTGCCGCTCAGGACCTGTAGCCCTGCCGACATCAGTACACGTCATAGACGTGATGCCTGGCTGTACCACCCCGCCAGTCTGGCCAATGGTCAATGCTTGTGATTGGCGGTGTTGCCGGCGGTGTCGATGATCCGCCCGCCGCCATTGATGTCGCCGCTGACCAACAGCGGGCCGTTGACCGTGACCTTGCCGGTCAGGGTGATGGCACTGGCCTCAAGGCTGATCGCATCGTCGCTGACCAACAGGGTGCTGGCGCCGACCTGGACACGCGCGTTGCCCGTGGGCAGCTGGATGTCATAGCGCCCGGCCTGCCAGTCATAGCTCAGCGAACCGCCGTCGGCGAAACGCCAGACTTCCACATGGTCACGGTCATCCGGTGCGCTGCCGGCATTGCCATACAGGCCAGGCACGAAGGTCCCTTGTGCCGGCTCGCCGCTGGGGCTGATCAGCACACCCTGCTCGCCCAGGCTCGGTGCCCGCCAGTGGCGGGCCTTGCCGGCGGCCTGGCTGTGCCAGCGCAACCAGGCGCTGGTCCAGTCGCCGTCGCTTACCCGCACCCGTGCCGCGGCCAGGTCCACCGCCACCACCGAG
This sequence comes from Pseudomonas sp. VA159-2, assembly GCF_024126635.1. Lineage (NCBI taxonomy): Bacteria > Pseudomonadati > Pseudomonadota > Gammaproteobacteria > Pseudomonadales > Pseudomonadaceae > Pseudomonas > Pseudomonas sp. VA159-2. The sequence continues at coordinate 104,059 of NZ_JAMYBV010000010.1, read as the reverse complement.
CATGGAATCACCAGGCACGCCAGCATGCGGTCATGCATCGCCGTGGCGTAGCTCATGCCAGGTCCTCCGGCGCCCAGTAGGCCTGCTGCTTGCCCGGGCCGGTATCTGGATCGAGCCCCAGCATCAGGCTGCCAGGCGGCTGGTCGGACCAGTCCCAGCGCGGCTCGCCGAACAGGATTGGCTGTTCCCAGCGCACCTTCCAGCCGGGGCCGTCGTACTGCGCCTGGACATTGCGGCAGGCTTCGACGAAGTCCAGCCCCCACAGTTGCTGACGCAGCAGGTCCATCAGCTGCGCGGCCAGTTCGCTGCCCTGCAACCGCGCCTCGGGCTGGGTCGGGTCCGGGGTGATGTCGGCCTCGAAGGTGGCAAGCAGTACCGAGCGGCCATCGCGCGGCGCGCCGTCGGCAGTCATGCGCAAGATGCCGTGGCGCAATGCGGGCAGCGCGGGCGAAGTGTCGGCGTGGTCATGGCTGTCGACCGAGGCCAGCGCCGGCAGCGCTTCGCGCACCCTGGCCGTCAGTGTCGCGGTGAGTGTGGAGAGTTCGCTCATCGGCGATTCCTCATGCAGGCAAGCGGCGATCATTGCGGTGCGGATGGCCACTCGAGGGTTTCAGGAAAACCGTCCTGGTCGGGCAGGCGGTTGAGCGCCACGCGGTAGCGCTTCCAGGCCCTGAGGTTGTCCAGTTCCTGAACGCTGGCCTCCTCCAGGTCAACCGCATCCTGCAGCGGGGCAATGACCTGGTCGGCCTGGGCGCGCCGCTCGGCGATCTCGCGCAGGGCGGCGGCCAGCGGGTCGGGACGGGGCTCGGGCAGCGGCTCGGGCGGCAGCGGCTCGACGGCCACGTGCAAGGTCAGGCTGTGCTGCAGGTCGACCGCGACACCGTCGCGGCTGATACTGATTTCCAGCGCTGGCGCGACATGCCGGATGCGCACCTCGACACCTGCATCCAGCGGGTTGATGACATACCCCCAGCCTTCCGGTGGCGGCGCCATGCCCAGGGTGCCTTGCACCCGGTACTCACCGATGCCCGCCTTGTGGCTGCTGATCGCGTTGCGCCCCAGCGAGGTCACGTCGATGACTTCGCCGGTCGGCCCATTGAGGTTGATTGCGGCTCGGGTCATATCAGATCGCCTTGAGGGTACCGTCGGCGGCACGGGTGGTGTTGCCGGTGTGGTAGATGACGTTGAAGGTGGCCGTGGCGAAGCTGCCCGAACGCAGCACCAGGCGAGCTTCGGGAGACTGTCCGAAGAACAGCTGCGCGCCGCGGAACTCGGTCTCGCTGTAGGGCACCGTGAGCACCGAGCCATAGGCGATGCCCGTGGCCCCGACGTACTGGGTGTTCGGCGTGATCAGGGAAAATCCACCTTCCATGCGGTTGATCGAATCGCTGTAGGGGGACGACTTGCCGCCGACCCCGAACGCGCCGACCTCCAGCACGTTGCCTGCCGCAAGCCCAACGTTGCGCGTCGCGGCAGTCCCCAGGCCCAATGCTGCGCGAGCCTCGACGGCGCTCTTGCCGCCAGTGCCACCCTGGGCGAGGGTCAGGGGTGTGACAAGCCCGGTCAGCGCCTTGATATCGGCGTTGTTGCCTGCCGCAGCCTTGCTGGTCTGCAGGTTGGCGTCGGCTTGATAGAGTTCGTCGAAATTGGCGACAGCCTTGACCCAGGCGGAGCGCTGGGTGTCGCCGCCGGCACCGCCGGGTGCGGTGCCGAGGTTGATGGTCTGTTTGGCCATGTGTATCTCCATGCTGGGCCGTGCGCCAGCCGCTGGCTGGCGCTACGGGAGGGTGGAAGGTTGCCGCGCAGGCACGAGCGTCAGTAACCGGAAACGCTCGCGATGATCAGCGGCGCCATGGGGCCGGGCTCAGGGTCAGGCATGCTGGCATTGGGCTCGAGGAACATTTCGTCGGACCAGTTCCTGTCCTCGATGACCGCCAAGCGCCGCCCCAGGCTGACCCTGCCGTGGTCGACACAGATCATGTCGCGCTGGACGAAGGTCGTGGTGTGGAATGGCGGGGCCAGGTAATAACGGCGGTAATAGGCCAAGCCGGCGGCATAGGTGTTGCCAGGCACCACCGGGAAATCCATCCCGGCCTTGGTCACCGGCCCGGCATAGGCGATGCGCAAGGTCTTGTGGCTGGAGTCATATAGCAGTTCACCGCTCGCCGAGTAACTCTGCAGCCCCCACTGGCTGGGCATGATCGGCGCCTTGGCAAACACGTAGATCGTGATGACCGTGGGGTTGAAGCAGGCGAACCGAACCACATCCTTGTGCCCCAGCCCGTACTCCACCGAGATGTACTGGCCCTGGGTATCCCCCAGCAACAGCACGCCGTGGGCGGGCAAGGTCACATCGGCGCCGGCCATCAGCGAGCGGTTGAACGGATCGAACCCCTCGACCAGCGCGATGGTGCGCTTGTGTACCAGGCTGAGCACCGGGTTATTGCCCGTCAGTTGAATGTGATTGCCCTCGGCAAAGACTTCCAGGCCCATCAAAACACTCCATAGATGATTTCTACCGAGACGCTGTAGCCGTACTGGGCATAGGCACCGGTGTAGCGAAACGCCGGGAAGCTCCAGCTGAGCGTTTGCCCTTGCAGCTTGACCACCGGATAGATCAGCTCGTAGGGCAGCTGATAGTTCGGAGGTCGCGACGGCAACGCGTCAGGGTGAAAGAAGTAGAACGGCTCGCCACGCATCAGCTCAGGCACGATCAGGCTGCCTGCGCGGGTCCCGGTCACCACCGAGCCGAGCAGGGTGCCCAGGCGGTTGCTGGTATCCAGGTTCGGGCTCGCGTCTTCATTCCAGGTTTGCAAACCGAGCTTCATCCATCACCCCCAGATGCCCATGCGCACACGCAAGGTGTTGTTGGCGTCGAAGATCTGGATCAGTTGGTTGGTGATCACCAGGCGCCCCTGGCCATCCACCGAGCCGTTGATCTCGAACGCGCCGCTCTTGTCCAAACGCCATCCGGTGCGGCCGGGCACATAGTTGTTCGACTGGATCACATTGCCGATCTTGGCACTGCTGATGGCGCCGTCCTGGATCAACGCGGCGTTCATGAATACCTGGCCGTTGCTCACCGAAAATGGCGTGAACAGCTTGCCGCCCGCCTGGGTGCCGACCACCGAGAACCTGTCGGCGCGCACCAGGAACTGGCTCTGCTTGTCCTCGATGCCCAAGGACACCCCCGCCGCCACGTACTGACCGTCGTTGGTCACCTCCATCTTCACCGACCACATCGTCGACAACTTCTTGTCGAGCCCGGCTTGTACCTGGCTGATCTGCTGCACCGAGGCGTTGGTCTGGCCTTGCTGCACCTGCACGGTGTCCAGCTTGCGCGCCATGGCCAGGCCATCCTCGATGCGCGCCGACTGCTCGGACCACACGCCGACGAAGGTCTGGGTGGAGCCCGCCAGGTCGCTGCCGCTCCCCGCCAATGGCGGGTTGACCTGGGCGTAGATGCCGTCCAGGCGGGTGCCTTGGGCGGTGACCTTGCCGTCGAGCTGGGTCGCCTGGGTCTGCAAGGTGGTGATGGCCTTGGCCTGCCCCGCCGCCTGGCCCGCCACATCGCCGACGCGACTGGTCAGGTCGGTGATGGACGATCCCTGGGCGACCAGGGTCCGGCCTTGCTGGCTGACCGTCGCGCCCAGCTCGCTGATGGCGCTGGCATTGGCATTGTCGGCCTGGGTGACCCGCCGGGCGACGATGTTGCACCACAGCGAGCGGCCGCTACCGTTGGCCGGCTCGGTGCGCACGAGGATACGCCCCTTGACCGCGCCAGCTGGAGCCTTGACCCGCCCGCCAAGCTTGCGAAAGCCCTGGGCAGTGGCGGCCGGGAAGCTGAAGGCAGCCAGATAGCCCAGGTTCTTGTTGTCCTTGTCATAGAACTGCATCTGCAATTGCGCGGTCTGGCCGCTGGCCATTTCATCGGCACTGACCTCGGCTGCGAGGTCGAACTGCTCGTCCGAGCTGCAGAGGATATTGTTGCCCGTGCCACAGAAGCTGTTGCCATAGAAAGCGATGGCCTTGCCATAGCGGGTACCGCCCAGGTTCGCCGGCACCACCACCGCAGGCGCTGGGTAAAGCTTGGCATCGAAGGTCCAGGGCTGGCTGTCGCCGTCCTCGAAATCGCCCTTGATCACCAGGTTGTCCGGCTGCTGGCCCAGCGCGGCCTTGAGGCCAGTAATCGCCGAAGCCTGGCTGTCGAGCTTGCCCTGGGCCTCGCTGACCTTGTTGCTCAGGGTGGTCACGGCAGCGGCATCGGCCTTGCCCGACAGCGCGCTCTGCAACCCGGTGAGCTGGGTGTTCTGCACCGTGTTGATACCCTCGGCGGCGGTGATCTGGCTTTCCGCCTTGCTCATCCGTGCCGCCAGGCCGTTGCTGTCCTTGACCACCTGGCCCACATCCAGCCAGTAGCCGGCATTGGGCGGCGGCGTCTTGACCGGCACCGCCTTGAGTGCCTGGTACAGGCCCTGGGCCTGACGTACCAGATCGCCGAGGGCATAGGCCTTGGCCGGGTCGTAGTTCAATGCGTTGGCGGCGCGGGCGACATCGTCCAGGCGCGACTGCACATCGCTGTTCAAGCTTTGCAGGCGCTGGTTCACCGAGCCATTGCCGGCGCCGTCGATCAGCTCGATACGGTCGAACAGGTGCTTGCCCAGGGCCGACTCGCTGATCTTGCCGGAAAAGTAGCGGTCATAATCGCTCTGCTCGGCACTCGATTGGCCGCGTACGCCGATGCCGTCCGGATACCATTTGCCGACGTTGCCACTGCGGTCCACCAGGCGTGCCCAGAAGAACAGTTGCGCACCGGCGGCCAGGCCCTGAAGCTCATGCTCGGCCTGCGGGTAGGCAAAGTCGCCGAGCTTCCTGGCATCGACGCGGTTGGCGCTGGTGCCATACCAGATTTCCGTGCGCTGGGTATCGCCTGTGCCCTCGGGGAATTGCCAGCTCAGGCCGACGGCGAACACCTTGCTGGTGGCCAGTAGCTGAGCCACCGCCGCAGGCGTGCCGAGCTTGCCCTTGAGCGGGGTCAGTTCGGACAGTTTCCAGATCGAGGTGATCTCGCCGACGCTGATCGAGCGCACCCGTGCCAGGTAGTCGCCGGCATAGATCCCGGTGACGTCAACGCTGGTGGCACCGCTGCGCGGCAGGCTGATCCAGTTGCCATCGTCCTTGCGCCACTCCACTTCATAGGCCACCGCGCCCGCCACGGCCGGCCAGGTGATGGTCAAGGTGCTGACCGCCAGGCCTTGGCTGACGGCATGGTTGCTGCTGAGGCTGACACTGGCCGGTGGTGGCACCAGGTTGATCGGCGTGACGCTGACAGGCCGTTCTTCCAGGCGGGCACCGCTGTCGATATGGGCGAACTTGCTCGGCTCGTACTGCACCGCGCTGATCTCGTACACCCCAGGCTCGGGGCGCGACACGCTGGTCACCCGGTACAGCGGCACGCTCAGGTCCGGCGCGTCCAGCGCCCAGACCAGCTCCGCCTCGGGGGCGACGCTGTAGGCCGAGGTCAGGGTCAGGCGACGACCCGCGACCGTCTCTACCGTACGTGCCTCGCAGGTGCCGTCGGGCAGGTTGAGGATCAGCCGATCCCCCACTTTCGCCTGGGTATCACGGTCGAGGGTGACCTGACGGCCGCTGGCCGCGGCAATCCGACCACCGATGGCACGCCCGGCCAACAGCTCGTCGGCCACCGGAATGACGAAGCCGGGCAACGGGATGCGCCCGTCCATGCCGACCCGGAAACTGATGCCCCGGTCACGGGCGTTGGTCGCCAACGCCCACTTGCCACGGCGCTGCGCCTCGGATTCGCGGGTACAGCCGATGGCGCTGATTTCCAGTGGGTTATCGCCATAACGGCGCTGCAACTTCTCGTCGGTGACCACCGTGACGTCGGTGTCATAGCTGTTCAGCGGGTTGTCGTAGCTGATCAGGGCGCGGCTGTAGCGGCTGCGTTCCGAGCCACTGGAATAGCTGAACTTGCCGCCGATGACATTGGCACGGGTGTAGGCGAAGTCGAAATCGGTGGCCCGTGGCATGTCCGCCAGGCTGTACAACTGCCCCTGTGCCCAGTAGGTCATGCCGCGGTAGATCCCGGCGATGTCGCGCAACAGCGACCAGGCCTCGGCCTTGCTCTGCAGGTTGAGGTTGCAGATGAAACGCGCTTCCTGGCCGCCCTTGCCGTCGGGGACCAACTGGTCGCAGTACTGGGCGATGCGGTACAGCTCCCACTTGTCGACCATCCATGGCTTGATCCGGCGGCCCAGGCCGAAACGGTCGTTGGTGCAGATACCGTAGGTGACCCAGGCCGGGTTGTCGGTCCAGGCTTCCTTGAAGGTACCGTCCCACACGCCGATATAGGCGCGGGTGTCCGGGTCGTAGTTGCTCGGCACCGGCCACTTGCGGCCTCGACATTCCACGGTCACGGCAGGAATGTTGCGGAACTGCTCGGCGGAGAACTCGATGTACAGCAACGCGGTGTTGGGGTAACGCAGCTTGGCGTCGATCACCTCGGTCAGGCCGGCGAGCTGCATGGTGTCGGCGACCTTGTTGTTGTTCTGGTTCGGCGTCAGCCTGCGCACGCGCAGGGTCCAGCCGCTCGCGGCCTTGGGCAGGTCGATGCGTCGGGTACGCTCGTAGGTGCTGGTGGTCTTGCCGTGTACCGCGTCCTTGAGCACTTGCTGGTAGGCGCCGCCGTCGGTGGCCACCTCGACCACGTACTCGATACGGTGCCCGTTGATGTTGCCGGCGCTGTCCATGGCCTGCAGCGCCGGCCAGGCAAAGCGCAGGCGCACCGCCGACAGGCGGGTGTCACTGATGGCATGCACCCAGGGCTTGTCGCTGCGTAGCTCGATACCCTGGCTGATCTCGTTGTCCACCGACGGGATGCCCGGGATATGCGGCTGCTCGACCGAACCGGTGCGCCACTCCCACTTGACGCCTGGGAAGTTGTAGTTGCCCTGGTCGTCCATCAACGGCGTGCCGTCGAGGTAGATGTCACGGGCGCTCGGCGTGCCGGCGAATTCTCCCTCGCCAATCGCCAGCAACATCTTGGCTACCGCGATGGAACGCAGGCTGTCCGGCGCCTCGACCGGCGTCTTGGGCTTCTTCTGACCACCTTTGCGACCGATGATCACAGGTCTGTTGGTTTCGCCCATGTGTTCCTCCAGGCGTAAAAAAACCGCCTCCGAGGCGGTTGGCTGAATGGGGCCGGGGATGCAGGCCGGCTATGGCCCTGTACCTGGCGTTGGGTCCCGGGCGGTCAGAGCCGGTCCTCGGCATAGATGGCGGCGCTGATGATGGCGCCACCCCAGCGCCGCTTGCCCACGCACAAGGGCACCGGGTTGCCGGATGCCGTGGTGTTGCGCGCGGCGCCAAAGGCATAGCCGGGGGTGTTTTCCGGCGCCTGGCTCATGCTCAAGCCCTTGGGCTGCGGGCTGAGCAGCTGCATGACGCCACCCAGGGCCATGGCCGCGCCCATGTGGGCGACGAAACCGGCCGTCCCTTCCGAGGCGAAGGCTGCACCGACGCCACCGCTATAGAAGGCGGCAGCAGCGATCATCACGATGCCGACGATGGTTTGCAGGGTACCGGCGCGCTTGCTGCCGGCGACCACGGGGACGATGCGGATCTCCTCCCGGGCCTGGAAGCCGAGCTCCGCCTCGCCGACATTGCGCCGGTCGTTGAACACGGCAAACTCCAGGCCGCGTGAGCGGGCATTGGCCAGAAACCGTTCGAAACCAGGTACCAGCACGCACAAGGCCTTGATCGCCTCACGCGGTGTGTTCACCGCCAGCTCGAAGGTCTTGCCGAACTGGCGTAATTGGCCGCCAAGCCTGATACGGGTCAGCGGCGATTGAAGGGTGGCTGCTGACATTGCAACTCCTTGTGCGTAAGACGGCTGCCCAGGGCAGCCGTATTGACCAGGTGGCACCCCGCCCTCACAGGCGGTCCTCGGCGTAGATGGCCGCGCTGACGATCGCCCCGCCCCAGCGCCGCTTGCCGATGCACAGCGGCACCGGCAGACCGGTGGTGACGGTGTTGCGGGCGCTGCCGAAGGCATAGCCCGGGGTGTTCGAAGGGCTGGCGCTGAGCTTGAGGCCCTTGGGCTGCGGGCTGAGCATCTGCATCACGCCCCCCGCCATGAGGCCGGCGCCCATCTGCACCGCCCAGGTTTGTCCGAAATACAGCCCGCCGACGATCATCACCGCGCCGACGATGGTCTGCAGGATGCCGCCACGCTTGCTGCCGGCCAGCACCGGGACGATACGCAGCTCCTTGGTGCCCCCCAGGGCAAAGGCATCGCTGTCGACGTTGCGACGATTGCGGAAAATCGCGAAGCGCATGCCCAGACGGTCGAGCCGACGAATCTCCTGCTCGAAACCCTCCAAGGTGTTGCGCAAGGCCCGAAACACTTCCCATGCCTGGCCGCTGTCCAGGCGCCGCCGGTGTTCGCGGCCAAACTTGCGCGCCAGCACACCGGACAACTTGATGGTGGTCAGGGCCGGCGCATTGATCACGGATACAGCCATCGAGGGCCTCCTGTGCGAATCTGCTTGAAACGAAGGCCGCTCATTGGCGGCCATCGGCATCGCGGTGGCGCAACACCAGCCGCGTACGGTCCAGCCACGGTCCACCGAACACGATCACTTCGCTGGGGCGCCCGTACAGATGGTGCAGCAGGAACGGGCCAGCGCCGGTGGGCGTCCATGGCTCACCTGGCAGGCGCGGATCACTGCCCAGAAAAATCCCGGCATGGTTGGGGTGCGCGGTACGCCCAATGGCCATGACCAGCATGTCGCCACGTTGCGGGCTGTCCACCACGGTAAAACCAGCATCGGCGTAGGCCTGCTCGTACAGGCTGGGGCCCTGGGCATCCTCCCACCAGCCGTCTTCCCGGGCATAGCGCGGGAAGCTCAGCCCCCATTCGCGCAGGTACCAGTCGGCGCACACCTGCCAGCAATCCCACAGGCCATGCACGAACGGGCGCCCCAGCAATGGCGTTTGCCCCTGGGGCAGGATCGTGCGCAGGTCACCTTCCGGCCAGGACAGGATATGCCAGGGCAACCCCGTGGCCTCGCACATGGCCAGGTCACGGGGGGAAGGCCGGCTGCTGGCGTCCGGGTGCGAGTGCACCACCGCGACAATTTCCCCGAGGTCTTCCGCCGCCGCGTAGTCGTGCGGATCGATGCGGAACTCTTCGTCGGGTTCGCTGGCCGTGTTGCGACAGCGCTGGTAGTCAAGCCGCCCTGCCCGCTCGATGACCAACCCACAGGCTTCGCGGGGGTAGTCCTGGGCGGCATGGCAGCGGATAGCGTCGAGCAGGTCCGGTGCCATGGTTCAGTTCCGGGCGATCAGCGAAACGGCGGGGAAACCGCCATGCGGCAACTCGGCCGCCTCACCGAAGCGCAGCTTGCACGAGCGCAAGCCCCCCTTGCAGCGATCCTTGGCCGGGTCATCGGTGGGACGATCCTCATCGTCAAAGCGCAAGCTGCCGGTGTAGCCGCAGTTCGGACCACGGTAGCCATTGGTCATCGCCCAATGGCAATAGGCGGTCATCTGCCGGCCGGGCAAGCCATGGCTGTCGATCTCGCCGGGGGACGACAGCTCCCACTGCACGTGCTCGTCGTCTTCCTGGGTCTTCTGGTCGAGGAACCAGATTTCCAGGGCTTCCTGGGTTGGGTCGGCCTGGTTGTTGCCGGCGGCGAAGTTGCGCGCATCCAGGTACTGCCCCAGGGTCTGGCGCACGGTCAGCTTGAACTTGAGCAGGTCCTCGAAGGCCAGGCACAAGGCAGTGACCCGGCCATCGACATTGCCGGCGGTGAACTTCGGCCGGGTGGCCCGGCCGTTGCTGTTGGCACCGATACCATCGACCTGCACCGGCCAGGCGGCATACTCGCTGCCCTGCCACCAGATCGAGCGGGCCGGCAGTTCGGCCGCGCCAGCCGCGGCGACCGTCTCCGGATCGTGGGCGATGGCATGACCATGAAAGCGCAGGGTATCGGCGCCGAACTCGCTGCCGTCGATCTCGAACAGCACGATTTCCGCGCCCGGTTCGAGTTTCTGGATGTCATTGATCAGCGCCATGGCTGCTCTCCTCGGTCATGGATGAAAGGCCTGCTCGAACGTCGCGCTGATGCTGTAAAGGCCGCCCCCCTTGGCGGTGGGCTGATAGCCTTTGCAGCGATACAGGCCCGGCTTGCCCAGGGGCGCGGTCCAGCGGAAGGCTCGGCTGCCGGCATGGCGGTCGAGAAACTCGGCGATCGCGCGGATCTTGGTGTCGTCGCCAATGAACACCAACGGCCAGGACTGGCTGCGGTTGTTGATGCCATCGGCCACCGCCTGTTGGTAGCCGTCGCCGAACTGCACCGTGCGCACGCGGTATTCCACGGTGCCGGTCGGTTCGGTCCTGGGGCTCCAGGTAAAGGTTTCCATGTGATGTTCTCCTTGATCAGCGACCGTGAATGGCCGACCAGATCTGCCCGCCGGGCCTCAGCTCACGAGAGATCTGTTCGCTGGCGCCCTGGCGGGCGGCACCGGCATAGGCATTGGCCAGGCGCTGGGCATTGCCATCGCCCGCAGCGGCATTGCCGTCGCCGGCGGCCACGTTGATAGTCTGCTGGATGACCACTTCGCTGCTGTGGCTGGCAGCACCACCGCCACCGAGTGCGCGAACGCCCAAGGCGCCGTCGGCGCCGCGGGTCAGCGGCATGATCGCCTCGGGGCCGGCTTCGCCGAACAGCGCCATCGGCGCCAGGGTCGGCGTGCTCGCGACACCGTTGGTGAAGGCGCCCCCCTTGGCGAAGGCGGAGCCGCCATAGGAAATACCCGAAGCGTTGAGCTGCGGGGTGAAGGTGGTGGTGCTACCGCCCACGGTCATGCTGCTGGCAGCTGGCGTGGCCCCCCCGCTGAACCACGAGCCAACCAGGTTCATGCCGAACCCGAGCAAGCTGCTCAGCGCCTTGGAGGCGGCGGTCTTGGCAGCCAGCGCGGCCATGTCGGCGATCACCGACTTGGCAAAGTCGGAGAACGACAGCTTGCCGGTGGTGGCAAAGGTCTGCACGGCCGTGCCCATGCGCTCGAAGACACTGGCAAAGACGGCTTGCGACTGCGCCGCGACGTTGCTGGAGGTCTCCAGGTACTCCTCCCAGGCTGCGGATGCGCCGACCATCCAGTCGCCGCGCGCCTGGCTCATCATGTCGTAGTCGTTGAGCACCTGGTTGGTCATGTCGGCATGCCGGGTGCGCATGTCCTCCAGCTGCTGCTGGTAACTGGCGCCATCGGGGCCTGCGGCGCCCAACGGGTTGGCCTGTTCGAACTGGGCCCGTTCGGCGTAGTAGCCTTCGTCCACCTTGAACAGCTGGTCAGCCAGCCCGCCCTGGCGCTTGCTCATGCTCATCTTCGCCACTTCCAGCTCGGCACTGGCGTGTTGCTGGCGCAACGCCTCGCCATAAGGCCGCTCGGGGGCGTTCTGCACAGCCTGCTGCCAGCTCGGCGGCGTGTAGGCGGACTGGAAACGATCCAACGCCTTCCTCGAGATATCCAGGCTCGAGTCGGCGACGGCGCCCACACTCTTGAGGTACTTCTGGTTGAAAGCCTCGACGTTCTTCTGCATCTCGCGCAGGGTGCGGTCACTGAGGGCCGAAGCCCTGGACAGTGCCCGTTCGAGGCTGGAGAGGTCGATCGTCGGGCTGAAACTGGCAAGGTTGGTTGCCATGGGCCTACTCCCTGATCATTGTGAAACCCGCCATGGCGGGTTTCGTGAAGAAGGTGGTGCCGGTCATCAGCACCACTGCTGCATGGCACTCTCGAGCGACACCCCCTGGCGCCGCTGGTGAGGCATGAAATCGATCAACTCGGCGCTGCCGCCGGCCTGATGGTTGGCCTGCAGCGCCAACATGGCGATGCTGGCCTCCAGCCGGCGACCGCCGTGCAATGAGCCATGGCGCTGGATGTATTGCGCCCAGTCCCTGGCCTCTGCGTAGCTCAGCCGCTCCTTGGCTTCGCTGATCGTGCGGCCGCCGATACCGTTGAGCACCAGCTCGTGCCAGAACTCATCGGCGGCCGTCAGTTCTTTGCCGGGGTGTTACCGGTGCCGTTGACTTCGTTGATGGCATTGAGCAGCACGAAGCCCAGCGACGGCTCGAGGTTGAAGGCATCCTCGACGCTCAGCGGCTCCTCGCCGTCCTCGCCCAGGCTGACCGAGGCGGCCAGGTAATGGGCGTTGCGGCTGTGGGACGAAGCCTGTTCGGCGAACAGGCGCTCGATCACCCCGAACGAATGGCGGCGCACGTGCACCACCAGGGTCTGGGCAAGCATGGCGCCAGTCTGTGGGTCAGGCCGGTTCCAGACGATTTCCTTGCGCACGCGCTGCTCGTCGACGATGCCACCCAGGGCCTTGAGTTGATTGATGTTCATTCAGTTCTCCGGGCTCAGGCCTTTTTCGCCCAGGTGGAGCCGCCGGTGCGCTGGATGCTCACCGAAGTGGTAACCACCGCGTTGAGGGCGAAATTGAACGGGAAGTCGGCCACATAACCTTCGAAGGCGAACCAGGTACGGGTGGCCGGCAGCTCGAAACCATCGCCCTTGCTGTTGACGGTTGGCGCCACGCCCTTGCCGTCGGACCAGCCCACCACCCACTTGACGGTGGTGTTGCCCTTGGCTTCGGACAGCTGGTGCAGGCGGATGTGGCTGGCGTTGGTCGGGTCGGCATTGAGGCCGAGGGTAGCGGTGCCTGGGGTGCGCAGGCCTTTCTTGTAGGTGCGCTCCGCGGCATCGAGGGTGGTGTCCTCGATCTGCTCGGCGGGGGCGCCGCCTGGTTCGAACGAGGTCACGTGATCGACTTCCAGCACGCTGAGCGGGCCGGTGCCGGAGACCGGTGGAACCAGTGCATAGATCTGGGTGCCTTGGGTAAGAATCGACATAGGGGTGTTCTCCTTGAACATGATGAAAGCCGCCACGGGGAATCCCGGACGGTCGTGTGCTGCAGGTGAAAGGTGGAAAAAGTTCAGGCTGGCTTGGAGCCGTCGAGGTAGGGCGGGGCATCCGGGTCCGGTTCACGGCTCTTCAGATAAGCCACCAGTTGCTCGTTGCTCATCGCCAGTCGTTCGATCGACTGCCCCAGCGCGGTCTGCACCGAGGCCTGGTTACGCAGCGCGGCCAGCAGTTCGTCGAGTTGCGCTTCGTTCATAGGTGCTCCTTGCTCAATGCCTGCGGTCGTCGGCATCCACGCCGGCCGCGGGTTGCTCGATGCCCAGGCGACGAGCCGCCCAGCGTTCATAAAGGCCGATGGCAACATCGGCACCGGCCATGGCGGTGAGGCAGCCGAAGGCGCTGGCACTCCAGATGGTCATGCCGCTGGCGTACAGCAGCATCACCGTGGACACGCCACAGACCATGCAAGCTCCGGAGCGCAAGGCCAGGCGACGCAGCAGCCCCCAGCCCCGCGCCCCCGCCTTGTCGGCCCGCCACATTTCGCCAGACAGGCCGCCGAGCAAGGCCAGGACGATCACCAGCCAGAGCGGCATGTCGAGCAGTGCCTGTTGTTCGTTTGTCAAAGTCCTGTCTCCTTGGAAAATGGCCACCTCATCCCTCCATCGACTGGATGATCGGCACGCCGGGTAACTCATCGACCAGGACATGCAGCATCAGCGTGCTGATCAGCCGGTAAGGCTGACCGTCGCGGGTGACGGTCACCAGCAGGTCGCCCGAAGCCGCGTCGTGCTCGATGGCGACGTCGGCCTTGTTGTCCATGTGGCTGAGCGAGTAGCCCCAGCCGACACTCGCGGGTGGAAACGGCACCAGGCCCAGGCTGCCAGTGACCTTGAAGCGACCCTCGCCGAGAGCCTGCGAGGCCAGTCGCGTCTGCGCCGGGGTGATGTCGTAAGTGCTGCCATCGTTGAGCAGCGTGATGATTGCGCGCATTCAGGCCACCTTGATCGTGCCGTCGTTGCCGACCTGGCAATTGGCTGTGTTGAGCGTGGTAACGATGGTGAACGGCACCTGCTGCAAACTGGCCGCCGGTGGCGGACCGTCGACCACGATGCCCCAATTGGCCTCCTGCCCCCCCGGCATCGCCAGCGCACCGGTGTTAAGGCAACTGACCGCAAAGCGCGGGTAATAGGCCCTGGACGGGAACTTCAGGTACAGGTTGGCCAGGCCGTTTTCCTCATAGAGGATGATCTGCAGGGCGTTACTGGCCGCCAGGGTGCCCATCTCCCGCGAAGACGTGTTGACCAGCGCGGTCGCCGCGACGATCTTGCCGTCGTAGAAATACCAGCTCAGGTCGATGGTGACCGGCGAGGTGTAGGTCGCCAGGCAGCCGTGCAGGCGCACTATTGGGGCGATGCCTCCGGCGCTGGGCACCTTGGTCTTGAGCGTGAAGGCGTTCACGTAGTTGGACACCGCCAGCACCCCGACCTCGCGGTACAACTGGCCGGACAATGTCGAGTAGTCTGGCTGGAGGGCGCGATCCTTGAGCAGCGCCAGGTTGCGATTGACCTTGTCGAAACCGGTGCGCACCGTGTCGCCGCCGACGCCTGTGGGCGCCGTGCCCATATTGATGATTTCGAAACCCATTTCACCTCCGTTGCGATGAATTTCGTGGATATGAAGCTGCGATGGTCGAACCTATCGCGCTGCCTCGGCATTCCAAAAAGCCCGCCATGCAGGCTTTTCAGTAATGCGTTGATCAACCGCCGGCCACGACTGGTGACGCCGCGCGGTTGCGCTTCAAATTGGTGACTCCGACCGCGGCCGCCTGCCCGCCGGATAACTGATCGTGGTGCTTTACGCTGCACACCCGGGCCAGTTGCCAACCCTCTGAACAGTCGAGGCCTGTTCATCGCTGCCTGTGTAACAACCGGTTGCAGACCGGCTTGAGACACAGAATATGCATGCATGCATATGCAGTCAATGCGTTTGCGGAAAAATTTATGCACATGTTTTTGCCGAATGCATGAAGGGCTTTGCGGATGCGGGTTGTAGGGCTTTTCCGAGGGCGAAAAAAAACCCGCCTGGGCGGGTTTTCGAGATCAAGGGAAGGTCAGCGGGCGTACATGCCCCACCAGAAGACGTGGCCCAACAGGCTGATCTGCTCATCCTGCATCTGCTGGAAGCTGTAGTCTTCGTCCGGGTGCTCGTCGCGATTGAAGCTGCGCAGGCGAATACCGGTGGGCAGGCGATACACCTGCTTTACCCGCAACTGGCCATTGTGATTGATGGCATAGAGGTCGCCATCGATGATGTCGCCGATCGTGCATTTGCCGGTGTTGACGCCAACCGTGGCGCCATCGCGCAATACCGGCAGCATGCTGTTGCCACGCACCGTCACGCACTTGGCATGGTCGAATTGCACGCCATTGTGGCGCAGGCTGCGCTTGCCGAAACGCAAGCGCGCGTTTTCGCTTTCTTCGATGACGAATCTTCCTGATCCTGCTGCCAATTCGACCTCACGGAGAAAAGGAACGGACACCTCGTCGTCCTCGACGGGTGTTTCATCGTCCCACAGACTGATATCGCTCAGCGCGGCGTGGCCCTGGCCCGCAGCAGCCGCTTCACGCGACTCGCCCAGCTCGGCACGCCCGCGCAGCTGGTCGGTGCTGACGCCGAAGTACTCGGCGATCTTCGACACATGCTTGTCGGACGGGTCGACGATCTTCTCGCTGAGGATACGCGACAGGGTGGATTGGGGAACGCCCGTTCGCCGATGCAGCTCTGTCGGGGACAGGCCGTGGCGGTCGAGCAGTGCTCTGAGTACGGAGGCTACGTTGCGTTTTTGCATAGCGTGCATAATGCAACCCCGACGGACTAAATGCAATGCCTGCAGGGCCCACGCGTGAACGACCTCGCTGCAGGCCTGCACGCCGCCGCTCTGCAGGCCAATACCTGCGTGGATTTGCCCCGCCCATTCGACCTGCGTCGGGGGGAAAAAGCCTGTACCATGAGCGGTTTCGAAATTCGCCACCAGATCAACCGCTGTAAGGCCCTGAATGTCTGATCTCTCCGCACACACCCCGATTGTGCTGGAGTATTGACGAAAAAAAGCGCCCAAGCCCCATACACAAAGGGCTTGGGCGCTTTTTTGTATCTGATGGCGAAACGTCCAAAGGGCATTGAGGGGCATAGAATGGCGCTCAGTTTGCCCCATTTTTGCCCCATGATCTGGGGTGCCCTTCTACCGGACTCGCCATAGCTGATCGATCCGCGTGGTGTATGAACGACTCATCATCTCGCGCCGCATCCCCCAGTCAGGGGTGTCGGGGACGCTGGCCGTGCGCATCGTTCCTCGGCCGTACTTGCCGTTGATTTCGTCCAGCATCGACATCAACCGATCGCAAGCCGCCGGCTGCGTCACGGCGAACAGATCATCGCTGAACTCCCCTGGCTGCCGCAGATCCATCAGCAGAACCTCGGCCTTGCTATAGCGGAAACCCGAGCGGTAGACCTGCGCCGCCGCTTCGGTGGCAGCCCTGGTGAGCAGCAGCGTATCGTTGGTTGGGTATGGCAGCTCGACCAAGGCGCCCTTGGCATACTTGGCTTCGTCCGGATTGAACATACCGGTGCGGATGCTGACCCGCATGCGCTTGCATACCGATCCCTGGGCGCGCAGCTTCTCCGCCGCTCGCGCCGTGTAGGTGGCCACCGCCTGCTTGATCGGTGCCAGCGCCGTCAGCCGCTTGCCAAACATCCGACTGCAGCAGATCTCCTGCTTCGGCGGGTCCGCCTCATCCAGCTCGAGGCAAGGGGTACCGGCGAGCTCGCGCGCGGTCTTCTCCACCACGGATCCGACCGACTTGCCTTCTTATAGCAACTCGCGCGCAAGCATGGCGCTGTGCTGGCCAAACCGGCCTGTGTTAAGTCAGGAGTCCCTGTTCAGAGTTGCCTGAAACATAGGGACAAGAAGCTGGCTTCCCCTTTCGTTAAGATGATCGTCGTCAAAGTAGATAGGCAGACCGCCCATATCCCCCCAGCACTCTCCCGCGCTACACAAATATGGAATAGGGTCTAACACTTTCGCTCCACACTGCTCGACAGCCTGATCAATGGCCTGCAGCGCATCGAAATTTCGGGAGTTGTAACTAGCACTCGACATTAAGGTGCGCGCCGGGGAGTTCAGCATCATAGATCGCCCCATAGTCACAGGAACATTATTGCCCTGTTCAGGTGTAGGCCTAACGATATAAACCTCCCTAACTGCAGCTAGCTCACAAACGGTTTTTACGATACCGGCGCGCATCTGCTCCCGATACTGGCTCGTACCAAACGCGAAACCATTGATAGAGAATTTGGAAACCAACCCCATGAGAGCCGGGTCATCCTCGTTCGGGCCATCGAAATAGACTGAAAATCTATTTACTAGAACCACTGGCACATTTTTTGGAAGCTTACTTACCTGACGCAGGCTCCACTCCAAAAATAAACCGCAATCATGCTTCGGCACTTCATTTCGAATGCCGTAAGCCAGCGGGCAGGCATTAGCTGACCATTGAAGCACGTCGCCTTCACTCATCGCAGACTTCACCGCTGTAACTATTGAGGATGAGTGACTATCACCAATAACAACTGCTTTTACTTTACCCTCATTACCATATCGACAATCAGGGACAGGGTGATCTTTTGGTCCCATTTTGGACGCACCTGCGGCGCACTCGCTCAAACGAGGATTTCTGTTATTTGCTTGGTTTATAACTTCGAGGGTTGGAGGATCCAGCCTGCCGGGAAATCCACGATTGATCACTGAAAGAACTCCAGAAGCCCCTACGATAAGGGCAGCGCACAGCAGCAGAGCATATGACACGACTCCCGACCGTTTACTAAAGCCATTACGAACTGCTTTCTCCACGTATCGATAGGACAATGTCCCGAGCACTAGCGTAGAACAGAGCCCGTACAGAGTCGCCATCAAGTGCCCTTTCAAGCCCCAAAACGCCAGCAGGACCGCAATCGGCCAATGCCAGAGATAGATTGAGTATGAGCAACTACCTAACCACTGGGTAGCAGTACCTCCAGTCCACCAGGAACCTTGGCGCGCAGCAAGGATGACCAATGCCGCTCCAAAAACCGGGACGGCAGCCCGCCATCCTGGCCACTGGCTCCCGCTGTCAAAAATTAGAATAGAGAACACGATCAGCGAGAAACCAATCGCCTCAATCCAACGCCGGAAAATTTCACTAAGGACAAAACGGTCAGCATAGAAAAAAATCAGACCGCCCACCAGCAGCTCCCATGCTCGGGTGTGCAGAAGGTAAAATGCCGCCTCGGGCTTCCCTGATGTAAGTGTTATGGAAAGGCAGAATGACGCTATTAAGCCAAGCACTACCGCAATTACTAGCGCATTACATTTCGGACGCAGCTTCCAAATCGAAAACATCACGACTGGAAGCACCATATAGAACTGCCATTCAACAGAAAGAGACCATGTATGCAGAAGCAAATTATCATGGGCTTCAGGTGTAAAATACCCTGCACTCTGCTTCAGCTTGACATTAGAAAAAAAGCCGAGTGCCGCAATCACATAGACTCCAAGCTCCTTGAGCTCGGAGGGCAGTAAGACATACCACCCCAAGACCAAAACCCCGAAGCACAGCACGACAAGTGCAGGCAGAATACGCTTGGCCCTCGCTAAATAGAATTCGATAATAGAGAATTTCTCACCTGACAGTCCGCGCGCAATAATTCCGACCATAAGATAGCCAGAAATCACGAAAAATAGATCGACCCCAACAAAGCCGCCCGAAAAACCCGCGACATCAAAGTGATACAATACTACCGATGCGACCGCCCATGCTCGGAGACCGTTTATATCGGAACGGAATCCGACTGCTTTACTTTCCATAACTTCCCATCAGCAAAAATCGTCCTATTTCTCGTCACATCCGCGTGAGGAGATACGACCCACGTGTCAATCAATCAGGCAGCCCCACGCTTGGATCTGTGGGTTAGGGATAGCCTCGAAGAGAGCAATGATTTCACGAAAGCCACCTATACGCCACCATAGGACGAAACCTAGGGAAGGCGCCATGCAAGAGCGCATCCTTAGGCACTCCCAGGCAAGATACGCACCTCATCGCGCGAAAGAATCTACATACGCCTGGCAGGCCTTCAGCGCGATCAATCCTCGATCACCTTCGTCGGTGATGGCGATAATTCGTTTAGCATGCGCTGGGTCAAGTTGGGCGCGTAGGGCTCCATCCACCACGCCTCCGGTGCCGGCGGGCGCTCGCACCCCACCGCCACAACCCTGGGCGGCAACGGATCCGGCATCGACCAGAACTGACAACCGCAGATCAGCAGTAGCAAGCCGGTCGCGCAGGCGAGCCAGAGCTTGTTGAGCATCGTTCATCTCCTTCCAGTAGGTTTGGTCCTGCGCCTGCAGGCGATCTTCCAACTCGCGCCTGGCTGCCTGCAACTGTTCGAGCTGACCGAGCACCGCCACCGCAGCACCCTCCCGCTCCCGGCCATGCTCCAGATCCTTTGTCGCAAGCCGCTGCTCATAGCCCGCCGCCTGAGTGGCCAGCTCGTTGGCCTGCCACAACTAGGCAAGCCGTGCGCCGACCACCGCCCCGAACACCAGTGCCAGCAGGGCTAGCCGCGATTCGAGGCCCATCAGATCAGCACCTCCTCTGCGCGCTCGTAGATCTCCAAACGATCGGCCTGTCCGTTGAGCCCGCCGTTAATGCGTCGCGTGATGGCTTCGAACGCAGAAGGCCCCTTGTCGGCCAGCGAGTTAAGGCCCGCCTGATGCCAGAACCACCCGGCTGAGTCAGCGGCATGCTCAGGGCGCTCGATGAGTTCGGGGTGGGCCAGCAGGTCCAGGCCAAGCGCCTCGCCACAGCGCTTGTAGTTGGCGCGCCCGGTGATCTGAATCAGGCCACGGCCACAGTACTTTTGGCCGTCGCCGTCGGCCTCGGGCGTGTTGCCCAGGCGGGCGGCGAGCTTGCCGGTGTCCTACTTTGCCAGGTACTGGTCGCCGCCCAGTTCGCGGACGTAGCGCAACTGGCCGGACTCATGGCCGACCTGGGCGAGGAAGGCACGCTTGCGCAGCGCGGTGACGATGCCCCACTTCACCGTGTGTACCACAACCGACATGAATGGAGAGATGAGTCGGTAACCCCGCTCCTGTCGCCAAGCACCCAAGCAAGGAAGGGAGTGATCAATGAGTGGTTCGTCTCAACTGCCTGGAACACGAAATGGGCAGGCATCCAGCGCCGTGCCGGAATCCGTCCGAGACGCCCCTACAAGACACGGCACACGTACGCATGCTGGTGCCTGACGGCACGAGGGAATCTGGCGTTCATTGCAAAGCAGATGGGGCACAAGGACTTCACGATGCTTGTAGAGGTATATGCAAAATGGATGGATGATGAGTCGTCCCAAGAGCTGGATCGAATCTGGATGGGTATTTGCCAAGGCCGCCGCAAAAATTAAAGAGGAGCCCCCCGCCGGCGAACCGGCGGGATGGGCTGCTACCGCAAGGACAGCATCATGGTGAGCGGAGAAATTTCTGGGCAGCGGACAAAGCCGGCCTTCTTCGCGTAGAACTCAGCAAGCGCCTCGTTCAGAGGATGAACCAGCAGCGCAGCAGTACCGACAACCTCAGAAGATGCGAGCACCCGGCCAATGGCATCCTGCAGAAGCCCTTCGGCAAAACCGAAACCCTGAGCAGACATCGTCACCCCCATGCGACCGAGAATCGTCGCAGGATGGACATCTGGGGTATTCCGCTGGAGCTTCTTGGGCAACACGTGCTCACGCACGATAGAGCCACTAGACAGAGTGTAGTAACCGGCCACCCGGTTAGTGCCCTTGAAGCAGATCACGTAGACCACCGCTTGCTTCTTCTCTTGCGCCCTCCTTGCGTACTTGTGAAGGTACTCGGTGATCGAGCTCTCTCCACAGTCAAAGTCACTGAAATCGTGAAACGCGTTCAGCTTCTCGGGTTTGCTCAGCTCCAGGGGGCAGGCTTTGACATCAGTTTTTCTAAACACTTGTTACTCCTTAACGGATTGGATTCAAGTGCCTGTTCAAAGCGGTCGAACGCTTCATCATTGAGAATGAATAATTGACGATCCATGATCACTTCTTCCGCTCTCTTGCAAGCAGCATCCAAAATGAAGCTAGTCCTGTCAGTTCCCAGCAGCTCCACGGCCGCATCGATCAGGCTTCGTTTTTTTGTATCAACCCGCATGTTGATTGGTACGGGTTTATCTCGCTCGATGTTTAGAGCAGACATTTTTCTTACCTCTAATAGTTTGGTTACTGGTTCCTTTTTCTCCTTATAGGTCCACTTCGAATTAGGTTGTCACGTCGTATGTCACATCGAGCTGCTTGCATGCGGTCACACATTTGCTTTGCCTCGGTATGCCCCAGATAAGCGGGGACTTTTGCCCAGAGAAAACGGGACTTGATCTAGACCTTCTTAGGCTATGCTCCTGACATGTCGGAGCTTAGGTGTGGAGGCCATCTCCACGTTTCCAATACTACCCGATTCGTGTAGCCAACGTCTACACGCGTGTATGAATCTGACTTACAAAAAACCCGCCTCGCTCCAAAGCGGCGTCGTGGTACCCTAGATACATTCTCCGCAAGGACTGCGGCATCGAGCCCTTAGCTTTCAATCGAAATGCCCCGTCCATGCCCCAGCGCCAGAACAGAATCCCCTAAGCTATTGATGAATAAAGCAATTACTGATTTTTCAGCACACACCCCGATGATGCAGCAGTACTGGAAGCTGAAGAACCAGCACCCGGACCAGCTGATGTTCTACCGCATGGGCGACTTCTACGAGATCTTCTACGAAGATGCGAAGAAGGCCGCGAAACTGCTGGATATCACCCTGACCGCCCGTGGGCAGTCGGCGGGCCAGTCGATCCCCATGTGCGGGATTCCATTCCACTCGCTGGAGGGCTACCTGGCCAAGCTGGTCAAGCTCGGCGAATCGGTGGTGATCTGCGAACAGATCGGCGACCCGGCCACCAGCAAGGGCCCGGTGGAGCGCCAGGTGGTGCGTATCATCACCCCCGGCACGGTCAGCGACGAAGCGTTGCTCGATGAGCGCCGCGACAACCTGATCGCCGCCCTGCTCGGTGACGAGCGCCTGTTCGGCCTGGCCGTGCTGGACATCACCAGCGGCAACTTCATCGTGCAGGAGATCAAGGGCTGGGAGAACCTGCTGGCCGAGCTCGAGCGCATCAACCCGGTGGAGCTGCTGATCCCCGACGACTGGCCGCAGGGGCTGCCCGCGGAGAAGCGCCCCGGCGCCCGTCGCCGCGCGCCCTGGGACTTCGACCGCGACTCGGCGCGCAAGAGCCTCTGCCAGCAGTTCGCCACCCAGGACCTCAAGGGCTTCGGTTGCGACAAGCTGACCCTGGCCATCGGCGCGGCCGGCTGCCTGCTGACCTACGCCAAGGAAACCCAGCGTACCGCCCTGCCCCACCTGCGCAGCCTGCGCCACGAGCGCATGGACGACACGGTCATCCTAGATGCCGCCAGCCGCCGCAACCTGGAACTGGACATCAACCTGGCCGGTGGCCGCGACAACACCCTGCAATCGGTGATCGACCGCTGCCAGACCGCCATGGCCAGCCGCCTGCTGACCCGCTGGTTGAACCGTCCGCTGCGCGATCTGAAGGTGCTCAAGGCACGCCAGGACTCGATCCGTTGCCTGCTGGACGGCTACCGCTTCGAAAAGCTGCAGCCGCAGCTCAAGGAAATCGGCGATATCGAGCGGATCCTGGCGCGCATCGGCCTGCGCAACGCTCGCCCACGTGACCTGGCACGCCTGCGCGACGCCCTGGGCGCGTTGCCCGAGCTGCAGAACGCCATGGCCGAGCTGGAAGCGCCGCACCTGGCACGCCTGGCCGCCATCACCGGCACCTACCCGGAGCTGGCCGGCCTGCTGGAGCGGGCGATCATCGACAACCCGCCAGCGGTGATCCGCGACGGCGGCGTGCTCAAGACCGGCTACGACAGCGAGCTGGACGAGCTGCTGGCCATGAGCGAAAACGCCGGCCAGTTCCTGATTGACCTGGAAGCCCGCGAAAAAGCCCGCACCGGCCTGGCCAACCTCAAGGTCGGCTACAACCGCGTGCACGGCTATTTCATCGAGCTGCCCACCAAGCAAGCCGAACAAGCGCCAGGCGACTACATCCGTCGGCAGACGCTCAAGGGCGCCGAGCGCTTCATCACCCCCGAGCTCAAGGCCTTCGAAGACAAGGCGCTGTCGGCCAAGAGCCGCGCGCTGAGCCGCGAGAAGATGCTCTACGACGCGCTGCTCGAGACCCTCATCGGCCACTTGGCGCCACTGCAGGACAGCGCCGCCGCCTTGGCCGAGCTGGACGTGCTGAGCAACCTGGCCGAACGCGCGCTGAACCTGGACCTGAACTGCCCAAGCTTCGTCGACGAACCCTGCATGCGCATCGAGCAGGGGCGCCACCCGGTGGTCGAGCAGGTACTGACCACGCCGTTCGTGGCCAACGACCTGGGCCTGGACGACAGCACCCGGATGTTGATCATCACCGGCCCGAACATGGGCGGTAAATCCACCTACATGCGCCAGACCGCCCTGATCGTGCTGATGGCGCATATCGGCAGCTACGTGCCCGCCGCGCGCTGCGAGCTGTCGCCGGTCGACCGCATTTTCACCCGTATCGGCTCCAGCGACGACCTGGCCGGCGGGCGCTCGACCTTCATGGTCGAGATGAGCGAGACCGCCAATATCCTGCACAACGCCACCGACCGCAGCCTGGTGCTGATGGACGAAGTGGGCCGCGGCACCAGTACTTTCGACGGCCTGTCGCTGGCCTGGGCCGCCGCCGAGCGCCTGGCCCAGCTGCGCGCCTATACCCTGTTCGCCACCCACTACTTCGAGCTGACCGTGCTGCCCGACAGCGAGCCGCTGGTGGCCAACGTGCACCTGAACGCCACCGAGCACAACGAACGCATCGTGTTCCTCCACCATGTGCTGCCGGGGCCTGCCAGCCAGAGCTACGGCCTGGCGGTGGCGCAACTGGCGGGCGTGCCCGCGGTGGTGATCCAACGTGCCCGCGAACACCTGGGCCGGCTGGAAACCGCCAGCCTGCCCCACGAGGCGCCGGTCGTACGCAACGACACCAGCGCCCGCAGCAACACGCCTCACGTGCCGCATCAAAGCGACCTGTTCGCCAGCCTGCCACACCCGGCCATCGAGAAGCTGGGCAAGCTGGACCTGGACGACATGACGCCGCGCCAAGCTATCGAAACGCTATATCAACTGAAAAACCTGTTATAACGGCACACCGCGCAAGCTGGTAGAATCCGGCGCGGTTTGCGAGTGCTGCAGGCTATTAGCCTGGCCTGCAGCCACCACCGTGAACCGCGCTGCCCTGGAAGGAAGGGCAAGCTGCCGTCGCCTGAGGAGAGAATTAGAAATGACCTTCGTCGTCACCGACAACTGCATCAAATGCAAGTACACCGACTGCGTGGAAGTCTGTCCGGTGGACTGCTTCTACGAAGGCCCGAACTTCCTGGTGATCCACCCGGACGAGTGCATCGACTGTGCGCTGTGCGAGCCAGAATGCCCGGCCCAGGCCATTTTCTCGGAAGACGAAGTGCCAGCTGGCATGGAGAACTTCATCGAGCTCAACGCAGAGCTCGCGGAAATCTGGCCGAACATCACAGAGAAGAAGGATGCGCTGCCAGACGCCGAAGAGTGGGATGGCAAAACTGGCAAGATCGCCGATCTGCAGCGCTGATCGCGCCCGGACGCAAAAAGGCCCGCAAGGGCCTTTTTCATTTTCCGCGGGCAAAAAAAAGGGGCGGTTTGACCCGCCCACATTTTTTCCGTAGTCCCTGTTTGTCCCAAACATCATCCTGATGAATCGCGTCCCGCGATGTCCTTGGCCGTCATCCTTGAAAGCCTGTGTCAGTCCGTAGACACAGTTCAGATATTAGCGATTCCCCGGCAGGGAACAAGCGTCGAATTTGTCAGGATGATTCCGGCGATACATTTTTCAACACCGTTAAAATCATTGTTTTTCAATTAGTTATGAAAATTAAACCATTGAAAACGACATTGATTTACCGATCCCTACAGCAATAGCTTACGCGCTTGGTAAGCAAATGCTTACACGTGTTGTTGCGAGGGTGGCTAAAGGAATATTGAGTCGGGTTGGCCGTAGCGGATGGGCGAGTGGATGGCACCGGCTGCGCCGGTGTTCGCCAGCAAGGCTGGAGCCTGCAACACCATCATTCCTGGGGCAACGAGCTGCTGCCAGAACGCAAACGCCCCGAACAAGTCGGGGCGTTTGCCGTACCTGGCTCAACGACTACTGAAACAACGACTCGCTGGACAGGCCATTCTTCTCGAGGATCTCGCGCAAGCGCTTGAGGCCTTCGACCTGGATCTGCCGCACCCGCTCACGGGTAAGGCCGATCTCCAGCCCTACATCTTCCAGGGTGCTGCTTTCATGCCCACGCAGACCAAAGCGGCGCACCACCACTTCGCGCTGCTTGTCGGTCAGTTCGCCCAGCCACTGATCGATGCTCTGCGACAGGTCGTCGTCCTGCAGCAGCTCGCACGGGTCGGTGGGGCGGTCGTCGGTCAGGGTATCGAGCAGGGTCTTGTCCGAGTCCGGGCCAAGCGAGACGTCCACCGACGACACCCGCTCGTTGAGGCCGAGCATGCGCTTGACCTCGGCCACCGGTTTTTCCAGCAGGCTGGCGATTTCTTCCGGCGACGGCTCGTGGTCGAGCTTTTGCGTCAGCTCCCGCGCGGCACGCAGGTAGACGTTGAGCTCCTTGACCACGTGAATGGGCAGGCGGATTGTGCGCGTCTGGTTCATGATCGCCCGCTCGATGGTCTGGCGGATCCACCAGGTCGCATAGGTCGAGAAGCGGAAGCCACGCTCAGGGTCGAACTTCTCCACCGCGCGAATCAGGCCCAGGTTGCCTTCCTCGATCAGGTCGAGCAACGACAGGCCACGATTGACGTAGCGGCGGGCGATCTTGACCACCAGGCGCAGGTTGCTTTCGATCATGCGCTTGCGACCGGCAGGGTCGCCTTTTTGCGAGAGGCGCGCGAAATGCACTTCTTCCTCTGGCGAAAGCAGAGGCGAAAAGCCGATTTCGTTGAGATACAGCTGCGTGGCATCGAGCGCCCGGCTGTAATCGATGTACTTGTGCTGCTTGAGCGATGCGCCCTGTTTCGACTTGGTCCGAACCGAAGGTACAGCAGGTTCGTCTGACACCACATCCGTTTCCAAAACGATGCCCGTCTCCATCAGTAGGAGGTCATCGTCGATGTCAAACTCCGGCACTTCTTTACTGAGAGCCATTGTTATAGTCCTTTGCTGAGTTCGAACTCAGACTCGAGCGTCACCCTTCCATGGCAGCGCTGGAGCCTGTCCCCTCTACATCCAAGGAACAGGCCGGGACATTGATCAACGGCGTGGCAGGAACTGGAGTGGATCGACGGGTTTGCCCTGGCGGCGAATCTCGAAATGCAGCTTCACCCGATCAGTGCCCGTGGACCCCATTTCTGCGATCGTCTGCCCTGCCTTGACCTGCTGCCCCTCCCGAACCAAAAGCCTGCGGTTGTGGCCGTAGGCACTGACGTAGGTATCGCTATGTTTGATGATGATGAGCTCGCCATAGCCCCTCAAGCCACTGCCGGCGTAGACCACCGCTCCATCAGACGCAGCAAAAACAGGCTGTCCCAAATCACCGGCGATATCAATGCCTTTATTCAAACTACCGTTTGAAGCGAATTTTCCAATCAGCACGCCGTTCGCCGGCCACGTCCAACCGCCGACGGCACGCTCTGCGGCGGGCACCTGGGCAACCGTTTGCGAGGCGCCGGAAGAGGCAGGCGTGGCACTTTTGCCATTGCCTGCGGGCGGTGGTGGAGTACCGACCGGACGGCGGATGACCGTGGTCTTGCTCGATGACGACGGGCTGCTGACGACCGTGGTGCTGCCCCCCGCGCCGCTGCTGAAACGGATCGGCTGGCCGGGGCGGATGGTGTAGGGCGCGGCGATGTTGTTGCGCGCCGCCAGTTCCTTGTAGTCCCAGCCATAGCGGAAGGCGATGGAGAACAAGGTGTCGCCCGGCTTGACGATGTACTGCCCCGAGGTGACGGTCGGGCGCTTGGGCGCCGCGTTGTTGCGGTCGACCACGCGCGCGCCGTTCGAGCCGGTGCTGGAACAGCCGGCCAGCAAGGTCCCCATGGCCAGCGCCAGCACCAGAAGCTTCAACCCCGACCGATCCTTGCGCTGCCGCATGACTGTGTGACCCACCCGCGCTCCCCTCATGGTGCCTGAATACGACGATACGAAATGCAATATTGTTTCAATTATAACCGAGCCTGCGCCCCGGGGGTGGCTCGCAGTTGGCCCCGACGCTCGGCAGTGGCCACGCCAGATAGACAGGGCCGGCGCGCAGTAATTCGTCGTGCGCGCAAATATTCCGGGACCGCTCAGGCCAACGGGCCGTTGAGCAGCGGCACGAAGCGCACCGCCCCGAGCATACGGCGCGAGAAACCATGCTCCTCGCGCACGATCAGCATCAACTGCTGGGCCTCCCCCGCCGGGCCCACCGGGATCACCATGCGCCCCCCCGGGGCCAGCTGGTCGAGCAGCGCCTGGGGGACTTCCGGCGCCACGGCGGTGACGATGATGCCGTTATAAGGCGCCAGCGCTGGCCAGCCTTCGCAACCATCGCCCCAGCGGAACACCACGTTGCGCAGGTTGAGCTCGACCAGGCGTTCCTTGGCCCGGTCCTGCAGCACCTTGATCCGTTCCACCGAGAACACCCGCTCCACCAGCTGGGCGAGGATCGCCGTCTGGTAGCCCGAGCCGGTGCCGATTTCCAGCACCTTGTCCAGGGGCCCGGCCTCCAGCAGCAGTTCGCTCATGTGCGCGACCATGAACGGCTGGGAGATGGTCTGGTTGTGGCCGATCGGCAGCGCGGTGTCTTCGTAGGCGCGATGAGCCAGGGCCTCGTCGACGAACAGGTGGCGCGGGGTGCGGCGAATGGCCTCGAGCACCTTGGCGTTGGACACGCCCTCCTCGTACAAGCGCTGGATCAGCCGCTCACGGGTGCGCTGGGAGGTCATGCCGATCCCACGCCGCATCAAATCGTCCTGCTCGCGCATCAGAGCACGCCCTCCAGCCAGCCCTCGAAACGCTCGAAGGCGTCGTTGAAGGTGCGGTCCAGCTGCAACGGGGTGATCGACACGTAGCCTTGCATCACCGCATGGAAGTCGGTGCCCGGGCCGCCGTCCTCGGCGTCGCCGGCCACCGCGATCCAGTAGCCTTCCTTGCCGCGCGGGTTGACCACCTTGGTCGGCGCCGCCGCCCGCGCCCGGTGCCCCAGGCGGGTCAGCTGGATGCCACGGATGTGCTCCAGCGGCAGATTGGGGATATTGATGTTGAGCACCGTGCGCGCGGGCAATTCCAGGCGCGCCTGGGCCTCGACCAGGCGCCGGGCGATATACGCGGCGGCCGGCAGGTTGTCGGGTTGGCGCGAGAGCAGCGAGAACGCCAGCGAGGTGCCACCCAGGAAGCGCCCTTCGAGCGCGGCGGCGACCGTGCCGGAATACAGCACATCGTCACCCAGGTTGGCGCCCAGGTTGATGCCGGAGACCACCATGTCTGGGGTCTGCGCGAGCAGCCCGTTGAGCCCCAGGTGCACGCAGTCGGTCGGCGTGCCATTGAGGCTGATGAAGCCGTTGGCCAGGGTCTGCGGGTGCAGCGGGCGGTCCAGCGTCAGCGAACTGCTGGCGCCGCTCTTGTCTTGATCCGGGGCAATCACCACGCACTCGGCGTAGTCCGCCAGCGCAGCATGCAGCGCGGCGAGGCCGGGTGCGGTAACACCGTCGTCATTCGAAATCAGAATACGCATGGGCTGTCCGTCTGCCCTGCCGGCACCAGATCGACGAGTTCGCGCACCACCACGGTGGCGAAGCATCCGGCCGGAAGGACGAATTCCAGTTGCAGGATATCAGGCTCGGGATAATGCCACGTCAGCCGCCCAATAGGGAGCCGCAGGATGCGCCGTTCGTGATCCATGCCCGCTCGCGCCAGCCAATCGCACAGCGCTGGGTGGCGCGCGGCGACCGCGGACTCCAGCGCCAGGGCCGCGCCCTGGCTTGGGGCCGCGCCCGCGCCCCACAGCGCCCCGGTCGGGTGCAGGTCGAGAATGGCCAGGCGCGGATCGCTGCATGCGGCCTCGTCGGCCATGAAGAAGCTGCGCTTGTCGGTGAAGGCCAGCAAGTCGCCGACCTGGGCGCGCTGCCAACTGCCATCGGCGACGCGCTCGGCCAACACCTGGTTGAACAGGTAGCTGCGCCCGGCGGACAGCAGCCGCGAGCGCAGGTTGCGCTGCTCGGGCAATGCCTGGCGCGCGGCCCAGTCCTGGGCGTCGTGCACGTTGCCGCCAGCATGGCCGAAGCGCTGGGCGCCGAAGTAGTTCGGCACGCCGTGCTGCTTGAGCTGCTCGAGACGGGCGTCGATGGCCCCGTGCTCGGCGTGCAGCGCGGTCAGGCGCAGGGTGAAGCCGTTGGCCGAATGGGCGCCGCGTTGCAGCTTGCGCTGGTGGCGCACCTGCTTGAGCACGCGCAGAGTGTCGTCCTCGGCCCGGGACAGATCCGGGTCGGCCTTGCCCGGCAGGTGCAGGCTGAACCACTGGCGGGTCAGGGCCTGGCGGTCCTTGAGCCCGGCATAGCTGATGGCGCGCACCGGCACGCCGGCGGCGCGGGCTAGGCGGCGGGCCGCTTCCTCGGTGTTGAGGTCGCGCTTCTCGACCCACAGCCACAGGTGCTCGCCCTGGCCGGACAGCGGGATGTCGAGCACTTCGTCGACCTGGAAGTCATCGGCCACGGCCTTGAGCACCGCTGTGCCCAGCGCTTCGCCCGAGGCCCGTGGCCCCAGCAGTTGCAGGTCGTTCATGCGGACAGCAGCAAGGCGACGGCGTGCACGGCGATGCCCTCCTCACGGCCGGTGAAGCCCAGCTTTTCCTCAGTGGTGGCCTTGACGTTGACCTGGTCGAGCTCGACCTGCAGGTCGGCGGCGAGGTACTGGCGCATGGTCTCGATATGCGGCGCCATGCGTGGGGCCTGGGCGATGATGGTGGCGTCGATGTTGCCGACCTTCCAGCCCTTTTCGCCGACGATGCGCACCACATGGCGCAGCAGCTCGCGGCTGTCGATGCCCTTGAAGCGCGCGTCGGTGTCGGGGAAGTGCTTGCCGATATCGCCCAGCGCCGCGGCGCCCAGCAGGGCATCGCTCACCGCATGCAGCAGCACGTCGCCGTCGGAGTGGGCCAGCAGGCCGTATTTATGGGGGATACGCACCCCGCCCAGGGTAATGAAATCACCGTCGCAAAAACGGTGGACATCGTAGCCATGGCCAATACGCATAGAAAAACGCCCTGATTGAGTCAGGGCGTGATTCTACCTGCTTTGCAGGGGCTTGGGCGGATGTGTTTGGGGCTGTCGATGACGACCCGTAGGAGCCGGCCGGCGAACACCGGCATAGCCGGTGCCATCCTGCGCAGCGCCTGTTTCGCCAGCAAGGCTGGCTACGGCCCCCAGGCACGCCCTTGCCTTGGGCTACACCCTGCCCAACGCCACTGCGTGATGGCGCAGGTGTTCATCGATGAAGCTGGCGATGAAGTAGTAGCTGTGGTCATACCCCGGCTGCAGGCGCAGGGTCAGCACATGCCCGCCTTTGCGTGCCGCCTGCTCCAGCGCTTCGGGCTTGAGCTGCTGCTCGAGGAAGTCGTCACGGTCGCCCTGGTCCACCAGCAACGGCGGACACTCGCCGGACGGGGTTTCGGCCAGCAGCACGCTGGCGTCCCACTCGCGCCAGCGCGCACGGTCGTCCCCCAGGTAGCGGCCGAAGGCCTTTTCGCCCCATGGGCAGTCCATCGGGTTGCTGATCGGCGAGAACGCCGACACCGAACGGTAGCGCCCAGGATTGCGCAAGGCGCACACCAGCGCGCCGTGGCCGCCCATGGAATGGCCGCTGATGCTGCGCTGCCCGGAGGCCGGGAAGTGCGCCTCGATCAGTGCCGGCAACTCATGGACCACATAGTCGTGCATGCGGTAATGCTGCGCCCAGGGCTGCTGGCTGGCATTGAGGTAGAACCCGGCGCCGAGGCCGAAGTCGTAGGCACCGTCAGGGTCGCCCGGCACCTGCTCGCCGCGCGGGCTGGTGTCCGGGGCGACGATGATCAGCCCAAGCTCGGCGGCCAGGCGCTGGGCGCCGGCCTTTTGCATGAAGTTCTCGTCGGTGCAGGTCAGGCCGCTGAGCCAGTACAGTACCGGCAGCTGCTCGCCCTGCTCGGCCTGGGGCGGCAGGTACACGGCGAACACCATGTCGCAGCCAAGCACCTTGGAGCTGTGCCGGTAACGCTTGTGCCAGCCGCCGAAGCTCTTCTGGCAGGAGATGTTTTCCAGCGTCATGGCAGGGCCTCAGAAGTGGATAACGCTACGGATGCTCTTGCCTTCGTGCATCAGGTCGAAGGCCTTGTTGATGTCTTCCAGGCCCATGGTATGGGTGATGAAGGTATCCAGCGGGATCTCGCCTTTCTCGGACATCTCGACATAGCTCGGCAGCTCGCTGCGGCCACGCACGCCGCCGAACGCCGAACCGCGCCAGACGCGCCCGGTGACCAGCTGGAACGGACGGGTGGCGATTTCCTGGCCGGCGCCGGCCACCCCGATGATCACCGATTCGCCCCAGCCCTTGTGGCAGCACTCCAGCGCCGCGCGCATCAGCTGTACGTTGCCGATGCACTCGAAGGAGAAGTCCACGCCGCCGTCGGTGAGGTCGACGATGACTTCCTGGATCGGACGGTCGTAGTCCTTGGGGTTGATGCAATCGGTGGCGCCCAGCTGGCGGGCGATCTCGAACTTGGCCGGGTTGATGTCGATGGCGATGATCCGCGACGCCTTGGCCTTGACCGCGCCAATCACTGCCGACAGGCCGATGCCGCCCAGGCCGAAGATGGCCACGGTATCGCCAGGCTTGACCTTGGCGGTGTTGAGCACCGCGCCGATTCCGGTGGTCACGCCACAGCCGAGCAGGCAGACCTTCTCCAGCGGCGCGTCCTTCTGGATCTTGGCCACGGAAATTTCCGGCAGCACGGTGTACTCGGAGAAGGTCGAGGTCCCCATGTAGTGGAACAGCTGCTGGCCCTTGTAGCTGAAGCGGGTGGTGCCGTCGGGCATCAGGCCCTTGCCCTGGGTGGCGCGAATGGCCTGGCACAGGTTGGTCTTGCCAGACAGGCAGAATTTGCACTTGCCGCACTCGGGGGTGTACAGCGGGATCACATGGTCGCCCACGGCAACCGAGGTGACGCCCTCGCCCACCGCCTCGACGATCGCCCCGCCTTCATGGCCGAGGATGGAAGGGAAGATACCTTCCGGGTCGGCACCAGACAGGGTGTAGGCGTCGGTATGGCAGACACCGGAGGCGACGACGCGCAGCAGCACCTCGCCCGCCTTGGGCATGGCCACGTCGACTTCGACGATTTCCAGGGGTTTCTTCGCCTCGAAGGCAACAGCGGCGCGGGACTTGATCATCAAGGGTCTCCAGACTGAGTGTCGATTGCAGTCTTGCAGTGTAATTCACCCTTGTTTGGTGAATAATCCAGGCAACCACAAAACATTATTGCCATACAGGGACAATCCATGAGCAGTCGCTGGGAAGGCATCGACGAGTTCGTCGCCGTGGCCGAGTCTGGCCAGTTCACCGCGGCAGCCGAGCGGATGGGTGTGTCGTCATCGCACATCAGCCGGCAGATCGCCCGCCTGGAGGAACGCCTGCAAACCCGCCTGCTATACCGCAGTACCCGGCGGGTGACCCTGAGCGAGGCCGGGCAGACTTTCCTGCAACACTGCCAACGCCTGCAGGATGGCCGCGAGGAGGCCCTGCGGGCCATGGGCGATCTGGCCAGCGAGCCGAAGGGCCTGCTGCGCATGACCTGCGCGGTGGCTTACGGCGAGCGTTTCATCGTGCCGCTGGTAACCCGGTTCATGGCGCTGTATCCGCAACTGCGGGTCGAGGTGGAGCTGAGCAATCGCACCCTCGACCTGCTGCACGAAGGCATGGACCTGGCGATCCGCCTGGGGCGCCTGCAGGATTCCCGGCTGGTGGCCGCGCGCCTGGCACCCCGGCGCATGTACCTGTGTGCGTCACCGGCGTACCTGGAGCGCTATGGCCGGCCGCACAGCCTGTCGGAGCTGACGCGGCACAACTGCCTGGTCGGCAGCTCGGACCTGTGGGTCCTGCAGCAGGATGGCCGCGAGATCAGCCAGCGGGTGCAAGGCAACTGGCGCTGCAACAGTGGCCAGGCGGTGCTGGATGCGGCGCTGCAGGGCATGGGCTTGTGTCAGCTACCGGATTACTACGTGCTCGAGCATCTGCACAGTGGCGCGCTGGTGTCGTTGTTGGAGGCGCACCAGCCACCGAATACGGCGGTGTGGGCGCTGTATCCGCAGCAGCGGCATCTGTCGCCGAAGGTCAGGCGTTTGGTGGACTATCTGAAGGAAGGGTTGGCGCAGCTGCCGGAGTATCGGGGAGCCTGAACGAATGCTGGGGCTGTTGCACAGCCCTTTCGCGACACAAGGCCGCTCCTACAAGGGGACGCTATTACCTGTAGGAGCGGCCTTGTGTCGCGAAAGGGCCGCACAGCGGCCCCAGCGATTTCAGCGGCGCCCAGCCCAGCGCTGACGCAACCACTCCAAGTCCTCTGGCCGGGTCACCTTGATATTGTCGCTGCGCCCTTCGACCAGGCGCGGCGCATACCCGGCCCACTCGATGGCGGACGACTCATCGGTGACCGCAACATCGGACACCAGGCACTCGGCCAGCGCCCGGTGCAACATGCCGAGGCGGAACATCTGCGGGGTGTAGGCTTGCCAGACGGTGCTGCGGTCGACCGTCGCCGCCACCCTGCCCTCGCCGTCGGCACGCTTGAGCGTGTCCCGAGCGGGTACGGCGAGCAATCCACCGACGGGATCTTCAGCCAGGGCTGACAGCAACTTGTCCAGATCGCCACGCGCCAGATTCGGCCGCGCGGCGTCGTGCACCAGCACCCAGTCGTCATCCGACGCGCCTTGGGCGTGCAGCAGCAATAGCGCATTGAGCACCGAGTCAGCGCGCTCGTCACCGCCCGAGGCACGCTGGATACGCGGATCGCTGGCACAGCGCAGGCCGGGCCAGTAAGGGTCGTGTTCGGCAATGCTGACCACCACACCCTTGAGCGCGGGGTGGCCAAGAAAACAGTCGAGGCTATGCTCGAGAATGCTTTGTCCGCCCAATTGCAGGTACTGCTTGGGGCGGTCGGCAGCCATGCGGGCACCTACGCCCGCGGCGGGAATCACGGCCCAGAAGGCCGGCAATACAGGGGTCATTTCTGCGGCAACTGGTAGAGGGTTTCGCCCTCCTTGACCATCCCCAGTTCATGGCGAGCCCGTTCTTCCACGGTCTCCATACCTTTCTTCAACTCCAGGACCTCGGCATCGAGCACACGGTTGCGCTCCAGCAAACGTTCGTTTTCCGCATGCTGGTCGGCAATCTGCTGCTTGAGCTCGGCCACTTGCGCCAGGCTGCCGTTACCGACCCAGAGGCGATATTGCAGGCCTCCAAGCAAAAGGAGCAGGACGAGGAACAACCAATAGGGACTGCGCATGAAGATATCCAGGGTAAAAAAGGCCGCCGCAGCGAGCTTCCGATAGCACGAAGCCTGGCCGAGGCCAGGCTTCGTCGACAGAAACCCGTGGGAAACGCCTGAAAATTCAATATGAACTTTCAGGCCGCCCCGGCTGCTGCCTTTTTACCATCTCTTGCTCAGCCGCGAAACTCGGCGCGACCGCGATAGACGGCCTTGGCACCCAGTTGCTCTTCGATGCGCAGCAGCTGGTTGTACTTGCTGACGCGGTCGGAGCGGCACAGCGAACCGGTCTTGATCTGGCCAGCGGCGGTGCCCACGGCCAGGTCGGCGATGGTCGAGTCCTCGGTTTCACCGGAACGGTGCGAGATCACCGCGGTGTAGCCAGCGGCCTTGGCCATCTGGATGGCTTCCAGGGTTTCGGTCAGCGAACCGATCTGGTTGAACTTGATCAGGATCGAGTTACCGATGCCCTTCTCGATGCCTTCCTTGAGGATCTTGGTGTTGGTGACGAACAGGTCGTCGCCGACCAGTTGCACCTTCTCGCCGATCTTGTCGGTGAGGATCTTCCAGCCAGCCCAGTCGGACTCGTCCAGGCCGTCCTCGATCGAGATGATCGGGAAGCGCTCGGTCAGGCCCTTCAGGTAGTCGGCGAAGCCTTCGGCGTCGAACGACTTGCCTTCGCCGGACAGGTTGTACTTGCCATCTTCATAGAACTCGGAGGCTGCGCAGTCCAGCGCCAGGGTCACGTCGGTGCCCAGCTTGTAGCCGGCTTTTTCCACGGCTTCGGCGATGGCGCCCAGGGCGTCTTCGTTGGAAGCCAGGTTCGGCGCGAAACCACCTTCGTCACCCACGGCGGTGTTCAGGCCACGGGCCTTGAGCACGGCTTTGAGGTGGTGGAAGATCTCGGTGCCCATGCGCAGGCCGTCGGAGAAGGTCTTGGCGCCAACCGGCTGCACCATGAACTCCTGGATATCGACGTTGTTGTCGGCGTGCTCGCCGCCGTTGATGATGTTCATCATCGGCACCGGCATGGAGTACTGGCCCGGGGTGCCGTTGAGGTTGGCGATGTGCGCGTACAGCGGCAGGTCCTGGTCCTGGGCGGCGGCCTTGGCGGCGGCCAGCGAGACGGCGAGGATGGCGTTGGCGCCCAGCTTGGCCTTGTTCTCGGTGCCGTCCAGTTCGATCATGGCGCGGTCCAGGGCTTTCTGGTCCGATGGGTCCTTGCCCAGCAGCAGGTCGCGGATCGGGCCGTTGATGTTGGCGACGGCCTTCAGCACGCCCTTGCCCAGGTAACGGCTCTTGTCGCCATCACGCAGCTCCAGCGCTTCGCGCGAGCCAGTGGAAGCACCCGAAGGCGCGCAAGCGCTGCCGATGATGCCGTTGTCGAGCAGGACATCGGCTTCCACGGTGGGGTTGCCACGCGAATCGAGAACTTCACGACCTTTGATGTCGACGATCTTTGCCATTGTTGTAAGCACTCCAGAATTGACGAAAACAACGCAGCTTTTGGGAATTCTTGCCGTTCACCAGGCGACATGGCACGGGCAGGCCTGGGGAAGGGAGCCCCTGACCGAAAGGTCAGGGGTGGAACGGGCGGTACTTTACCCGAGAAATGAGCTTTACGCGGTTTCTACCGTCGGAAAACTTTTCACCAGGTCATCCAGCTGCTTGAGCTGGCTGAGGAACGGTTCCAGCTTGTCCAGGCGCAAGGCGCATGGACCATCGCACTTGGCGTTGTCCGGGTCCGGGTGGGCCTCGAGGAACAACCCGGCCAGGCCCTGGCTCATGCCGGCCTTGGCCAGGTCGGTGACCTGGGCGCGGCGGCCACCGGCGGAGTCGGCGCGACCACCCGGGGTCTGCAGCGAGTGGGTCACGTCGAAGAACACCGGGTACTCGAACTGCTTCATGATGCCGAAGCCGAGCATGTCCACCACCAGGTTGTTGTAGCCGAAGCTCGAACCACGCTCGCAGAGGATGAGCTGGTCGTTGCCGGCCTCGACGCACTTGGCGAGGATGTGCTTCATCTCGTGGGGCGCCAGGAACTGCGCCTTCTTGATGTTGATCACCGCACCGGTCTTGGCCATCGCCACCACCAGGTCGGTCTGGCGCGACAGGAAGGCCGGCAGCTGGATGATGTCGCACACCTTGGCCACCGGTTCGCACTGGTAGGGCTCGTGCACGTCGGTGATCACCGGCACGTTGAAGGTGCGTTTGATCTCCTCGAAGATCTTCAGGCCTTCTTCCATGCCCGGGCCGCGGTACGAGTTGACCGACGAGCGGTTGGCCTTGTCGAAGCTGGCCTTGAACACGTACGGGATGCCGAGCTTCTCGGTGACCCGCACGTACTCCTCGCAGACCTTCAGGGCCAGGTCACGGGACTCCAGGACGTTCATGCCGCCGAACAGGACGAACGGCTTGTCGTTGGCGATCTCGATGTTACCGACGCGAATGATCTTCTGGGTCATGGATCAGGCCTTGTTCTTCTGTGCCAGGGCCGCCTTGACGAAGCCGCTGAACAGCGGGTGCCCGTCACGCGGGGTGGAGGTGAACTCCGGATGGAACTGGCAGGCGACGAACCATGGGTGGTCCTTGGACTCGACCACTTCGACCAGCGCGCCGTCTTCGGAGCGACCGGAGACCTGCAGGCCCGCTTCGACCAACTGCGGCAGCAGCACGTTGTTGACTTCGTAGCGGTGGCGGTGACGCTCGGTAATGATGTCCTTGCCGTAGCAGTCGTGGACCTTGGAGCCGGCCGCCAGTTGGCAGTCCTGCGCGCCCAGGCGCATGGTGCCGCCCAGGTCGGACGCTTCGGTACGGGTCTCGACCGCGCCGGTGGCATCGGCCCACTCGGTGATCAGGCCCACTACCGGGTGGCCGCTGTTGCGGTCGAACTCGGTGGAGTTGGCATCTTTCCAGCCCATGACGTTACGGGCGAACTCGATCACGGCCACCTGCATGCCCAGGCAGATGCCCAGGTACGGCACCTTGTTCTCGCGGGCGTACTGCACCGCGGTGATCTTGCCTTCGACGCCGCGCAGGCCGAAACCGCCCGGCACCAGGATGGCATCGGCGCCTTCCAGCAGGCTGGTGCCCTGGTTCTCGATGTCTTCGGAGTCGATGTAGCGCAGGTTGACCTTGGTGCGGTTGGTGATGCCGGCGTGGCTCATCGCTTCGATCAGCGACTTGTACGCGTCCAGCAGCTCCATGTACTTGCCGACCATGGCGATGGTGACTTCCTGCTCAGGGTTGAGCTTGGCGTCCACCACCTTGTCCCACTCGGACAGGTCGGCGCTGTTGCACTGCAGGCCGAAGCGCTCGACGACGAAGTCGTCCAGGCCCTGGGCGTGCAGCACGCCTGGGATCTTGTAGATGGTGTCGACGTCTTCCAGCGAAATCACCGCACGCTCTTCGACGTTGGTGAACAGCGCGATCTTGCGACGCGACGAGGCATCGACCGGGTGGTCGGAGCGGCAGATCAGCACGTCTGGCTGCAGGCCGATGGAGCGCAGCTCCTTGACCGAGTGCTGGGTCGGCTTGGTCTTGGTCTCGCCCGCGGTGGCGATGTACGGCACCAGGGTCAGGTGCATCAGCATGGCGCGCTTGGAGCCCACTTCGACGCGCAGCTGGCGGATCGCTTCGAGGAACGGCTGCGACTCGATGTCACCCACGGTGCCGCCGATCTCGACCAGCGCGACGTCGGCATCGCCGGCGCCCTTGATGATGCGGCGCTTGATTTCGTCGGTGATGTGCGGGATGACCTGGATGGTCGCGCCCAGGTAGTCGCCACGGCGCTCTTTACGCAGCACGTGCTCGTAGATGCGGCCGGTAGTGAAGTTGTTGTTCTGGGTCATCGTGGTGCGGATGAACCGCTCGTAGTGGCCCAGGTCGAGGTCGGTCTCGGCGCCGTCATGGGTGACGAACACTTCACCGTGCTGGAACGGGCTCATGGTGCCCGGGTCGACGTTGATGTACGGGTCCAGCTTGAGCATGGTGACCTTCAGGCCCCGCGCTTCCAGGATGGCCGCCAGGGAAGCCGAGGCAATGCCTTTCCCCAATGAAGAAACAACACCGCCCGTGACGAATATGTAGCGCGTCATGAAAAACCCTAGAAGTCTGCGTTAAGGCGGTCAGCGCCGCCGGAGAAAGCGAAGGAAGGCCGAAGCCCCCGATCACCTGCGTCAATCACAGTGCATCTCGAAAAACTGCCGCGTCTGTACAGACCAGGGGTATCCCCGGCATGGAGCTCGCTCGTCATTTTAAGAAATCAGCCCAGCAAAAAACTGCTTGGTAATCGGCAACCTCTGTGTTTTCGCGGAACCCACAGAAGCTGTATCAAGAAGGGAGGGTAGTCTACCCGAATGTACCCTTCAGCTCAAACCTTGCACGTTCGTCGGTGGCCGCCAGTGCAACTGGCCATCTGCCGCTGAGCGCGCGGGCAGGTTGGCCACCGCCAGCAATTGCCCGTCGCGATACAGCAATGGCAGGCGCTGGCGCACGAAGTGCGGGATCTGCGCCTCGTTGAGCAGGCGCTTGAGATCGCGCCGGCCACGCCCCGGCGCATCCAGCACTTCGCCCCCTTGGCGATAGGCGATGTGCAGGCTGCCGCCGACAGCGCAGCTGGCCAGCCAGACCTGGCCGTTGCCCGGCAGCGCCAAGGGCAGCGCGGGGTTCGGCCAGGCCAGCGGGCCAGTCGGGGCCTCGAGCCATTGGCCGTCCAGCCACCAGATACGCCCATGGCCACGCTGCACTTGACCGTCGGTCAGGCGCCACAGCGGGCAGGCATCGCCGGCGGCGTCACGCAGGTCGTCCCAGCCCGCCCAGTGGCGGCTGTCCGGCAGCCGGGTACGGCGGCTGAGCCAGGCTTGCAGGGCATTGCGCTGGCGTGCCGGCGACAGGGCCTTGAGCACGGCCAGGTCGAGGGAGGCCAGGCCGAGCCAGGGCAGCGGCGCATTGTCGCAGGCCGGGGCCAGGTCGCTGGCGGCCAGCTCCTCGAGCAAGCCCAGCGCCTCGCCCAGGTGCTCGGCACTGCGCGCCAGATTGGCGTCCACCTGCGGCCAGCGACCGCGCAACAGCGGCAGGACCTCGCCACGGAGAAAGTTGCGGGCAAAGGCGGTGTCGTCATTGGAAGGGTCATCGACCCATGCCAGCCCGTGAGCGTCGGCGTAGGCCTGCAACTGCTGGCGCGACAGCCCCAGCAGCGGCCGCACCAGGCTACCCTGGCCCAGCACCCGATGTTCCGGCATGGCGGACAATCCGCGCAGGCCGGCACCGCGCAGCAGGCGAAAAAGCAGGGTCTCGGCCTGGTCGTCACGGTGCTGGCCGGTGAACAACACCGCACCTGCGCCCAGGCGCTTTGCAAAAGCGTCATAGCGGGCATTGCGGGCCGCCTGTTCGAGGCTGGCGCCGGCGGCGACCTGCACAGGGACTACCTCGAGCTCGACACCCAGGGCGGCACACACCGCCCGGCAGTGATCGGGCCAGGCGTCGGCGGCGGCTTGCAGGCCGTGATGGACGTGGATGGCGCGCAGGGGGGGCGTTGAATGGTTGCGGGAGTAATTGGCAAGCTGGTGCAGGAGGACGGTGGAGTCCAGGCCGCCAGAGAAGGCGACGTACCAGGCGGGGGCGTTGAGCCAAGGGGTGAGGTTGAGCATCAGGGCCTCACAGGGCTTGAGATCGCAGGGGGCGCTTGGCGCCCCTTTCGCGACACAAGGCCGCTCCTACAGACGCGGCCTTGTGTCGCGATAGGGCCGCGAAGCGGCCCCCGGAATCCATCAGAGGCCGTAGCTCATCAGGCGATCGTAACGGCGCTTGAGCAGCGCGTCGTGGTCGAGCTTGCCGAGCATGTCCAGCTGTTCGATCAGGTCGCCACGGATGCTCGCGGCCATCGCGGCCGGGTCGCGGTGGGCGCCGCCCAGGGGCTCGCCAATGACCTTGTCGACGATGTTCAGGCTCTTCAGGCGCTCGGCGGTGATGCCCATGGCCTCGGCGGCGTCGGCAGCCTTGTCGGCGGTCTTCCACAGGATCGAGGCGCAGCCTTCCGGCGAGATCACCGAGTAGGTGGAATACTGCAGCATGTTCAGCTGGTCGCAAACGCCGATGGCCAGCGCGCCGCCGGATCCACCCTCACCGATCACGGTGGCGATGATCGGGGTCTTCAGGCGCGCCATCACGCGCAGGTTCCAGGCAATGGCTTCGCTCTGGTTGCGCTCTTCGGCGTCGATGCCCGGGTAGGCGCCGGGGGTATCGATGAAGGTCAGGATCGGCATCTTGAAGCGCTCGGCCATTTCCATCAGGCGGCAGGCCTTGCGGTAGCCTTCTGGGCGCGGCATGCCGAAGTTGCGGCGTACCTTCTCGCGCACTTCGCGGCCTTTCTGGTGGCCGATGACCATGACTGGCTTGTCGTTAAGGCGCGCGGTACCGCCGACGATCGCGGCGTCGTCGGAGAAATGACGGTCGCCGTGCAGCTCTTCGAACTCGGTGAAGATGTGGTCGATGTAGTCGAGCGTGTACGGACGGCGCGGGTGACGGGC
This sequence comes from Pseudomonas sp. VA159-2, assembly GCF_024126635.1. Taxonomy (NCBI): domain Bacteria; kingdom Pseudomonadati; phylum Pseudomonadota; class Gammaproteobacteria; order Pseudomonadales; family Pseudomonadaceae; genus Pseudomonas; species Pseudomonas sp. VA159-2. The sequence continues at coordinate 62,861 of NZ_JAMYBV010000010.1, read as the reverse complement.
CAGGCGGGCGATCTGCCAGCTGGTCAGGTTGCCGAAGATGCTCTCGGTCAGGGTGCTGCTCTTGTCTTGCAGACGGGCAATTTCATCGCTGATGTTCAGCGAGTTGTCGTTGCCCACCAGGCGCAGCTCTTCGATCTTGGCTTGCAGGTCGGCAATCGGCTGTTCGAAATCGAGGAAATTCGGGTTCATAGGCTTCCGTCTTGGGTCTACGGCCAGGCGGCCGGCCGGTGGATCCGTTTGGCGCCCTACCTTAAGGGATCAGGCGCATAAAGGTCGAGATTAAAATTCGTCGTTTCAACGGTATTGCAGGAAGACGTTCTCACGTCCGAACTGGTCACGCAGCGCCTGAATCAGCCCATCGGCGGGGTCGATGCACCACTGGTCGCCGAATTGCAGCATGGCCTTGGCGTCGCTGCCGGTGTACTCCAGGGTAATCGGGCAGCCACCGCGATGGCGGGTGATCAGCTCGCCTAGCCAGCTCAGGCGGTCGCCCTTGAGCGCTTCATGGCTGATCTTCAGGCGCAGGCTCTCGGCCAGCTTGGTCCGCGCGTCCTCCATGGTCATCACGGTCTTGACCCGTAGGCGCAGGCCGCCGGAGAAGTCGTCGTTGCTCACCTCCCCTTCCACCACCACCATGGCGTCGGTCTGCAGCAGGGCCTGGGCGGCCATGAAGGCGTCGGCGAACAGCGAGGCCTCGATGCGCCCGGAACGGTCATCGAGGGTGACGAAGCCCATCTTGTCGCCTTTCTTGTTCTTCATCACCCGCAGGGCAATGATCATCCCGGCGATGGTCTGGGTGTCGCGGGCCGGCTTGAGGTCGACGATGCGCTGGCGGGCGAAGCGGCGGATCTCGGTCTCGTACTCATCGATCGGGTGGCCGGTGAGGTACAGGCCGAGGGTGTCCTTTTCGCCTTTCAGGCGTTCCTTGAGGGTCAGCTCGCGCACCTTGCGGTGGTTGGCATAGACGTCTACGTCGGCGGCGTCGAACATGCCACCGAACAGGTCGACGTGGCCGCTGTCGGCGGTGTGCGCGGCCTGCTCGGCGGCCTTCACCGCCTCGCCCAGCGCCGACAGCAAGGTTGCCCGGTTGATGTCGATGTTGGCCTGGTAGGCCTTGATCTCATCATGGAAGTGCGGGCCCAGGCGGTCCAGCGCACCGCTGCGGATCAGCGCGTCCAGGGTACGCTTGTTGACCCGCTTGAGGTCGATACGCTCGCAGAAATCGAACAGGTCCTTGAACGGACCGCCTGCGGCGCGCGCCTCGACGATCGCCTCCACCGGGCCCTCGCCCACGCCCTTGATCGCACCCAGGCCATAGACGATACGACCGTCGTTGTTGACGGTGAACTTGAAGTCGGAGAAGTTCACGTCCGGCGCGTCCAGGCGCAGCTTCATGCTGCGCACTTCCTCGACCAGCACCACGACCTTGTCGGTGTTGTGCATATCCGCCGACAGCACCGCGGCCATGAACGGCGCCGGGTGATGGGTCTTCAGCCAGGCGGTCTGGTACGACACCAGGCCGTAGGCGGCGGAGTGGGACTTGTTGAAGCCGTAGCCGGCGAACTTTTCTACCAGGTCGAAGATGTTACCAGCAAGATCGGCATCGATATTGTTGGCCACGCAGCCTTCGATGAAACCGCCGCGCTGCTTGGCCATTTCCTCGGGCTTTTTCTTACCCATGGCCCGGCGCAGCATGTCGGCGCCACCGAGGGTGTAGCCGGCCATCACCTGGGCGATCTGCATCACCTGTTCCTGGTACAGGATGATGCCGTAGGTGGGCGCCAGTACCGGCTTGAGGCCTTCGTACTGGTAGTCCGAGTGCGGGTAGGCCAGCTCCGCGCGGCCATGCTTGCGGTTGATGAAGTCGTCCACCATGCCCGACTGCAGCGGGCCGGGGCGGAACAGCGCCACCAGTGCGATGAGGTCTTCCAGGCAGTCGGGCTTGAGCTTCTTGATCAGCTCCTTCATGCCGCGCGATTCGAGCTGGAACACCGCCGTGGTCTCGGCTTTCTGCAGCAGCTCGTAGGTCTTGCGATCGTCCAGCGGGATGAAGTCGATGTTGACCTCGGGCAGGTTCTTCTTGGCCTGCTCGCGGTTGATGATCTCCATCGCCCACTTGATGATGGTCAGGGTGCGCAGGCCGAGGAAGTCGAACTTCACCAGGCCGGCGGCCTCGACGTCGTCCTTGTCGAACTGGGTCACCAGGCCGCCACCCTCTTCGTCACAGGCGATCGGCGAGAAGTCGGTGAGCTTGGTCGGCGCGATCACCACGCCACCGGCGTGCTTGCCGGTACCGCGGGTGACACCTTCGAGCTTCAAGGCCATGTCCCAGATCTCGCGGGCGTCCTCGTCGCCCTTGAGGAAGTCGCGCAGGATCTCTTCCTGCTCGTAGGCCTTCTCCAGGGTCATGCCCACTTCGAACGGGATCATCTTCGACAGGCGGTCGGCCAGGCCGTAGGACTTGCCCTGCACCCGCGCCACGTCGCGCACCACCGCCTTGGCGGCCATGGTACCGAAGGTGATGATCTGGCTGACCGCGTTGCGCCCGTAGGCCTCGGCCACGTAGTCGATCACCCGGTCGCGGCCATCCATGCAGAAGTCGACGTCGAAGTCGGGCATGGAAATACGTTCAGGGTTGAGGAAACGTTCGAACAGCAGGTCGTAGGCCAGCGGGTCGAGGTCGGTGATCTTCAACACGTAGGCCACCAGCGAACCGGCACCCGAACCCCGCCCCGGGCCAACCGGCACGTCGTTGTTCTTGGCCCACTTGATGAAGTCCATGACGATCAGGAAGTAACCGGGGAAGCCCATCTGGATGATGATGTCCAGCTCGAACTTCAGGCGGTCCAGGTAGACCTGGCGCTTCTCTTCGTAATTGGGCGTGGTCTCCTTCGGCCAGAGCACCGCCAGGCGCTCTTCCAGGCCTTCGTGGGAAACGTGGCGCAGGTAGTCGTCGATGCCCATGCCGTTGGGCGTGGGGAAGTCGGGCAGGAAGTACTTGCCCAGCTGCACGCTGATGTTGCAGCGCTTGGCGATTTCCACGGTGTTGGCGATGGCGTCCGGCAGGTCGCTGAACAGCTCGGCCATTTCCTCGGCGGACTTGAGGTACTGCTGGTCGCTGTAGCCACGCGGGCGACGCGGGTCGTCGAGGGTCCAGCCCTCGCCGATGCACACGCGGGTCTCGTGGGCGTCGAAGTCCGACTGCTTGATGAAACGCACGTCGTTGCTCGCCACCAGCGGCGCGCCGAGCTTGTCGGCCAGGGCCACGGCAGCGTGCACGTATTCCTCGTCACCGGCACGGTTGGTGCGCTGCAGCTCGACGTAGAAGCGCTCGGGGAACATCGCCATCCAGTCAGCGAGCAGGGCCTGGGCTTCGTCCTGACGATTGCTCATCAGGGCCATGCCGATATCGCCTTCCTTGCCCGCGGACAGGGCGATCAACCCTTCGCTGGCCGGGGCGATCCAGTCACGCTGGATGATCACCAGGCCATTGCGCTGGCCGTCGGTCCAGCCGCGCGAGATCAGCTCGGTGAGGTTGCGGTAGCCCTTGGGGTTCATGGCCAGGAAGCAGATGCGCGACAGCGGCGCCTCGGGGTCGGCCCCGGCCAGCCACAGGTCGGCGCCGCAGATCGGCTTGATGCCAGCGCCCATGGCGGTCTTGTAGAACTTCACCAGCGAGCACATGTTGCTCTGGTCGGTGATCGCCACCGCCGGCATGTTCATCCCGGCCAGGGCCTTGGCCAGCGGCTTGATCCGCACCAGGCCGTCGACCAGGGAGAATTCGGAGTGCACGCGAAGGTGAACGAAGGAGACCGACATGGAGGATCCTGTAGCAGAGCTGAACGACAAGGGCGCGATTGTAGCGTAAATGGCGCAGGGTGATCGAAAGCATCGCGGGGCAAGCCCGCTCCCACGCCGGATGATCAAGCATGGGAGCGGGCTTGCCCCGCGATGGGCCTCAAACCAATCAGATCAACGCGTTGCAGACGCCGTCACGGGCCTCCCACGCCGCCCGCACCGGCGCGAACGAACGCCGATGAATGGGCGTCGGCCCGAGCCGGGCCAGGGCTTCCAGGTGCACCGGCGTCGGGTAGCCCTTGTGCCCGCCGATCCCATAGCCTGGGTAGATCAGTTCGAAGGCGCTCATTTCCCGATCGCGGGTGACCTTGGCCAGGATCGAAGCCGCGGCGATGGCCGGCACCTGGGAGTCGCCCTTGACTACCGGTGCCGACGGCACCGCCAGCTTCGGGCAGCGGTTGCCGTCGATCAATGCCAGCTTGGGGGTGACATGCAAGCCTTCCACCGCGCGCTGCATCGCCAGCATGGTGGCCTGGAGGATATTCAGCTGGTCGATCTCCTCGACCTCGGCGCGAGCAATGCAGAAGCTCAGGGCTTTTTCGCAGATCTCGTCGAACAGCGCCTCGCGCCGGGCCTCGGTGAGTTTCTTCGAGTCGTTCAGGCCAAGGATCGGCCGGTTCGGGTCGAGGATCACCGCGGCGGTGACCACCGCGCCGCACAGCGGGCCACGGCCGACCTCGTCGACACCGGCGACCAGGTCCTCGACCAGGTTGAAATCCAGTCCCATCTGCATGTCAGCGGTCCTTGAGCAGGGCGAGCACCGCGTCAGCCGCCTGGTTGGAGGCGTCGCGGCGCAGGGTGCGGTGAATCTGGTCGAAGCTGTCGGTCTGCTGCGAGCCGTCCTCGAGCAAGGGTGCCAAGGTCTGCGCCAAGGCTTCGCTGGTGGCGGCGTCCTGCAGCAGTTCCGGCACCAACAGGCGCTGGGCCAGCAGGTTGGGCAACGACACGTAGGGGCTCTTGACCATGCGCTTGAGGATCCAGTACGTCAGCGGCGCCAGGCGGTAGGCCACTACCATCGGCCGCTTGTACAGCATCGCTTCCAAGGTAGCGGTACCCGAGGCGATCAACACCGCATCGCAAGCCGCCAGGGCCTGGTGCGACTGGCCGTCGAGCAAGGTCAGCGGCAAGTCGCGCCCTTCGAGCATCTGCTCGAGCTGGGCGCGCCGCGCGGCGTTGGCGCACGGCAGCACGAAACGCACGCCGGGCACGCGCTCACGCAGGTGCTGGGCGGCATCCAGGAACAGCGCCCCCAGACGCCCCACTTCGCCGCCCCGGCTACCCGGCATCAGCGCGATGACCGGACCATCGCCCAGGCCCAACTCGGCACGCGCCGCGCCTCGGTCAGCCTCGAGGGGAATGGTGTCGGCCAGCGGATGGCCGACAAAACGCACTGGCACGCCCTGCTCTTCATAGAAGCGCGCCTCGAACGGCAGCAGGGTCAGCATCAGGTCGCAACCCTGGCGAATCTTCAGCACGCGCTTCTGCCGCCAGGCCCAGACCGAAGGGCTGACGTAGTGCACGGTCTTGATCCCGGCCTGGCGCAGCTTGAGTTCGATATTGAGGGTGAAGTCGGGGGCGTCGATGCCGATGAACACATCGGGTCGTTCGTCGATCAGCGTCTGGATCAGCAGCTTGCGGCGCTTGAGCAGCTCGCGCAGACGCCCGAGCACTTCCACCAGGCCCATGACCGCCAGGCGCTCCATGGGGAAGTAGGAGCTCATGCCCTCGGCTTCCATCAGCGGGCCACCCACGCCGATGAAGCGCACATCGGGGTGGCGGGCCTTGATGGCGCGCATCAGGCCGGAACCGAGTATGTCGCCGCTGGCCTCGCCCGCGACCAGCGCAACACAGAGCTGGGCCATGTCAGCGGGTGATGCCGCGGGCGGAGCTGGCGATCGACTGGCGGAACACGTCGACTTGCGGGAACTGCTCGACCAGCTCGTCCAGCTCCTTCAATGCCTCTTCGACGGTCAAGCCCTGGCGGTAGACGATCTTGTAGGCGCGGCGCAGCGCATGCAGCACCTCGTCGCTGAAGCCACGGCGGCGCAGGCCTTCGAAGTTCATGCTGCGGGCCTCGGCGGGGCTGCCGAACACGGTGACGTAGGCCGGTACGTCCTTGCCGATCGCCGTGCCCATGCCGGAGAAGGCGTGAGCGCCGATGTGGCAGTACTGGTGCACCAGGGTGTAGCCGGACAGGATCGCCCAGTCGCCGACATGCACATGGCCCGCCAGCGCGGTGTTGTTGACCAGGATGCAATGGTTGCCGATCACGCTGTCGTGGCCGATGTGGGCATAGGCCATGATCAGGTTGTGGTCGCCCAGGGTGGTCTCCGCGCGGTCCTGGATGGTGCCGCGATGGATGGTGACGCCCTCGCGGATCACGTTGTGGTCACCGATCACCAGGCGCGTCGGCTCACCCTTGTACTTCAGGTCAGGGGTGTCTTCGCCGATCGACGAGAACTGGTAGATGCGGTTGTGCTTGCCAATGCGGGTCGGCCCCTTGAGCACCACGTGCGGCCCGATGACGGTGCCCTCCCCGATTTCCACATCGGGGCCTACGATCGACCAGGGGCCGACCTCGACGCCGTCGGCCAGCTTGGCCGAGGGATCGATGATCGCCCGAGGGTCAATCGAACTCATAGGGAACGTTCCGCGCAAGTGATCTCTGCCGAGCATACCGGCTTGCCGTCGACCAGGGCGCGGCACTCGAACTTCCAGATCATGCTCTTGCGGCTGAGGAACTTGGCTTCCAGCACCAGTTGGTCGCCCGGCAGCACCGGCTGGCGGAAGCGCAGCTTGTCGGAGCCGACGAAGTAGTAGAGGGTGCCGTCGGCAGGTTTCGCGTCGAGCATCTTGAATCCGAGAATCCCGGCCGCCTGGGCCATTGCCTCGATGATCAGCACGCCCGGCATGATCGGATGCGCCGGGAAGTGGCCATTGAAGAACGGCTCGTTGATGCTGACATTCTTGTAGGCACGAATGCTTTGGGCCTCGAAGTCCAGATCCGTGACCCGATCCACCAGCAGGAACGGGTAACGGTGAGGCAGGTATTCGCGAATCTCGTTGATGTCCATCATTTCGGGGGGAAGCCTGTAATAAGAATAGGGAGCGCAGGTGCTGGCAACTGGCGCCTCGTGCACAGGCACAGAGGCGCCGGCCAGCGACTGCTCACGCTCGCTCGGAAAAAGGTATCAGCCTTCTGATGTCGGCTGGCCATCCGAGGTCACGGTGTCGACACGTTTTTCCAACTGCCCGAGACGCTTGGCCATCTCGTCCAGCTGGCGGATACGCGCGGCGCTCTTGCGCCATTCGGCCAGCGGTTGCATGGCCGTGCCGGACGAGTAGCCACCCGGCTCGGTAATCGAGCGGGTCACCATGGTCATTCCGGAGACGAATACGTTATCGCATACGTCGATGTGGCCGACCATGCCGACACCACCGGCGATCATGCAATGCTTGCCGATCTTGGTGCTGCCGGAAATACCGACACAGGCAGCCATCGCGGTGTGGTCACCGACCTGGACGTTGTGGGCGATCTGGATCTGGTTGTCGAGCTTGACCCCGTCACCGATACGCGTATCCGACAGCGCACCGCGGTCTACCGCGGTGTTCACGCCGATTTCGACATCGTCACCCAAGGTGACGCCGCCGATCTGGGCGATCTTGCGCCAGATGCCTTTCTCGTTGGCGAAACCGAAGCCCTCGCCGCCGATCACCGCGCCCGACTGGATCACCACGCGCTTGCCGATGGTCACGTCGTGGTACAGCGTCACCCGCGGGGCGAGCCAGCCACCCTCGCCGATCACGCAACGCGCACCGATGAAGCAGTGGGCACCGACGGTCACGTTGGCATCGATACGCGCGCCGCTCTCGACCACCGCGAACGGGCCGATGCTGGCGCTGGCGTCGACCTGTGCGTCATCCGCCACCACGGCGCTGGGATGAACTCCCGCCACAGCCTTGGGCTTTGGATCGAACAGGTGCGAAAGGCGCGCGTAGGCCAGGTACGGATCGGGCACGATCAGGGCGTTGCCGGCAAAACTTTCGGCGTCCTCGGCCTTGAGCAACACCGCGCTGGCCTGGCTCTCGTCCAGGAACTTGCGGTACTGCTTGTTGGCCAGGAAGCTCAACTGACCCTGGCCGGCCTCCTGCAAGGTGGCCAGCCCGGTGATTTCCAGCGCTTCGGGGCCCTTGAGAGTGGCCCCGAGGGCCTCGGCCAATTGGCCGAGTGTCATCGTCACGGTCATATCAACGCGCTTGGTTCATGCGCTCGATCACCTGGCGGGTGATGTCGTACTGCGGCTTGACGTCGATGACCGCGCCACGTTCGAGCACCAGGTCGAAGCCACCTTTCTTGATCACTTCTTCCACGGCGCCATCGAGCTTGGGCTTGAGCTGCTTGAGCATGTCACGGTCGGCCACGGCCTTGGCTTCGTTGAGTTCCTTGGACTGGAACTGGAAGTCACGGGCCTTTTGCTTGAATTCGAGCTCAAGACGCTCGCGCTCTGGCTGAGGCATCTTGTCGCCGCCCTTGATCAGGCGATCCTGGATGCCCTTGGCGCTGCTTTCCAGGCCCTTGAGCTTGGTCAGCTGCGGGCCGAACTTCTTCTCGGCATCCACGGCGTACTTCTTGGCCGCGTCGGATTCCAGCAGCGCCATCTGATAGTTCAGCACGGCCACTTTCATTTCGGCGAAAGCCGGGGTGGCGACCAGCGCCGCGGCCACGAGGGCCAGTTGGGTCAACTTACGCACGATGCACTCCTGGATAATCCGTTGTCGTTATGCAAGGGCCGACCTTAGAAGGTCTGGCCCAGAGAGAATTGGAACACTTGCGTGTCGGCGTCGTCCGGCTTCTTGATCGGCATCGCCAGGCTGAAGCTCAGCGGGCCCAGCGCGGTGATCCAGGTCACGCCCAGGCCGACGGAGCTGGCCATGTCCGAGAAACCGACCTTGGTGCAGTCCGGCTTGGAGCCGCAGTTGGTGTCGAACACGTTACCCACATCCCAGAACACGGAGGTGCGCAGCGAACGTTGGTCCTTGACGAAAGGCAGCGGGAACAGCAGCTCGACACCACCCTGGACGAGGACGTTACCACCGAACGGCAGCGGATCCTGGTCCGGGTCGGCGATGGTGCCCTGGTTGCCGGTAACGGCGGCGCCGCGGCTCGGCGTACTGCGTGGGCCCAGGGTGCTGTCCTTGAAGCCGCGCACGGAGTTGAAACCACCGGCGTAGTAGTTCTCGTAGAACGGCAGGCCCGAAGTCGAACCGAAACCATCACCATAGCCCAGCTCGGTGTGCAGGCGCAGGGTGTAATCGTTGTTGATTGGCTTGAACAGCTGGCCGCGGTAGTCGAGCTTGTAGAACGACAGGTCGCTGCCCGGCACGGTGGTTTCCAGGGTCAGGCTCTGCGAGTGACCGCGGGTGGCCAGCACGCCCTTGTTCAGGGTGGACTCGGACCAACCGATCGACGCCTTGAAGTTGAGGAAGCTGTCGCCTTCGTCCTGGATGAACTTGAAGATCTCGTCCACGGTGTAGCGACCGGTCTTCAGTTTGTCCTGCTGCACGGTCAGGCCGTAGGTCAGGCGCGAGGTTTCGCTGATCGGGTAACCAAGGCTGACACCGGCACCGAGGCTGTCCACCGCGTAGCTGGCCACGTCGACATCGAGGTCGTCGTAGTCGGTGCTGCGGTAGAAGGCGTTGTAGCCCAGGCTCACACCGTCGGCGGTGAAGTAGGGATCGACGAAGCCGAAGTTGTAGCGGGTCTGGTATTCGGAACGGGTCAGGCCGATGGAGACCTTGTTACCGGAGCCCAGGAAGTTACTCTGGCTGATCGAGCCGCCGAGGATCAAGCCGGCGCTCTGGGCGAAACCGACGCTGGCGGTGATCGAGCCGGAGGCCTGTTCCTCGACGCTGTAGTTGACGTCGACCTGGTCGTCGGTGCCCGGCACCGGCGGGGTCTCGACGTTGACTTCCTTGAAGAAGCCCAGGCGCTCGAGGCGGGTCTTGGACTGGTCGATCAGGTAGGTCGAGGCCCAGCCGCCTTCCATCTGGCGCATCTCGCGACGCAGCACCTGGTCTTCGGTCTTGGTGTTGCCGCGGTAGTTGATGCGGTTGACGTAGGCACGCTTGCCCGGATCGACGACGAACATGATGTCGACGGTGTGATCTTCGTCGTTCGGCTGTGGCACGCCGTTGACGTTGGCGAAGGTGTAGCCTTCGTTACCCAGGCGACGGGTGATCAGGTCGGACGTGGTGGTCATCACCTTGCGCGAAAACACCTGGCCCGGCTGCACCAGCAGCAACGACTTGACCTGGTCTTCAGGCACCTTGAGGTCACCGGAGAGCTTCACGTCGCGGACGGTGTACTTCTCGCCTTCGTTGATGTTGACGGTGATGTAGACGTGCTTCTTGTCCGGGGTGATCGACACCTGGGTGGAGGCGATGTCCATGTTGATGTAGCCGCGATCCAGGTAGTAGGAACGCAGGCGCTCCAGGTCACCGGAGAGTTTTTCGCGGGCGTACTTGTCGTCGTTCTTGAAGAACGACAGCCAGTTGGTGGTCTTGAGTTCGAACAGCTGGCCCAGGGTCTCGTCGTCGAAGACCGTGTTGCCCACCACGTTGATGTGCTGGATCGCGGCCACGGTGCCTTCGTTGATCTTGATCTTCAGACCGACACGGTTGCGCGGCTGCGGCACCACCTCGGCGTCGACCTCGGCCGAGTAGCGGCCCTGGGCCACGTACTGGCGCTGCAGTTCGTTACGCACGCCTTCGAGGGTCGCGCGCTGGAAGATTTCGCCTTCGGCCAGGCCCGACTGCTTCAGGCCCTTCATCAGGTCTTCGGTGCTGATCGCCTTGTTGCCTTCGATCTCGATGCTCGACACCGATGGGCGCTCGACCACGTTGATGATCAGGACATTGCCGTCGCGGTTCAGCTGAATGTCCTGGAAGAAACCGGTCTTGAACAGCGAGCGGGTCGAATCGACCAGGCGGCGGTCGTCGACCTGGTCACCGACGTTCAGTGGCAAGGCGCCGAACACGCTGCCGGCGGAGACCCGCTGCAAGCCGTTGACACGGATATCGGAGATGGTGAAGGACTCGGCGTGAACTTCAGCGATCATCAGTGCGGAGAGCACCGCAGTTAGCAGCAGACGTTTCATGAAGTCCTTTTATTCCAACTGGCAATAAACAACCCGCCGCGACAGGGCGGCAGGTTTTCGCGATTGAGCGAAGCTTTTTATAGTCGACCCAGATCATTGATCAGGGCGAGCAACATCACCCCGACGACCAAACTGATACCGATCTGGACCCCCCAACCTTGCACCCGATCCGAGAGCGGACGACCGCGCGCCCACTCGATCAGGTAGAACAGCAAATGCCCCCCATCCAGTACCGGGATGGGCAGCAGGTTCAGAACCCCCAGGCTTATGCTCAGATAGGCCAGGAAATTCAGGAAATCCCCGACGCCCGACTGGGCTGAAGCGCCCGCCACTTTAGCAATGGTTATCGGTCCGCTCAAGTTTTTTACCGAGAGCTCCCCGAACAGCATTTTCTTCAGCGATTCGAGGGTCAGAACACTCATGTTCCAGGTGCGGGAAAGGCCCTCGCCCACCGCTTCCAGCGGGCCATAGCTGACCTCGCGGAGCATCTGCGCCGGCCATTGCGTGGCCTTCACGCCTGCTCCCAGGTAGCCGCCGGCGGCCTTGCCTTCGCCCTTGCGGGCCAGGGTCACCGGCACCTCGAGCGAAGCGCCGTCACGCTCGATCCGCAGGCTCACCTGGCGCTGCGGGCGGGCACGCACGGCGTCGACCACTTGCTGCCAGTCGGCGAGGGCCACGCCGTCCAGGGCCAGCAGCTTGTCGCCGGCCTTGAGCCCGGCGGCGGCCGCCGGCCCCTTGGGGTCGATCTCGGCCAGCACCGGCGCGACCGCCGGACGCCACGGACGCAGGCCGAGGGACTGGATCGGATCCGGCTCGTCGACACCCTTGAGCCAGTGGCTCAAGGTGATGTCGTGCTGATGCTCGGCAGTCGCGCCTGCGTCGACCACACCCACCCGCAGGGTGCCGCTCTCGCCAAGGCGCCGCACCAGCTGCAGGTTGACTGCCGACCAGCCGGTGGTCGGCTCGCCATCAATGGAAACAATTTCCTGGCCGACATTCAGACCGGCGGTTGCCGCCAGGCTGCCCGCCTCCACCGCGCCAATGACCGGCCGCACCTGCTGCGAGCCGAGCATGGCGACCACCCAGAAGAACAGGATGGCGAGCAGGAAGTTGGCGATCGGACCGGCGGCGACGATGGCAATGCGCTGGCGCACCGACTTGCGGTTGAACGACTGCTCGACCAGCGCTGGCGGCACTTCGCCCTCGCGCTCATCGAGCATCTTGACGTAACCCCCCAGCGGAATCGCCGCGACCACGAACTCGGTGCCTTGGCGGTCATGCCAGCGCAGCAGCGGCGTGCCGAAGCCCACCGAGAAGCGCAGCACCTTGACCCCACAGCGGCGCGCCACCCAGAAGTGGCCGAACTCGTGGAAGGTGACCAGCACACCCAGCGCAATCAGGGTACCGATGATCATGTAGAGCGCAGTCATGTCCAATCTCCGGGTGACAGTCGGCGGGGCGTGCCGCTGGCGTCAGCGGCCGTGGCGCCGCAACCACTCCCGGGACAGTTCCCGGGCACGTTGATCGGCGGCGAACACCGCCTCGAGCGTAGGCAGCGAGACCACCGGCTCCTGGTCGAGTACCTGCTCGATCATACTCGCGATCTCCGGGAAGCGAATACGCCCCTGCAGGAACGCATCCACCGCCACCTCGTTGGCGGCATTGAGCACCGCCGGCGCACTGTTGCCGGCCTCGGCAGCCTGACGTGCCAGGCGCAGGCAAGGGAAGCGCTGTTCGTCGGGGGCCTGGAAATCCAGACGGGCGATGGCGAACAGGTCCAGCGGCGCGACGCCCGAGTCGATACGCTCCGGCCAGGCCAGGGCGTTGGAGATCGGCGTGCGCATGTCCGGGTTGCCCAGCTGGGCCAGCACGGAGCCGTCGATGTAGTCGACCAGCGAGTGGATGACGCTTTGCGGGTGCACCACCACTTCCACCTGGGACGGCTTGGCATCGAACAGCCAGCACGCCTCGATCAGCTCCAGGCCCTTGTTGAGCATGCTCGCCGAATCGACCGAGATCTTGCGGCCCATGGACCAGTTGGGATGGGCGCAGGCCTGCTCGGGCGTGACGTTGAGCAGCGCTTCGGCCGGGGTATCGCGGAACGGGCCACCAGAGGCGGTCAGCAGGATCCGCCGCACCCCCACGTTGCCCAGGCCACGGGCGAAGTCGCCGGGCATGCACTGGAAGATCGCGTTGTGCTCGCTGTCGATCGGCAGCAGCACCGAACCGCTGCGACGCACCGCGTCCATGAACAAGGCGCCGGACATCACCAGGGCCTCCTTGTTGGCCAGCAGCACCTTCTTGCCCGCCTCGACCGCCGCCAGGGTCGAACGCAGGCCCGCGGCGCCGACGATGGCCGCCATCACCGCGTCCACTTCCGACGCCGACGCCACCTGGCAGAGCCCGGCCTCGCCTTCCAGCACCTCGGTGGCGCAACCCGCCGCGGCCAGCCCGTCGCGCAAGCGCGCGGCGGCCTCGGCGCTCGGCACCACGGCGAATGCCGGGCGGTGACGCACGCACAGGGCCAGCAACTCGTCGATGCGCGAATAGCCGCTCAGGGCGAACACCTGGTAACGCTCAGGATGGCGTGCGATGACATCCAGGGTGCTCAGGCCGATCGAGCCGGTAGCCCCGAGCACGGTAATACGTTGCGCACGATTCACATTACACCCCATTCGGCAGCCCACAGCAGTACGGCAAACATCGGAATCGCCGCGGTCAGGCTGTCGATGCGATCGAGCACGCCGCCGTGCCCCGGCAGCAGGTTGCTGCTGTCCTTGATGCCTTCGCGGCGCTTGAACATGCTCTCGGTCAGGTCACCGACCACCGAGGACATGACCACCACCACCGCGCCCAGCAGGCCCAGCAGGATCTGGCCAAAGCCCCAGTCGCGGGCCAGGCCCACGCCCAAGGTGATCAGCAGGCTGACCAGCAGGCCGCCATAGACGCCCTCCCAGCTCTTGCCCGGGCTGACCTGGGGCGCCAGCTTGCGCTTGCCGAAAGCACGCCCGGAGAAATAGGCACCGATGTCGGCGGCCCAGACCAGCACCATGACCGCCAGGATCAGCCAGTTGCCCAGCGGCCAGTGCTTGAGCAGCACCAGGCCCTGCCAGGCCGGCAGCAGCACCAACAAGCCGATCAGCAGGCGGCAGGCGGCGCTGCTCCACAGCTCGTTGCTGCGCGGATAGGTCAGCACCAGCCAGGTCGCCAGCGCCCACCAGATCACCGAGGCGCCCAGCACCCAGGGGGCGAGGTCCGGCATCAGGTAGAGCAGCATCGACCCACCAGCCACCACGGCGGCGTAGGCGATGCGCAGCGGCTGCGCCACCAGCCCAGCCAGGCGCGCCCACTCCCAGGCCCCGAGCGTGACCACGAAGCCGATGAACAGGGCGAAATCCCCGCCATTGAGCAGGAAGAAACCGCCCAGTGCGATCGGCAACAGGATCAGCGCGGTAATGATGCGTTGTTTAAGCATTAAGCACGGGCTCCAGCCTCGACCTGCTCGCTGGTCTTACCGAAGCGGCGCTGGCGCGAAGCGAAATCGGCCAGCGCGTTGCGCATGGCCTCGTGTTTGAAGTCCGGCCAGTACAGGTCGGAGAAGTACAGCTCGGCGTAGGCCAGCTGCCATAGCAGGAAGTTGCTGATGCGGTGTTCGCCACCGGTACGAATGCACAGGTCGGGCAGCGGCAGGTCGCCGGTGGCCAGGCACGCCTGCAACAGCTCGGGGGTGATGTCATCCGGGCGCAGGTGCCCGGCCTGGACTTCCCGCGCCAGGCGCTGCGCGGCCTGGGCGATATCCCACTGGCCACCATAGTTGGCGGCGATCTGCAGGATGAAGCGGTTACTGCCGGCGGTCGCCGCCTCGGCCTCGCGCATGGCCGCTTGCAACTCCGGATGGAAGCGCGAACGGTCGCCGATGATGCGCAGGCTGATGTTGTTGTCGTTCAGGCGCTTGGCCTCGCGACGCAGCGCCGAGAAGAACAGCTCCATCAGTGCACCGACCTCTTCGGCCGGGCGCTGCCAGTTCTCGCTGGAGAAGGCGAAGAGCGTGAGCACCTCGACCTTCGCCTCGGCGCACACTTCGATCACCGCGCGCACGGCATCGACACCGGCCTTGTGCCCGGCGACGCCGGGCAGCAGGCGCTTCTTCGCCCAGCGGTTGTTGCCATCCATGATGATCGCGACATGACGCGGCACCGAGGACGGCGCCGCTGGCTTGGTCTTTTCCATTAAAGAGCAACCCTGGCCTCAAACGGCCATCAGGTCCTTTTCCTTGGCCTTGAACGCGGCGTCGACTTCAGCGACGTACTTGTCGGTCAGCTTCTGGATCTCGTCGGCGGCGCGACGCTCTTCGTCTTCGCTGATTTCCTTGTCCTTGGTCAGCTTCTTGAGGTCGGCCAGGGCATCGCGGCGCACGTTGCGCACGGCGACCTTGGCGTCTTCGGACACAGCGCTGGCCTGCTTGGTGTAGCCCTTGCGGGTTTCCTCGGTCAGGGCCGGCATCGGTACGCGAATGGTGGTGCCGGCGCTGGACGGGTTCAGGCCCAGGTCGGACGTCAGGATGGCCTTCTCGATGGCCGCGCTGAGGTTCTTGTCGTGAGCGACGATTTTCAGGGTACGTGCGTCCTCGACGGTGATCGCGGCCACCTGGTTCAGCGGCATGTCGCTACCCCAGGCAGGGACCTTGACGCTGTCCAGGATGCTCGGGTGGGCGCGACCGGTGCGGATCGCCGCCAGGTTACGGGCCAGTGCCTCGATGGACTTGCCCATGCGCTCCTGGGCGTCTTTCTTGATTTCGTTGATCATTTTTGAACTTCCTCGATCAGAGTTCCTTCCGCGCCGCCATGCACGATGTTCAGCAGGGCGCCGGGCTTGTTCATATTGAAGACACGCAGCGGCATCTGGTGGTCGCGGCACAGGCAGATTGCCGTCAGGTCCATCACGCCCAGCTTGCGATCCAGCACTTCATCGTAGGTCAGATGATCGAACTTCTCGGCATGCGGGTCCTTGAATGGATCTGCAGTGTATACACCATCGACCTTGGTTGCCTTCAAAACCACGTCGGCATCGATCTCGATGGCGCGCAGGCAAGCGGCGGAGTCGGTGGTGAAGAACGGGTTGCCGGTACCGGCGGCGAAGATCACGACTTCCTTGGCGTTCAGGTGGCGCATGGCCTTGCGACGATCGTAGTGATCGGTCACGCCAACCATGGAGATGGCCGACATGACGATGGCGGTGATGTTCGCCCGCTCCAGCGCGTCGCGCATGGCCAGGGCATTCATCACGGTTGCCAGCATGCCCATGTGGTCACCGGTGACGCGATCCATGCCGGCTGCACTGAGCGCCGCGCCACGGAACAGGTTACCACCACCAATCACCAGGCCGACCTGAACGCCGATACCGACCAGCTGGCCGACTTCCAGCGCCATGCGATCCAGGACCTTGGGGTCGATCCCGAACTCTTCCGAGCCCATCAGGGCCTCGCCGCTAAGTTTGAGTAGAATGCGTTTATAGCGAGCCTGATAACCACTGCCCTGCTGAGCCATTGCGAATCTCTCCTGCGGCGTTTGTAAAATTCTGGCGGGCTGCTTGAGCCTGCATGTAACACTGACATGACGCAGCGACTGCGTCAGCGAGCAACGGCCTGACAAACCGCTCCCGCTTTGACAAAGAGGCTGCGCGCGTGAGCGGGCAGCCTCTTTGGGGCGACAGACGAGTCCGTCTTACTGCTTGGCGGCAGCGACCTGGGCGGCAACTTCGGCAGCGAAGTCGTCAACCGGCTTCTCGATGCCTTCGCCGACCTTGAAGTAGGTGAAGGAAACGATTTCAGCACCGGCTTTCTTGGCCAGGGCGCCGACTTTGACTTCTGGGTCCATCACGAAGGCTTGCTCTTTCAGCGAGGCTTCGGCTTTGAACTTGGCGATACGACCGTTGATCATGTTCTCAACGATGTTTTCCGGCTTGCCGGCGATCTTGTCGGCGTTCAGCTGCAGGAAGACGTTCTTCTCGCGCTCGATGGCCTCGGCGGAGATTTCCGATGCATCCAGGAACTCTGGGTTCGAAGCTGCAACGTGCATGGCGATGTTCTTGGCCAGATCGACGTCGCCGCCTTTCAGGACAACAACGGCACCGATCTTGTTGCCGTGCAGGTAGGCACCGACAACGTCACCCTCAACGCGCACCAGGCGACGGATGTTGACGTTCTCGCCGCACTTGGCAACCAGGGCTTCGCGAGCGGCTTCGCGCGAGGCGATCAGCGGCGCGGCGTCGGTCAGCTTCTGGGCGAAGGCTTCTTCGAGGCTTTCGGCGACGAAGTTCTTGAAGTCGTCTTGCAGGGCCAGGAAGTCGGTCTGCGAGTTCACTTCCAGCAGGACGGCGGATTTACCGTCGGTCTTGACGGCGATAGCGCCTTCAGCAGCGACGTTGCCAGCCTTTTTAGCGGCCTTGATGGCGCCCGAGGCACGCATGTCGTCAATGGCTTTCTCGATGTCGCCGCCGGCCTTTTCCAGGGCCTTCTTGCAATCCATCATGCCTTCGCCGGTACGCTCGCGCAGTTCTTTGACCAGCGCCGCAGTAATTGCTGCCATTTCAAAATCCTCTTGGAAAGTTTTTCAACCATTCCACCCGCTCGTCACGGGCGTTAAATTCTGCAAATCGCTGCCTTTATATCAGCTCGCCCATGATGCGGGGCCGTTGCTGACAGCAGGATTTCAAGGTGGCAAAAAGGGGGCCAAGCCCCCTTTTTGCGTGCCAAGTAGACGCCAGGCGTCAATTACTCAGCAGCAGGTGCAGCCGCTTCTTCAGCGTAGACTTCAGTGCCGCCGGCAACGTTGTTGCGGCCGCGGATGACGGCGTCAGCCATCGAAGTCATGTACAGCTCGATAGCGCGGATGGCGTCATCGTTACCTGGGATGATGTAGTCAACACCTTCTGGGCTGCTGTTGGTATCGACAACGCCGATAACCGGGATGCCCAGCTTGTTGGCTTCGGTGATGGCAATGCGCTCGTGGTCGACGTCGATCACGAACAGGGCATCAGGCAGGCCGCCCATGTCCTTGATACCACCCAGGCTGCGGTCCAGTTTTTCCAGATCGCGCGAACGCATCAGGGCTTCTTTCTTGGTCAGCTTGGCAAAGGTGCCGTCTTCGGCCTGGGTTTCCAGGTCGCGCAGACGCTTGATCGAGGCGCGGATGGTCTTGTAGTTGGTCAGCATGCCGCCCAACCAACGGTGATCAACGTATGGCGAACCGCAACGAGCAGCTTGCTCGGCAACGATCTTGCCGGCGGAACGCTTGGTGCCGACGAACATGATCTTGTTCTTGCCCTGGGCCAGGCGCTCGACGAAGGACAGAGCCTCGTTGAACATCGGCAGGGTTTTTTCCAGGTTGATGATGTGGATCTTGTTACGCGCGCCGAAAATGTACTTGCCCATTTTCGGGTTCCAGTAACGGGTCTGGTGGCCGAAGTGCACACCGGCCTTCAGCATATCGCGCATGTTGACTTGGGACATGATAGTTCCTTGATAAGTCGGGTTGGGCCTCCACGTATCCCAATGACCAACCCGCGCTTGCGAGCAAGCGGGGCACCCAGGCCATCGTGTCGACACGTGTGTGGGTTTGAGCTAACGGAGGTCTCCCCCGAAAGCGGCGCATTTTATATCACAGACTGCGCGCGAACGGAACCCGGATGATGCAGCGTCCGTCAGCGACTTTTGCAGCGACCCGGCTTTGGGGCCAGAATGCCTTCAATAGACCACCGGATCGCCGGGTTTCTCCCGCCAGATCGCCGCCGCCCTCTGGTAGAATCCGGTCTTTCCCGTTTGTTCGCGCCGCCCGTGGCGCCGTAGAGAGCCTGTAATGACCGTCACCATCAAGACCGCAGAAGACATCGAAAAGATGCGCATCGCCGGCCGCCTGGCCGCCGAAGTGCTGGAAATGATCGAACAGCACGTCAAGCCCGGTGTCACCACCGAAGAGCTCGACCGCCTGTGCCACGACTACATCGTCAACGTCCAGCAGGCGATCCCGGCACCGCTCAACTACAAGGGCTTCCCCAAGTCGATCTGCACCTCGATCAACCACGTGGTCTGCCATGGCATCCCCAATGACAAGCCCCTGAAGGACGGCGACACCATCAACATCGATGTCACCGTGATCAAGGACGGCTACCACGGCGACACCAGCCGCATGTACCACGTCGGCACCGTCGCCCCGTGGGCCGAGCGCCTGTCGAAAGTCACCCAGGAATGCCTGTACAAGGCCATCGAGCTGGTCAAGCCGGGCTGCCGCCTGGGCGACATCGGCGAAGTGATCCAGAAGCACGCCGAGAAGAACGGTTTCTCGGTGGTCCGCGAGTTCTGCGGCCACGGCATCGGCAAGGTGTTCCACGAAGAGCCGCAGATTCTCCACTACGGCCGCGCCGGCACCGGCATGGAGCTCAAGGAAGGCATGACCTTCACCATCGAGCCGATGATCAACCAGGGCAAGGCCGACACCAAGGTGCTGGGCGATGGCTGGACCGCCATCACCAAGGACCGCAAGCTCTCGGCCCAGTGGGAACACACCCTGGTGGTGACCGCCGACGGCTACGAGATCTTCACCCTGCGCAAGGACGACACCATCCCGCGCACCTCGGCCTGACTTTCATCCAAAGGAACGCGACTCGATGCCCCAGGTGGATCCCGAGCTGTTCGACCGCGGCCAGTTCCAGGCGGAACTGGCCCTCAAGGCTAGCCCCATCGCCGCGTTCAAGAAGGCCATCCGCCTGGCCGGCGAGGTGCTCGACAAGCGTTTTCGCGAGGGCCGGGAGATCCGCCGCCTGATCGAGGATCGCGCCTGGTTCGTCGACAACATCCTGCAACAGGCCTGGCGCCAGTTCGACTGGGGCAACCCCGACGGCATCGCCCTGGTCGCCGTCGGCGGCTATGGCCGCGGCGAGTTGCACCCGTATTCCGACATCGACCTGCTGATCCTGCTCGAGGCCGCCGAGCACGAGCAGTACCGCGACGCCATCGAACGCTTTCTGACCTTGCTGTGGGACATCGGCCTGGAAGTCGGCCAGAGCGTGCGCACGGTCGACGAATGCGCCGAGCAGGCGCGCGCCGATCTCACGGTCATCACCAACCTGATGGAAAGCCGCACCATCGCCGGCCCCGAGCCTCTGCGCCAGCGCATGCTCGATGCCACCAGCACGGCGCACATGTGGCCGAGCAAGGAGTTCTTCCTGGCCAAGCGCGCCGAACTCAAGGCCCGCCACCACAAGTACAACGACACCGAGTACAACCTGGAGCCCAACGTCAAGGGCGGCCCCGGCGGCCTGCGCGACATCCAGACCGTATTGTGGGTAGCCCGGCGCCAGTACGGCACCCTCAACCTGCACGCCCTGGCCGGCGAGGACTTCCTGCTGGAAAGCGAGAACGAACTGCTGGCCTCGTCCCAGGCTTTCCTGTGGCGCGTGCGCTATGCCCTGCACATGCTCGCCGGGCGTGCCGAGGACCGCCTGCTGTTCGACCACCAGCGCAGCATCGCCGCGCTGCTGGGCTACAGCGACGACAACCCCAAGCGCGCCATCGAGCAGTTCATGCAGCAGTACTACCGGGTGGTGATGAGCATCAGCCAGTTGTGCGACCTGATCATCCAGCACTTCGAGGAAGTGATCCTCGCCGATGACAGCGGCAGCACCCAGCCGCTCAACGCGCGGTTCCGCCTGCACGACGGCTACATCGAGGCGGCCAGCCCCAACGTGTTCCGCCGCACGCCCTTCGCCATGCTGGAAATCTTCGTACTGATGGCCCAGCACCCGGAGATCAAGGGCGTGCGCGCCGACACCGTGCGCCTGCTGCGCGAGCACCGGCACCTGATCGACGAGCGCTTTCGCAACGATATCCGCAATACCAGCCTGTTCATCGAGCTGTTCAAGTGCGAGATCGGTATCCACCGCAACCTGCGGCGGATGAACCGCTACGGCATCCTCGGCCGCTACCTGCCGGAGTTCGGCCTGATCGTCGGGCAGATGCAGCACGACCTGTTCCACATCTATACGGTCGACGCCCACACCCTCAACCTGATCAAGCACCTGCGCAAGCTGCAGTACACCCCGGTGTCGGAGAAATTCCCGCTGGCCAGCAAGCTCATGGGCCGCCTGCCCAAGCCCGAGCTGATCTACCTGGCCGGGCTGTACCATGACATCGGCAAGGGCCGCCAGGGCGACCATTCCGAGCTGGGCGCGGTGGACGCGCAAGCCTTCTGCGCCCGGCACCAGCTACCCGCCTGGGACAGCCGGCTGATCGTCTGGCTGGTGCAGAACCACCTGGTGATGTCCACCACCGCCCAGCGCAAGGACCTCTCCGACCCGCAGGTGATCAACGACTTCGCCCTGCATGTGGGCGACGAGACGCGCCTGGACTACCTCTACGTGCTGACCGTGGCCGATATCAACGCCACCAACCCCAGCCTGTGGAACTCCTGGCGCGCCAGCCTGCTGCGCCAGCTCTACACCGAGACCAAGCGCGCCCTGCGCCGGGGCCTGGAGAACCCGCTGGACCGCGAGGAGCAGATCCGCCAGACCCAGTCCGCGGCCCTGGACATTCTCGTGCGCGAAGGCACCGACCCGGACGACGTCGAGCAGTTGTGGTCGCAGCTGGGCGATGACTACTTCCTCAAGCACAACGCCGCCGACGTGGCCTGGCACAGCGACGCGATTCTCCAGCAGCCGGCCGACGGCGGCCCGCTGGTGCTGATCAAGGAGACCACCCAGCGCGAGTTCGAGGGCGGCACGCAGATCTTCATCTATGCCCCCGACCAGCATGACTTCTTCGCCGTGACCGTGGCCGCCATGGCCCAGCTCAACCTGAACATCCACGATGCGCGGATCATCACCTCGAGCAGCCAGTTCACCCTCGACACCTATATCGTGCTCGACAACGACGGCGGTTCGATCGGCGACAACCCGCAGCGGGTCCGGCAGATTCGCGACGGCCTGGCCGAGGCACTGCGCAACCCCGAGGACTACCCGACCATCATCCAGCGCCGGGTGCCGCGCCAGCTCAAGCACTTCAACTTCCCGCCGCAGGTGACCATCCTCAACGATGCCCAGCGCCCGGTGACCGTGCTGGAGATCACCGCCCCCGATCGCCCTGGCCTGCTGGCACGGATCGGGCGGATCTTCCTGGAGTTCGACATTTCGCTGCAGAACGCCAAGATCGCCACCCTCGGCGAGCGTGTGGAAGACGTGTTCTTCATCACCGACGCCGACAACCAGCCGCTGTCCGACCCGCAGCTGTGCAGCCGCCTGCAGGAAGCCATCGTCCAGCAGTTGCAGGCCGGCCAGGCCAGCGACGCCAGCCCTACCCGCATGACCTTTTGACGATAACGAGACCTTGCGCCGATGAACCACGCCTTGACCCAGCTCCAGCCCTACCCGTTCGAGAAACTGCGCGCCCTGCTGGGCACCGTGAAGCCGGCAGCCGACAAGCGCGCCATCGCCCTGTCGATCGGCGAGCCGAAGCATGCCTCGCCGGCATTCGTCGCCCAGGCCATGGCCGACAACCTCGACAAGCTGGCGGTGTATCCGAGCACAATCGGCCTGCCCGCCCTGCGCCAGGCCATCGGCCAGTGGTGCGAGCGGCGGTTCGGCGTACCCGCCGGCTGGCTCGATGCCGACTGCCACATCCTGCCGGTCAACGGCACCCGCGAGGCGCTGTTCGCCTTCACCCAGGCCGTGGTCAACCGCGCCGATGACGGCCTGGTGGTCAGCCCCAACCCGTTCTACCAGATCTACGAGGGCGCGGCGCTGCTGGCCGGCGCCACCCCGCACTACCTGCCGTGCCTGGAAAGCAACGGCTTCAACCCCGACTTCGACGCGGTGCCGGCGCACGTGTGGAAGCGCTGCCAGATCCTGTTCCTGTGCTCGCCGGGCAACCCCACCGGTGCGCTGGTGCCGATGGACACCTTGAAAAAGCTGATCGCCCTGGCCGACGCGCATGATTTCGTGATCGCCGCCGACGAGTGCTACAGCGAGCTGTACTTCGACGAAGACGCACCGCCGCCGGGCCTGCTGAGCGCCTGCGCCGAGCTTGGCCGCAGTGACTTCAAGCGCTGCGTGGTGTTCCACAGCCTGTCCAAGCGTTCCAACCTGCCGGGCCTGCGCTCGGGCTTCGTCGCCGGCGATGCCAGCATCATCAAGCCATTCCTGCTGTACCGCACCTACCACGGCTGCGCGATGCCGGTGCAGACCCAGCTGGCCAGCGTCGCCGCCTGGCAGGATGAAGCCCATGTACGCGAGAACCGCGACCTGTACCGGGCCAAGTACGATGCCGTGCTCGAGATCCTGCAACCGGTGCTGGACGTGCAACGCCCCGATGGCAGCTTCTACCTGTGGGCCAAGGTGCCGGGCTGCGATGCCGACTTCACCCGCGACCTGTTCGAGGCCGAGCATGTGACGGTGGTGCCGGGGTCGTACCTGTCGCGGCAAGTGGATGGCGTCAACCCAGGCGCCGGCCGCGTACGCATGGCACTGGTCGCGCCGCTGGCCGAGTGCATCGAGGCGGCGGAGCGGATTCGCGCGTTCCTGGGCCGCTGATGGCAGACGCGCCCCCTCACAGGGGGCGCAATCTGCATCAAGGCAAGCATTAAATACCGCCAGCGCAGCATGCTGGCGACTGATAGTTGGCACCTCTCAACCCCCTGAAGGTGCACAACGATGTCCGATGTACTCATGGCAGGCGCAACCTACCGCCTGCGCCAGAAGTTGCTGTTGCCGCAATCGGCGAAGCCGCGCAGGAAACGCTCGGTGGCCGATCCTTCCGCATTCTGGCGCCCAGGCCAGACACTCAGGGTCTCGTTCATCGGCACGCCCTGCCCATGGCTTGAGAAGGCGGTTTTCGACACCGCGTGCCAATGGCTGAAATACGCCAACCTGACATTCGAACACCTCGGCAACGATGTCGACGAAGCCGAGATCCGCATCCAGACCGATGTGCAGGAAGGTGTGAATTTCAGCCTCCTGGGAAACCAGGCCCTGAACGTGGAGGGCGCCACCATGGCATTGGGGGTCAAGTTGTCCGACCCGTTGTTCGAGACGGTGGTACTGCATGAATTCGGCCACGCATTGGGCATGGAGCACGAGCACCAACACCCACAGGCCAATATCCCCTGGGATCTGGACGCGGTGCGCCAGTTGCTGGCCACGTCCCTGGCCGACGAGGCCAAAGACCGTGATCACCTCGACGACCTGATCGAAGAGGAGCTCGCAACCCAGTTCCTGCCACTGCCCGACAACGGCGACCTGCTCATCCTGCCCTATGACAGGCAGTCGATCATGCATTACCGCATCAGGCAGAGGTTCACGCACCACGACTTCAAACGCAGCCAAAACCTGAAAATCAGCCAGAAGGACAAGCGCTTCATGCGCCTGGTCTATCCAGCTTCATGTAAACAGCACGGCTAACGGATCTGCCCGAGGTTGGCCTCGCTCAGGTCCAGCTCGCCCAGCACCTGGCGGACCACTTCATCCCCCACCAGGTGCTGGCGATGCAGCTCATACAACTCCAGACGCTGCGCACGCAAAGCGCGCAGGCGCAGACGGCGTTCAAGCTGATCCATTTGCTCGGCCAGCGCCCTGGCCTCGGCACTGTCGTTGTAGCTGTCCAGCTCATCGCGGTACTCGGCCATCAGCCGTGCCTTGAGCTCGGTGGCCAGGGTTGTCTGGGCAGCATCCTGCGGCGCGCTGGCATCGATCACCTCTTCGGCCTCGAGCGCATGGATTGCCGCCTCGGCGGTACGCCGCCAGGCCTCCTGCACTTCCTGGTGCAAGCGCTCATCCGGGCTCTTGATCACGCCGCGCAGCAGGATCGGCAGGGCGATGCAAGCACTGACCAGCGACAGCAGGATCACCCCGGCGGCAATGAAGATCAGCAGGTCACGCTCGGGAAACGCCTTGCCCGCACCGATCAGCAGCGGTACCGACATCACGCCCGCCAGGGTTACCGCGCCACGTACCCCGCCCAGGGTCAGCAGCCAGCACGAGCGCGCGGTCGGCATCAGCACCAGCGCAGGCTTGCCGCGCCAGCGCCGAACCACGCCGATGGCCCGCCAGATGCTCTGTACCCAAATGAACCGCAACAGCACCAGCGCGGCGAAGATCGCCACCACGTCCAGGCAACGCCAGGCCAGGGTCGGCCATACCGCCGCCTCGTCGCTGACCACCGCCTTGATGATGTCCGGCAACTGCAGGCCCAGCAGCAGGAATATCAGGCCATTGAAGGCGAACTCCAGCAAAGACCAGACACTGCGGTTGAGCAGCCGGGTGCTGGTCTGGCGCGGCAGCAGGTCGAGCCAGCTCTGCATCATGCCGGCGGCCACCGCCGAGAGGATCCCCGACACGCCCAGGCGCTCGGCCAGCACGTAGGCGGCAAAGGGCAGCAGCAACATGAACACCACATGGGTGGCCGGGTCGTCCCAACCGCGGGTGATCATCCACATGCGCAGGCGCCCCACCAGCCAGCTCAGCGCCACGCCCACCGCCAGGCCGCCCAGGGCGACCAGGACGAACGTCAAGCTGGCTTCGGTCAGCGAGAACACCCCGGTAATGGCCGCAGCCAAGGCAAACTTGAAGGTCACCAGGCCCGAAGCGTCGTTCATCAGCGCTTCACCCTGGAGCATGTGCATCAGCGGGGTGGGCAAACGGTCCTGGGTAATGGCCGAGACCGCCACCGCATCGGTGGGCGACAGCACCGCCGCCAGGGCGAAGGCCACCGGCAGAGGAATGCTCGGCAGCAGCCAGTGGATGAAGTACCCGGCGCCGACCACGGTGAACAGCACCAGCCCCACGGCAAGGGCCACCACCGGCCCGCGTATACGCCACAGCTCGCGCTTGGGCATGCGCCAACCGTCGGCGAACAGCAGCGGTGGCAGGAACAGGAACAGGAACAACTCCGGGTCCAGCACCACATGCAGGCCCAGGGTCGGCCACGCCAGCAAGGCACCGGCGGCGATCTGCACCAACGGCAATGGCAGCGGCAACAGGCGCCCCACCAGTTTGGAAACGCTCACCAGCATCAGCAGGATAAGAACGGTATAGGCTGACTGCATCGGCAAGCTTCCTGTGTGATTCGAGAAACGACAGCGGGGCGAAACATCGCCATTGAAACAATATGTTAGCGGGCTACGTCGATCTTGGGCCGCTGCACGATAGTCGCAGCCACCCAACGAATATGTAACACAATGCTACTCGTGACGCCGTGACACACATCGCCCCGTACCGATGAGCCCGCAGCCGTGGCGCCAACCCTGTCGATACCGCATAATCGGCCCACCCCCCTCTTCAAGGAGTATCGGGCACGCCCAGGCTGCCCCAGGCATTCAATGGCTTACACTCTCTACGGCATCAAAGCCTGCGACACCATGAAAAAGGCCCGCACGTGGCTTGAAGAAAAGGCCATCGGCTACGACTTCCACGACTACAAGACCCAGGGCATCGACCGCGACAGCCTCAACCGCTGGTGCGACGAACACGGCTGGGAAATCGTGCTGAACCGCGCCGGGACCACCTTCCGCAAGCTCGACGACGCCAGCAAGGCCGACCTCGACCAGGCCAAGGCCGTCGAGCTGATGCTCGCCCAACCGTCGATGATCAAGCGTCCGGTGCTCGACCTCGGCGAGCGCACCCTGGTCGGCTTCAAGCCCGACCTGTACGCCGCCGCACTGGCCTGATCCCGCATTACGCTCCATCCCCTTTTCGCACGAGGTAATCGCATGTCTCAATCGCTGTTCAGCCTGGCCTTCGGTGTCGGCACCCAGAACCGCCAGGGCGCCTGGCTGGAAGTCTTCTACGCGCAGCCGGTGCTCAAGCCATCGGCCGAGCTGGTCGCCGCCGTCGCGCCGATCCTCGGCTACGAAGGTGGCAACCAGGCCATCGCCTTCAGCACCGCCCAGGCCGCGCAACTGGCTGAAGCACTCAAGGGCGTGGACGCCGCACAAGCCGCCCTGTTGACCCGCCTGGCCGAAAGCCACAAGCCGCTGGTCGCCACCCTGCTGGCCGAGGACACCGCGCTGGCCTCCACCCCAGAGGCCTACCTCAAGCTGCACCTGCTGTCGCACCGCCTGGTCAAGCCGCACGGCGTGTCGCTGGCCGGCATCTTCCCACTGCTGCCGAACGTGGCCTGGACCAACCAGGGCGCCATCGACCTGGCCGAGCTGGCCGAGCAACAACTGGAAGCACGCCTCAAGGGCGAGCTGCTGGAAGTGTTCTCGGTGGACAAGTTCCCGAAGATGACCGACTACGTGGTCCCGGCCGGCGTGCGTATCGCCGACACCGCCCGCGTGCGCCTGGGCGCCTACATCGGCGAAGGCACCACCATCATGCACGAAGGCTTCGTCAACTTTAATGCCGGCACCGAAGGCCCGGGCATGATCGAAGGCCGCGTGTCGGCCGGCGTGTTCGTCGGCAAGGGCTCGGACCTGGGCGGCGGCTGCTCGACCATGGGCACCCTGTCCGGTGGCGGCAACATCGTCATCAAGGTCGGCGAAGGCTGCCTGATCGGCGCCAACGCCGGTATCGGCATCCCGCTGGGCGATCGCAACACCGTCGAGGCCGGCCTGTACATCACCGCCGGCACCAAGGTGAACCTGCTGGATGAAAACAACCAGCTGGTCAAGGTGGTCAAGGCCCGCGACCTGGCCGGCCAGACCGACCTGCTGTTCCGCCGCAATTCGCTCAACGGCGCGGTGGAGTGCAAGACCCACAAGTCGGCCATCGAGCTGAACGAGGCGTTGCACGCCCACAACTGAGAACCTGCGAGTTCGAAGTGATAAGATCGGGTCTTGCTCTTACGGGCAGACCCGATTTTTCATTCCAGGCCCCGCGACCATGTTCCAGCCCTCCCCCTGGCGTGCCGACTTTCCCGCCATCGCCGCCCTGCAACGCCAGCACCAGACCTACCTGGACAGCGCCGCCACCACGCAGAAGCCCCAGGCCCTGCTCGATGCCCTGAGCCACTATTACGGCCATGGCGCAGCCAACGTGCACCGTGCCCAGCACCTGCCCGGTGCCCTGGCCACCCAGGCCTTCGAGGGCTCCCGCGACAAGGTCGCCGCCTGGCTCAATGCCGCCGACTCGCGGCAGATCGTCTTCACCCACGGCGCCACCTCGGCCTTGAACCTGCTGGCCTATGGCTTGGAACACCGCTTCGAGGCCGGCGACGAAATCGCGGTCAGCGCCCTGGAACACCACGCCAACCTGTTGCCCTGGCAGCAAATGGCGCAACGCCGCCAGCTGCGTCTGGTGGTGCTGCCGGTGAACGAGCAGGGCCATGTCGACCTGGATCAGGCCCTGCAACTGATCGGCCCGCGCACCCGCCTGCTCGCCATCAGCCAGCTGTCCAACGTGCTGGGCACCTGGCAACCGCTGGCGCCACTGCTGGCCCATGCCCAGGCCCAGGGCGCGCTGACCGTGGTCGACGGCGCCCAGGGCGTGGTCCATGGCCGTCACGATGTGCAACAACTGGCCTGTGACTTCTACGTTTTCTCCAGCCACAAGCTCTATGGCCCGGAAGGCGTCGGTGTGCTCCATGGCCGGCCCCAGGCGCTGGGGCTGCTGCGCCACTGGCAATTTGGCGGCGAAATGGTCCAGCTCGCCGAATACCAGACCGCCAGTTTCCGCCCGGCACCGCTGGGCTTCGAGGCAGGTACCCCACCCATCGCCGGGGTGATTGGCCTGGGTGCCACCCTGGACTACCTGGCCAGCCTCGATGCCAACGCGGTGGCCACCCATGAGGCCACCTTGCACCAGCACCTGGTCCGCGGCCTGGCCGATCGCGAAGGCGTTCGCCTGCTTGGCTCGCCGCAGGCGGCGCTCGCCAGTTTCGTCATCGACGGGGTGCACAACGCCGATATCGCCCACCTGCTGACCGAACAGGGCATTGCCGTGCGCGCCGGGCATCACTGCGCCATGCCCTTGCTCAAGGGGCTGGGGTTGGACGGCGCGATCCGTGTGTCCCTCGGGCTCTACACCGACAGCGATGACCTGCAACGCTTCTTCGACGCGCTTGACCAGGGCCTGGAGCTGCTGCGATGAGCCTTTCGGTAGAGGCCAGCCAGGCGCTGGAAAGTTTCCAACAGGCGCGCGGCTGGGAGCAGCGGGCGCGGTTGCTGATGCAGTGGGGCGATCGGCTGGAGCCACTGGACGCCAGCGAGAAGAACGAGGCCAACCAAGTGCATGGCTGTGAGAGCCTGGTGTGGCTGGTGGCGCAACAGGAAAATGGTCAATGGCATTACAAAGCCGCTAGCGATGCACGGCTGTTGCGCGGTTTGCTGGCACTGCTGCTGGTGCGTGTGCAAGGCCTGGCCAGTGACGAACTGGCTGCGATCGATCTGGGCGACTGGTTCAGCAGCCTTGGGCTGGAACGCCAGCTGTCGCCGTCGCGCAGCAATGGGCTGCATGCGGTGTTGCTGAAGATGACCGAGTTGGCGACCACTCACTGACGCCAAGGCAGCACTCGCACGGGTAGGAGCGGCCTTGTGTCGCGAAAGGGGCGCGTAGCGGCCCCGGAAATTGCGGGGTAATCACTATCGCCGGGGCCGCTTCGCAGCCCTTTCGCGACACAAGGCCGCTCCTACAGGGGCTTGACCCGCTCTGAAGGCCGCCGCGCGCCGGCGACCAGTTTTTCAACGGCCTTGCTCGCCGCGACCATGCCGAACGTCGCGGTCACCATCATCACCGCACCGAACCCACCGGCACAGTCCAGGCGCACGCCTTCGCCGACGAAGCTTTTCTGCAGGCACACGCTGCCATCGCCCTTGGGATAGCGCAGCTGCTCGCTGGAGAACACGCACGGCACGCCATAGTTGCGGCTGGTATTGCGCGAGAAGTTGTAGTCCCGGCGCAGGGTCGAGCGCACCCGCGAGGCCAGCGGGTCGTTGAAGGTCTTGTTCAGGTCGCCGATCTGGATCTGCGTCGGGTCGATCTGCCCGCCTGCGCCACCGGTGGTGACCACGGCGATCTTGCGCCGCCGGCACCAGGCGATCAGCGCGGCCTTGGCCATCACGCTGTCGATGCAGTCGATCACGCAGTCCAGCTGCTCGGTGATGTACTCGGCCATGGTCTCGCGGGTGACGAAGTCGGCCACCGCGTGCACCGTGCAGGCCGGGTTGATGGCGCGCAGGCGCTCGGCCATCACCTCGACCTTGGCACGCCCGACCATGCCCTCGAGGGCATGGGCCTGGCGGTTGGTGTTGCTGACGCACACGTCGTCCAGGTCGAACAGGCTGATCTCGCCCACGCCACTGCGGGCCAGGGCTTCGGCCGCCCACGAGCCCACCCCGCCGATACCGACGATGGCCACATGGGCCTGGCGCAGGCGCTGCAGGCCGTCGTCGCCGTAGAGCCGGGCAACGCCGGCGAAGCGGGGGTCTTCTGTGCTCATGCTGCTACCTCGAAAAATCCGGCGCGCATTATAGGCCAAGCGGGGTGATTCCGGGACCGCGTTGGCAAGAGTCCTGCCAAGCCTGCTTTAATGTCCCATTACGTACAACGATCTGAACGACAACCGAGCGGGCCAAGAACTTCATCCCTTGTCGAAAATCCAACGCATTGCCTGCCCTGGCAGTGTAGGACTTGCAGCCAGACACCATGCCCCGCGCCTCTCTTCGGAACCACGCACACCTATGTCATCACGCAAATTCGGTCTCAACCTGGTGGTGGTGCTGGCCATCGCCGCGCTGTTCACCGGGTTCTGGGCCCTGATCAACCGTCCGGTATCCGCCCCTGCCTGGCCTGAGCAGGTCTCCGGGTTTTCCTACTCGCCGTTCCGCCTGGGCCAGAGCCCGCAGAAAGGCCAGTACCCCAGCGAGGACGAGATCCGCCAGGACCTCGAGCAGCTCAACAAGCTGACCGACAACATCCGCATCTACACCGTCGAGGGCACCCAGGCCGAAGTGCCGCGCTTGGCCGAGGAGCTTGGCCTGCGCGTTACCCTGGGCATCTGGATCAGCGATGACCAGGAACGCAACGAACGCGAAATCGAGAAGGCCATTGGCCTGGCCAACACCTCGCGCAGCGTGGTGCGGGTGGTGGTCGGCAACGAGGCGCTGTTCCGCAAGGAGGTCAGCGCCGAGCAACTGATCGGCTACCTGGACCGGGTACGCGCCGCGGTCAAGGTGCCGGTGACCACCAGTGAACAGTGGCATGTCTGGCAGGAGCATCCTGAACTGGCCAAGCACGTCGACCTGATCGCCGCGCACATCCTGCCGTACTGGGAGTTCGTGCCGATGCAGGACTCGGTGCAGTTCGTCCTCGACCGCGCCCGCGAACTGCGCAAGCAGTTCCCGCGCAAGCCGCTGCTGCTCTCGGAAGTCGGCTGGCCAAGCAACGGTCGCATGCGCGGCGGCGCCGACGCCACCCAGGCCGACCAGGCCATCTACCTGCGCACCTTGGTCAACACCCTCAACCGTCGTGGCTACAACTACTTCGTCATCGAGGCCTACGACCAGCCATGGAAGGCCAGCGACGAAGGCTCGGTAGGCGCCTACTGGGGCGTGTACAACGCCGAGCGCCAGCAGAAGTTCAACTTCGAGGGGCCGATCGTGGCGATCCCGCAGTGGCGCGCCCTGGCCGTGGCCTCGGTGGTACTGGCGATGATCGCCCTGGCCATCCTGCTGATCGACGGCTCGGCCCTGCGCCAGCGCGGGCGAACCTTCCTCACCTTCATCACCTTCCTGTGCGGCTCGGTGCTGGTGTGGATCGCCTACGACTACAGCCAGCAGTACAGCACCTGGTTCAGCCTGACCGTGGGCGTGCTGCTGGCGCTCGGCGCCCTGGGCGTGTTCATCGTGCTGCTGACCGAGGCCCATGAACTGGCCGAGGCGGTGTGGATTCACAAGCGCCGCAGGGAGTTCCTGCCGGTACAGGGCGACAGCGCCTACCGGCCGAAAGTGTCGGTGCATGTGCCGTGCTACAACGAGCCGCCGGAGATGGTCAAGCAGACCCTCGACGCCCTCGCCGCGCTGGACTACCCGGACTACGAAGTGCTGGTGATCGACAACAACACCAAGGACCCGGCCGTGTGGGAGCCGCTCAAGGCCCACTGCGAAAAGCTCGGCGAGCGTTTCAGGTTCTTCCATGTCGCGCCCCTGGCCGGCTTCAAGGGCGGCGCGCTGAACTACCTGATACCGCACACCGCCAAGGACGCCGAGGTGATCGCGGTGATCGACTCGGACTACTGCGTCGACCGCAATTGGCTCAAGCACATGGTGCCGCATTTCGCCGACCCGAAGATCGCCGTGGTGCAGTCGCCCCAGGACTACCGCGACCAGCACGAAAGCGCCTTCAAGAAGCTGTGCTACAGCGAGTACAAGGGCTTCTTCCATATCGGCATGGTCACCCGCAACGACCGTGACGCGATCATCCAGCACGGCACCATGACCATGACCAGGCGCAGCGTGCTCGAGGAGCTCGGCTGGGCCGAGTGGTGCATCTGCGAAGACGCCGAACTGGGCCTGCGCGTGTTCGAAAAGGGCCTGTCGGCCGCCTATGCCCACAACAGCTACGGCAAGGGCCTGATGCCCGACACCTTCATCGACTTCAAGAAGCAGCGCTTCCGCTGGGCCTACGGCGCCATCCAGATCATCAAGCACCACGCCAGCGCGTTGCTGCGCGGCAAGGACAGCGAACTGACCCGTGGCCAACGCTACCACTTCCTGGCCGGCTGGCTGCCGTGGATCGCCGATGGCATGAACATCTTCTTCACCGTCGGCGCGCTGCTGTGGTCGGCGGCGATGATCATCGTGCCGCATCGGGTCGACCCGCCGCTGATGATGTTCGCCATCCCGCCGCTGGCGCTGTTCTTCTTCAAGGTCGGCAAGATCCTGTTCCTCTACCGCCGTGCGGTGGGGGTCGACCTGAAGGATGCCTTCGCCGCGGCCCTGGCGGGGCTGGCGCTGTCGCACACCATCGCCAAGGCAGTGCTGTACGGCTTCTTCACCAGCAGCATGCCGTTCTTCCGCACGCCGAAGAACGCCGACAGCCATGGCCTGTTGGTGGCGCTTGCCGAAGCCCGCGAAGAGCTGTTCATCATGCTGATGCTGTGGGGCGCCGCGCTGGGGATCTACCTGGTGCAGGGGCTGCCGAGTTCGGACATGCGCTTCTGGGTGGCGATGCTGCTGGTGCAGTCGCTGCCGTACCTGGCGGCGCTGGTGATGGCGTTGCTGTCGTCGCTGCCCAAGCCCGCCGAGAAGGTTGCAGAGCCACAACAGGCTTGAGATCGCCGGGGGCGCGTTGCGCCCCTTTCGCGACACAAGGCCGCTCCTACAGGGGATCGCGTACGCCTGTAGGAGCGGCCTTGTGTCGCGAAAGGGCCGCACAGCGGCCCCATTGGCCTATCAGTTTGATATAAGATAACGCCCCTCAGTTTCCCCCGCCTTGCCTTGCCCCGGAGTCCTGCAATGACGGCCCCAGCCGAGCTTTCGCCTACCCTGCAACTGGCCTGCGACCTGATCCGCCGCCCCTCGGTCACCCCGGTCGACGCCGACTGCCAGACCCAGATGATGAACCGCCTGGGCGCCGTCGGCTTCCAGCTCGAGCCGATGCGTATCGAAGACGTCGACAACTTCTGGGCCAGCCACGGCAGCCAGGATGGCCCGGTACTGTGCTTTGCCGGCCACACCGACGTGGTGCCCACCGGCCCCGTGCAGCAGTGGCAGCATGAACCGTTCGAGGCACTGATCGACGCCGACGGCATGCTCTGCGGCCGCGGCGCCGCCGACATGAAAGGCAGCCTGGCATCGATGGTGGTGGCCTGCGAGCGCTTCGTGCAGGACTACCCGAACCACCGCGGCAAGGTCGCTTTCCTGATTACCAGTGACGAGGAAGGCCCGGCCCACCACGGTACCAAGGCGGTGGTCGAGCGCCTGAAGGCACGCAACGAACGCCTGGACTGGTGCATCGTCGGCGAGCCGTCGAGCACCAGCCTGCTCGGCGACGTGGTCAAGAACGGCCGCCGTGGCTCGCTCGGCGCCACCCTGACCGTACGCGGCAAGCAGGGCCACGTGGCCTACCCGCACCTGGCACGCAACCCGATCCACCTGGCCGCCCCGGCCCTGGCCGAGCTTGCCGCCGAGCACTGGGACGAAGGCAATGCGTTCTTCCCGCCGACCAGCTTCCAGATCTCCAACCTCAACGCTGGCACCGGCGCCACCAACGTGGTCCCGGGCGAGCTGACGGCGCTGTTCAACTTCCGTTTCTCTACCGAATCGACCGTCGAAGGCCTGCAACAGCGGGTCGCGGCGATCCTCGACAAGCATCAGCTGCAGTGGCACATCGACTGGGCGCTGTCGGGCCTGCCGTTCCTCACCGAGCCGGGCGAGCTGCTCGATGCGGTGTCCTCGAGCATCAAGGCGGTCACCGGCCGCCAGACCCGGCCGTCGACCAGCGGCGGCACGTCCGATGGCCGCTTCATCGCCACCATGGGCACCCAGGTGGTCGAGCTCGGCCCGGTCAACGCCACCATTCACCAGGTGGATGAGCGCATCCTGGCCAGCGACCTCGACCTGCTCACCGAGATCTACTACCAGACAATGGTACGGTTGCTCGCCTGATGCTCGCCTGCCCTCTTTGCCAGGCGCCCCTGGCGCGTCTCGACAACGGCGTGGCCTGCCCAGCCGGCCACCGCTTCGACCGCGCCCGCCAGGGCTACCTGAACCTGCTGCCGGTGCAGCACAAGAACAGCCGCGACCCCGGCGACAACCAGGCCATGGTTCAAGCCCGCCGCGACTTCCTCGACGCCGGCCACTATGCGCCAGTGGCCGGCCGCCTGGCGCACCTGGCCGCCGAGCGCCAGCCAGGCGCCTGGCTGGACATCGGCTGCGGCGAGGGCTACTACACCGCGCAGATCGCCCAGGCCCTGCCGGCAGCCGACGGCTATGCCCTGGACATCTCCCGCGAGGCGGTCAAGCGCGCCTGCCGCCGCGCCCCGCAGCTCACCTGGATGGTCGCCAGCATGGCCCGCGTGCCCCTGGCCGACGCCAGCTGCGGCTTCATCGCCAGCGTGTTCAGCCCGCTGGACTGGGCCGAAGCCAAGCGCCTGCTCGCCCCCGGTGGCGGCCTGATGCGGGTTGGCCCAACCAGCGGCCACCTGATGGAACTGCGCGAGGTGCTCTACGATGAAGTACGCCCCTATGCCGACGACAAGCACCTGGCGCTGGTGCCGCATGGCATGCACCACGCCCACAGCGAAACCCTGGACTTTCGCCTGAGCCTGGTCGAGGCCAAGGCCCGTGCCGACCTGCTGGCCATGACCCCGCACGGCTGGCGCGCCAGCGCCGAGAAACGCGCGCAGGTCATCGACCAGCCCGAGCCGTTCGAGGTCACGGTTTCCATGCGTTATGACTATTTCGTGCGCCAAGACTGAGCACACACCGGAGCCCCCCATGCGTCAACCCGATATCGAGATCTACCTCAAGGACGACGAGGTCGACCACAAGCAGATCGCCAACTGGCTGACCCAGGCCCTGGGCCCGTGCAGCGAATGGAAGCAAAAAGGCCAGACCTTCAAGTGCACGGCCGGTAACATTCCGGTCACCTGGTTACCCAAGGCTGTGGGGAAATGGAACAGCCTGTACCTGGAAAGCGACCAGACGCCCTGGGCCGACGACATCGCCTGCGCCCGCGCGGCATTTGCCGCACTCAACGTCGAAGTACGTTGCGCGCCAGGTAGCTGGAGCGAGGAAGATGGGGAAGAAGATGCCGATCGCTGGATCCGCATCAGCGCCGACGGTGAACAGGAAATCACCTGGCGCACCAGCTGATGACACTGCGCATCAGGCTGCAAGTTCCACGGTCAACTTGCAGCTTGAGCGTACGGCCTAAGGCTTAGAGCCCTACCACGTCCTCGGCTTGCAGGCCTTTCTGGCCTTGCACGAGGGCGTATTCAACCTGCTGCCCCTCGACCAGGGTGCGATGCCCCTCACCGCGGATAGCCCGATAGTGGACGAACACGTCCGCACCACCTTCGCGCTGAATGAAGCCATAACCCTTGGCATCGTTGAACCACTTCACATTCCCAGTCTCACGAGACGACATCTGAACTACTCCGGATTTTTATTTTGAAGATCGCCTTGCAGGCACGGGATCAACCGCTCAATGCCCCGTGCCAACGCCGCTTGCCCAAACTATCTTGCAAGCGGCAGGCCGAGTATATGACAGGCAACAAAAAAATTTCATGACGGCCGGGAGAATCGCCGAATTTTGCTGAACTTACGCAGATACGGCAGACTAACCGCCTGTAAAACACCGAAACTTCACCAGGGCCCCACCCCATGACCCGTTCTCCCCTGCGCCGCCTTATCTTCGGCGCCCTGCGTCGCGTGCTGTACCTGTGGGTGCGCTCCGAGACCATCAACCAGTCCTCGCTCACCCTCAAGCTCGACCGCAGCCGTCCGGTGTTCTACGCCCTGCCCTCGCCGTCGCTCACCGACCTGGCGGTCATCGACCACGAATGCACCAAAGCGGGGCTGCCACGCCCAGTGCTGCCGGTCAGCGTAGGCCCCCTGCAAGAGCCGGCCGCGTTCTTCTACCTGACTCCCGACCCGGACTGGCTCGGCCGCCATGACAAGCGTGGCGCGCCGCCCACCCTCGAGCGCCTGGTCGCGGCGATCAGCCAGCATGCCGAGGAAGATGCCCAGATCATTCCGGTGAGCGTGTTCTGGGGCCAGACCCCGGCCAGCGAGTCGAGCCCGTGGAAACTGCTGTTCGCCGACAGCTGGGCCGTCACCGGCCGCCTGCGCCGCCTGCTCAGCGTGTTGATCCTGGGGCGCAAGACCCGCGTGCAGTTCTCCGCGCCCATCCACCTGCGCGAGCTGGTGGCCCATAACAAGGGCCACGAGCGCACCGTGCGCATGGCCCAACGCATGATGCGCGTGCATTTTCGCAACCTGAAGACCGCGGTGATCGGCCCGGATATCTCGCACCGTCGCAACCTGGTCAAGGGCCTGGTCCACGACCCGCTGGTGCGCCAGGCCATCAGCGACGAGGCCGACCGCGAGAAGATCCCCTATGCCAAGGCCGAAGCCAAGGCGCTGCACTACGGCAACGAGATCGCCTCGGACTACACCTACACCGCCATCCGCTTCCTCGAAGTGGTGCTCAGCTGGTTCTGGAACAAGATCTACGACGGCATCAAGGTCAACCACATCGAGCAGGTGCAGGGCATCGCCCCGGGCCACGAAGTGATCTACGTACCCTGCCACCGCAGCCACATCGACTACCTGCTGCTGTCCTACCTGCTGTTCCGCAACGGCCTGACACCGCCGCACATCGCCGCCGGCATCAACCTCAACATGCCGGTGATCGGCGGCCTGCTGCGCCGCGGCGGGGCGTTCTTCATGCGCCGCACCTTCAAGGGCAACCCGCTGTACACCGCGGTGTTCAACGAATACCTGCACACCCTGTTCAGCAAGGGCTTCCCGGTGGAGTACTTCGTCGAGGGCGGGCGCTCGCGCACCGGGCGCATGCTGCAGCCGCGCACCGGCATGCTGGCGATCACCCTGCGCAGCTTCCTGCGCTCCTCGCGCACGCCGATCGTCTTCGTACCGGTGTACATCGGCTACGAACGGGTGCTCGAAGGCCGCACCTACCTCGGCGAGCTGCGCGGCGCGAGCAAGAAGAAAGAATCGATCTTCGACATTTTCAAGGTCATCGGCGCGCTCAAGCAGCGCTTCGGCCAGGTCTATGTCAACTTCGGCGAGCCGATTCGCCTGAACAGCTTCCTCGACCAGCAACAGCCCGGCTGGCGCGAGCAGGCGCTCGGCCCGCAGTTCCGCCCGGCCTGGCTCAACGACACCACCACCCGCCTGGGCGAGACCGTGGCCCGCCACCTCAACGAGGCGGCGGCGATCAACCCGGTCAACCTGGTGGCCCTGGCGCTGTTGTCGACCACCCGCCTGGCCCTGGACGAACGCGCCCTGACCCGCGTGCTCGACCTGTACCTGGCCTTGCTGCGCCAGGTGCCCTACTCGCCCCACACCACCCTGCCCGAAGGCGACGGCAAGGCGCTGATCGAGCATGTACTGGGCATGGACCTGCTGGCCGAGCAGAAGGACGCGCTGGGCCGCATCCTCTACCTGGACGAAGCCAACGCGGTGCTGATGACCTACTACCGCAACAACGTCCTGCACATCTTTGCCCTGCCGGGGCTGCTGGCGAGCTTCTTCCTCAGCAGCTCGCGCATGAGCCGCGAGCTGCTGGGCCAGTATGTACGGGCGCTGTATCCCTACCTGCAGGCCGAACTGTTCCTGCGCTGGGCACCCGAGCAACTGGACGAGGTGATCGACCAGTGGTTGGCGGCGCTGGTCGAGCAGGGCCTGCTGCGCCAGGAGGGCGAGCTGTACCTGCGCCCGGCGCCGAGCTCGCGGCAGTTCGTGCTGTTGACCCTGCTGGCACGGACCATCACCCAGACCCTGCAGCGCTTCTACATGGCCACCTCGCTGCTGCTCAACAGCGGCCAGCACACGCTGAATGCCGAGGAACTGGAAGAGTTGTGCGTGATGATGGGCCAGCGCCTGTCGATCCTGCATGGGCTCAACGCCCCGGAGTTCTTCGACAAGACCCTGTTCCGCCACTTCATCCAGACCCTGGTGCGCGAAGGCGTGCTACAGCCTGATGCCGACGGCAAGCTGGGCTACCGCGACAAGCTCGCCGAACTGGCCGAAGGCGTGGCCAAGCGCGTGCTGTCGGCCGAGCTGCGCCTGTCGATTCGCCAGGTGGCGCTGCACCGGGATGAAACGCCGGAGCCCGTGGCGCTTGAGTGACCATGCGCGCTTGCGTCGGCTACAGGGGCGCCACCCGCCATGCTGTACGAAAAAATCCGCTAAAGTCCCTGAGGCTGGCCACACGCCAGCCTCATGTACACCGGAGACACCATGAAAAAACTCTTGATGCTGTGCTGCGCCTCCCTGCTCGCAGCGTGCTCCAGCAACACCTCCTCGCCCCAGGCCAGCCTGGACGGCGAGGTCTTCTACCTGCAGCGCATGGCCCTGCCAGCGGCCGCCACCCTCAGCGTCGAGCTGCAGGACGTGTCGCTGATGGACGCCCCGGCCGTGACCCTGGCCCGCCAGGCCGGCCCAGTCAAAGGCAACGTGCCGCTGCCGTTCCACCTCGAGTACGACCCGGCCCAGATCAAGCCCGGCCACCGCTACGCGGTGAGCGCACGCATCGAGCTGGGCGGCAAGCTATTGTTCATCAACACCGAGCACCACGGCGTCCAGCTCGACGGCAGCGACAGCCTGCCGCTGCGGGTCAAGGTCGACCCGGTGCGCTGAACCCCGTTCGTTCCATTCTGCCCATAAGGAAATCCCATGCTTCGCACCTCCCTGCGCTTCACCACCCTGTGCGCCGGCCTGCTGCTGTCAGCCAGCGCCCTGGCCCTGTCCCTTGGCGACCTGTCGCAAAGCGACGCCTCCGGCGGCCTGAAGGACGCCCTCACCCAAGGCGCGCAGATCGCCGTCAAGCAGCTGAGCACCCCGGGTGGTTTCAGCAACAACCCAGACGTGCGCATCGAGCTGCCGGGCAACCTGGGCAAGGCGGCCAAGGCGATGAAAATGTTCGGCAAGGGTGATCAGGTCGAAGCCCTGGAAACCAGCATGAACAAGGCCGCCGAGGCCGCTGTGCCGCAGGCCCAGGCGATCCTCGTGGATGCCGTGAAGAAGATGACCGTGACCGATGCCAAGGGCATCCTCAGGGGCGGCCAGGACTCGGCCACCCAGTACCTGAACAAGAGCAGCCGCGAGCAGATCCGCGCCAAGTTCCTGCCGATCGTCAAGCAGGCCACCGACAAGGTCGGCCTGGCCCAGCAATACAACAGCTTCGCCGGGCAGGCCAAGGGCCTGGGCCTGATCAAGGATGACGCCAACATCGAGAACTACGTGACCGAGAAGGCCCTGGATGGCCTGTTCGAAATGATCGGCAAGCAGGAAGAGAACATCCGCCAGAACCCGGCCGGTGCCGCCACCAGCCTGGCCAAGAAGGTGTTCGGCGCGCTTTGAGCCGGCCCAGGTGACGCGATCCCCGTAGGAGCCAGCCTTGCTGGCGAAAGGAGGGCACAGCCCTCCCCTGCGGTTTTTCAGTCTTTCCTGACCCTGAACCACGCGGCATACAATGCCGGCAGGAACAACAGGGTCAGCACCGTGGCCACGATCAACCCGCCCATGATCGCCACCGCCATCGGCCCATAGAACACGCTGCGCGACAACGGGATCATCGCCAGCACCGCCGCCAGCGCGGTCAGCACGATCGGCCGGAAGCGCCGCACCGTCGCCTCGATGATCGCCTGCCAGCGGTCCAGCCCCGCGGCGATATCCTGCTCGATCTGGTCGACCAAAATCACCGAGTTGCGCATGATCATCCCCGCCAGGGCGATGGTCCCGAGCATGGCGACGAAGCCGAACGGCTGGCGGAACACCAGCAGGAACAGGGTGACGCCGATCAGCCCCAGGGGCGCGGTGAGGAACACCATGAACATCCGCGAGAAACTGCGCAGCTGGATCATCAGCAGGCTCAACACCACCACGATGAACAACGGCATGCCGGCGTTGACCGAGCGCTGGCCGCGCTCGGAGTCCTCGACCGTGCCGCCGACCTCCAGCAGGTAGCCGTCCGGCAGCTCGGCCTTGACCTGTTGCAGGGTCGGCAGGATCTGCTTGACCAGGGTCACCGGCTGTTCCTTGTCATAGATATCCGCCCGCACGGTGACCGTCGGCAAGCGGTTGCGGTGCCAGATGATGCCCTCCTCGAAGCCGTACTCCAGGGTCGCCACCTGCGACAGCGCCACGCTCTGGCCGTTGTCGGTGGGCAACGCCAGGCTGCCCAGGTTGCCCAGTTCGCGGCGCTCCTCGGGGGTGCCCCGCAAGAGGATCTCGATCAGCTCGTTGTCTTCGCGGTACTGGCTGACACTGCTGCCGGTCAGCGAGCTTTGCAGGAAGCTCGACAGGTGCGCGGTGCTCACCCCCAGCGCGCGGGCGCGGTCCTGGTCGATGTCGAGGTACACCGCCTTGCTCGGCTCTTCCCAATCCAGGTGCACGTTGACCACGTGTGGGTTCTCGCGCACCTTGGCCGCCACTTGCCGAGCCAGGGCGCGAACCTTCTCGATGTGCTCGCCAGTGACCCGGAACTGCACCGGGTAGCCCACGGGCGGGCCGTTCTCCAGGCGCGTGACCCGCGAACGCAGGTCGGGGAACTGCTCGTCCAAGGTGGCGATCAGCCAACTGCGCAGGCGTTCGCGGTCTTCCAGCGACTTGGCCAGCACCACGAACTGGGCGAAGCTCGCCGCCGGCAGCTGCTGGTCCAGCGGCAGGTAGAAGCGCGGCGAGCCGGTGCCGACATAGGCGACATAGTTGTCGATGCCATCCTGCTGCTTGAGCATCGCTTCCAGTTGCTTGACCCGCTCGGCGGTGTTGTTCAGCGAGGCACCCTCGGCCAGCTTGAGGTCGACCATCAGCTCCGGGCGACCGGAGGCCGGGAAGAACTGCTGCGGCACGAAACGGAACAGCAGGATGCTGCCGACGAACGCGGCAATGGTCAGCACGATCACCGTCTTGCGCCGGCGCACGCACCACTCCACCAACCGCCGCACCCGCTGGTAGAACGGCGTGCCGTAGGGGTCGGGGGCATGCCCGCGGGCAGCGTGCAGCTTGGCCAGGTCCGGCAGCAGGCGCTCGCCCAGGTAGGGCACGAACACCACCGCGGCCACCCACGAGGTCAGCAGGGCGATGGTCACCACCTGGAAGATCGAGCGGGTGTATTCACCGGTGCTCGAGGCGGCCGTGGCGATCGGCAGGAAGCCGGCGGCGGTGATCAGGGTGCCGGTGAGCATCGGGAAGGCCGTGCTGGTCCAGGCGTAGCTGGCCGCCTTGAGCCGGTCGTAGCCCTGCTCCATCTTGATCGCCATCATCTCCACCGCGATGATCGCGTCGTCCACCAGCAGCCCCAGCGCCAGCACCAGCGCGCCCAGGGAAATCTTGTGCAGGCCGATGCCGAAGTAGTGCATCGCGGCGAAGGTCATGGCCAGCACCAGCGGAATCGCCAGCGCCACCACCAGGCCGGTGCGCAAACCGAGGGAGAAGAAGCTCACCAGCAAGACAATGGCCAAGGCCTCGATCAGCACCTGGACGAACTCGCCGACCCCGGCCTTTACCGCCGCTGGCTGGTCGGACACCTTGCGCAGCTCCATGCCCGCCGGCAGGCTCTGGGCCAGGCGCGCGAACTCGCCTTCCAGGGCCTTGCCCAGCACCAGGATGTCGCCGCCGTCCTTCATCGACACGGCCAGGCCGATGGCGTCCTCGCCCATGAAGCGCATGCGCGGCGCGGGTGGGTCGTTGAAGCCGCGCTGCACCTCGGCGACATCGCCGATACGGAAGGTGCGGTCACCGACGCGAATGGGGAACTGGCGAATCTGCTCGACACTGTCGAAACGCCCGCTCACCCGCAGCTGCAGGCGCTCGCTGGGGGTCTCGAAGAAGCCGGCGGTACTCACCGCGTTCTGCTCGCGCAGGGCCTGCTGCACCGCGCTCAACGGCACGCCCAGGGTCGCCAGCTTGACGTTGGACAGCTCGATCCAGACTTTCTCGTCCTGCAGCCCGACCAGCTCGACCTTGCCCACGTCCTTGACCCGCTGCAACTGGATCTGGATGCGGTCGGCATAGTCCTTGAGCACCGCATAGTCGAAGCCGGCGCCGGTCAGGGCATAGATGTTGCCGAAGGTGGTGCCGAATTCGTCGTTGAAGAACGGCCCCTGAACCTCCGGCGGCAAGCTGTGCTTGATGTCGGCGACCTTCTTGCGGATCTGGTACCACAGCTCGGGAATGTCCTTGGAGTGCAGCGAGTCGCGGGCCATGAAGGTGACCTGGGACTCACCCGGCCGGGAGAACGACACAATTCGCTCGTACTCGCCGGTTTCCATCAGTTTCTTCTCGATGCGCTCGGTGACCTGGCGCGACACCTCCTCGGCGGTCGCACCCGGCCACAGGGTACGGATGACCATGGCCTTGAAGGTGAACGGCGGATCCTCGCTCTGGCCGAGCTTGGTGTAGGACATGGCGCCGATCGCCGCCAGCAGGATCATCAGGAACAAGACGATCTGCCGATTGCGCAGCGCCCAGGCGGAAAGGTTGAAACCCATCGGGACTTACTCCTTGGCCGTCAGGTTCACGTCACGGTTGCTGCGGTCCACCGGGCGCACTTGCTGGCCTTCGCGCAGCACATGACCACCGGCGGCCACCACCCAGTCGCTGGCCTGCAGGCCCTCGAGCACCGGCACGCTGTCGGCGCCGTAAGCACCGAGGCGCACCTGGGCGCGCTCCAGGCGGTTGCCCTGGCCGACTCGCCAGACATACGCCTGGCCGGCCTCGGCAGTGACCGCCGACAATGGCACCGCCAGTGGCGCGCGCTCGCGGTGGGCGATGAACACCCGGGCGCTCTGGCCCAGTTCGGCCGGGGCACTGCTGGAGGCGAAGGCAATCCGCGCGGCGAAAGTGCGCGAGCGCGGATCAGCCGCCGGGGACAGTTCACGAATGCGTCCTTCGAAGCGTTGATCCGGGTGCGACCACAGCTCGACGCTGACCGCCTGGCCCACGGCAAAGCGGGCGAACTGCTGTTCCGGCAGGCCGATGGCCACCTCGCGCTCGCCATCGGCGGCCAGGGTGAATACAGTCTGCCCGGCAGCGACCACCTGGCCCACTTCGACCTGGCGCTTGGCGATCACCCCGGCCTGGGGCGCGCGCAGCACGGCGTATTCGGCCTGGTTGCCAGCGACCTCGAACTCGGCCTTGGCTTGCTTGAGCCGCGCCTGGCCGGCACGGTAGAGATTCTCGGCGTTGTCGAACTGGGAATGGCTGACCATCTGCCGCTCGAGCAGTTTCTGGTAGCGGTCGCGCTCGGCGCGCACCAGCGCCAGGTTGGCCTCGGCGGCGGCCAGTTGAGCGCGGTTGGCTTCCAGTTGCAGGCGCACATCCTGTGGATCGAGCTCGGCCAGGGGCTGTTCGGCCTTGACCCGCTGCCCCTCCTCCACCAGGCGCTTGCTGACCTTGCCGCCGATGCGGAAGGCCAGTTCCGGCTCGAAGCGCGCCCGCACCTCGCCCGGATAACTGTCGGCGGACGCCCCGGCGGGCTGGGGCTGGATCACCAGCGCCGGGCGCGGGGCCGCAGGAGGCGCGGCCTCCTGGCCGCAGGCGGTAAGCAGCACGATGGCAGCGGGCAGGGCGAGGGACAACGCACGACGCAACATGGGGGAGGACCTTTGGCAGAGGACGCATCGAATATTTATACTGGCCGGTATATTAAGTCAGCGAAACGGGCCGGGGAAGCGGGTAGACAGGAGAAAACGTGCATTCGCCATGCGACGTACGCTACAGCCGGACAGCCCGCGACCCGGTAAGATGCTCACCTTTCCCAGCAGATACGGTTTCCAATGTCCAACGACGCACCCATCGGCCCAGGCCGGCCCAAGGACCTGGCCAAGCGCGAGGCCATCCTCGAAGCCGCCAAGTCGCTGTTCCT
Source organism: Pseudomonas sp. VA159-2 (assembly GCF_024126635.1). NCBI lineage: Bacteria > Pseudomonadati > Pseudomonadota > Gammaproteobacteria > Pseudomonadales > Pseudomonadaceae > Pseudomonas > Pseudomonas sp. VA159-2. The sequence goes on along the minus strand of NZ_JAMYBV010000010.1, from coordinate 18,309 downwards.
CAGCCTTGGCTATGCCAACACCAGCATGGATGCGGTCGCTGCGGCGGCAGGTGTTTCAAAACTCACGGTCTACAGCCACTTCACCGACAAGCAGACGCTGTTCGGCGCGGCGGTCATGGCCACCTGCCAGAACCAGTTGCCGGACCTGATGTTCGAGTACCCCGAAGGGGTGGCGGTGGAGGATGTGCTGCTGAACATCGCCCGTGGTTTCCAGGCCTTGATCAGCAGCGACGAGGCGGTGAAGTTGAGCCGCCTGATCATTGCCCTGGGCAGCCAGGACCCCGGCTTCGGGCAGTATTTCTACGAAGCGGGGCCCAAGCGGGTGCTGGCGGGGATGGAGAGCTTGCTGCGCGGGGTGGACCAGCGTGGGTTGTTGCGCATCGACAATCCGTTGCAGGCGGCTGAGCATTTTTTCTGCCTGATCAAGGGCGCACCGGACTATCGCTTGTTGATCGGCTATGCGCCAGCCTTGGTCGGGGATGAGGTCGAGGCGCATGTGCAGGAGGCTGTGGGCGTGTTTGTGCGGGCCTACCGGCAGTAGGTATTTGCCGGCACAGGCGCTGCCAGGCTATCGCTTGGCACCCGCCAGCGCTGACACGCAAACACCCAATCCGTATCAGCCCTTCAACGCCTTCTTGGGGTAGATATCGTAGCGGCTCGATTTGCCCTCCAGGCTGTGGCTGGGCTTGGGCCCGGCAATGATCGGCGCCTTGCGCGGGCGCTTGACCACCACCCGGTGCGAGGCCAGCGCCAAGGCGGCCTCGAGCAACGCCGGCGCATCCAGGTCATCCCCGACCAGCGGCCGGAACACGCGCATTTCCTTTTTCACCAGCGCGCTCTTGTCGCGGTGCGGGAACATCGGGTCCAGGTAGACCACCTGCGGCGCCTCGCCTTCCCAGGTGCGCATGCGCTCGATGGCATTGCCGGTCAGCAGGCGCATGCGCGCCACGATCGCGCCCACCTCTTCATTGCCCCGCGCCCGCGCCAGCCCGTCTTCCAACAGCGCGGCGACCAGCGGCTGGCGCTCGATCAGGGTCATCTGGCAGCCCAGGCTGGCCAGGACGAATGCATCCTTGCCCAAGCCCGCCGTGGCATCGAGCACCTGCGGCCGCACGCCCTGGGCGATGCCCACGGCCTTGGCGATCATCTGCCCATTGCCGCCCCCGTACAAACGCCGGTGCGCCGCCTGGCCCTCGACGAAATCCACCCGCACCGGGCCCGGTGCCTGGGGGCCCAGTTGCTGGATCTGCAAACCCTCTCCCCCCACCTGCACGGCAAATTCCGCAGCCTCGTCCACCAGCGGCAACCCCAGGCGCTCAGCCCATGCCACGGCTTGCGCCTGGAATTGCGGGGCCAATGCCTCGACCCTGATACCCGTGCCCTGCTGTTGCTCTGCCATCCGATCCCGCACTCGCAAAAAAATTAATGAAAACCCGGCCAACGCCGATACAAGCCATATTCCCGCTATTCTGCCAGAGCACAACGCGCGCGACTGCCATGTCAGATACTCTTCCCATCGGCTTGACCTACCTGTCGCCCGTCGGCAACTACGGTCGGCAGAATACCCAGGCACTGGGTGGCGTCAGCCACCTGTGGCAGGATTTCTTCGCCCGCGCGATGGCCGAGCAGCAAGGCGAGGTCGACGGCACTGCCCAGGCCCTGGTGCAGTACGACAAGGAAAGCGGCGAACCCATCGGCGGCGCCCGCGCCCTGGCGCTGATCGATGCCCAGCGTGGCCTGCCGGTACACGACCGCGAAGTCGCACCGCCCGAGCCGCTGTTCCTGCCCAAGGCCGAGCTGGAGGCGCGCTTTCTGCCGCCTGCCCCCGAGCCGTTCAGCACCGCCGAGTTGATCGAGCAGCAACGCCAGCTGGACATCAACAACAGCTGGCTGCGCCCGGTGGTGATGAACCAGGGCCAGCCTATCGCCGAGCCTGGCCCCGGTCCTTCGCCGCGCCCTCTGTTCTTGCCGATTGCCGAGTTCGAGATGAACCTGCTCGATCCGGCGCCCGAGCCGTTCGACGACGCGACCCTGGCCCAGCAACAGAACGACCTGGAGTTCGATACTCACTGGGCACGCCCGGTGGTGCTGAACAATGTGCGCGTACACGCCTGAGTTCATCGGCAGATCTGCCAGAATCCCATGTCCAGGTGGAAGTGGTTGTGATGGGCGGCGTTATAGTCAGGCCCCAGCACCGTGCTGAAACTCTCGCAAGCCATCTGCTGCACCTCGCGCAGGAATTGCGCCTTTACCCCTTCCCCTTGCCAGTCCCGCGCCAGCAGGATGCGCTGGCCGTCCTTCAGGCGAAAACCACTAATATCCAGTGCATTGGCGGTGGCATGCTGGCTTGGACGCCCCTGTTTGCGATGGTAGACATTGCGGCAGGCGAAACTGCCAAGGTGATCGATCTGGGCCACCGGCTGCCCGAACGCACGCAGCGCCGCCGGTTGCAGCCCCTGCACCTCGAACAACGCATAGGCCACCGCCAGCGGGCAACTGGCCAGGAAACTGCTGCTCAAGCGCACATCGCCGCCCTCGATGCGCCAGACGTTGCGCAATGGGCAGCTGGCATCGGCGGGGCTGTCCGCCTGCCTTCGATAGCGCAGGGACGAGGTTGCCAACGCCCGGCGACACAGCTCGGGGTCATCGCGCAGGCGTGACAGCTTGTAGGGCGTCAGCAGGTTCGGTGCCTGCCGCACATCCAGCACGGCCCAGGGGTTCCAGGTATCCGGCGGGCGCCAGCCCAGCAACTGCCAAGCCAGGCCTGCCAGCAGCAGCAGGCCTCCCAGCAGCGCCAGGCTCAGGCGCATGCGGCCTCAGCGGCGAAACAGTTCATTGAGCTGGGCAAAAGGCAGCGCCTGCTCACCATAGGTGAAAGTCCCCTGCTCCTGGATCTCCAGCGCTGCCCGCTGCAAGCCACCCAGCGCGGCACGGGCCAGTGACGAACCCACACTGATGCGCCTGACCCCCAGGTCCTGCAACTGGTTCACGCTCAACGCCACCCCCGCCAGCCCCATCAACACGTTGACCGGCCTAGGCGCCACGGCTTGCACCACCGCGCGGATCTCGTCGACACTGCGCAACCCCGGCGCGTAGAGCACATCGGCCCCCGCCTCGGCATAGGCCTGCAGACGCTTGATGGTGTCGTCCAGATCGAGGCGCCCATGCAGCAGGTTTTCCGCGCGGGCGCACAGGGTGAAGGGAAATGGCAGGCTGCGCGCTGCCTGGACCGCGGCACGCACCCGCGCCAGCGCCAGCTCGAAGTCGTAGATCGGTGCCGCGCCCTGGCCAGTGGCATCCTCGATGGAGCCACCCACCAGACCGGCCTCGGCCGCCCGCAGGATAGCCTGCGCGCAGTCTTCCGGCAGGTCGGCAAAGCCGTTTTCCAGGTCTGCCGCCACCGGCAGCGGCGTGGCATCGACAATCGCCCTGGCGTTGTCCAGGGTCTCCTCCAGGGTCAACGCACCTTGGCCATCCGGCCGCCCCAGGCTGAAGGCCAGGCCCGCGCTGGTGCTGGCCAGCGCCTCGAAACCCAGGCTGGCCAGCAATCGCGCGGAACCGGCATCCCACGGATTGGCGATGACGAACGCGCCATCACGTTCATGCAGCGCCTTGAAGGCTTCGGCTCGCAGGGTTTGCACATCCATGGATCAACCTCTCGCTTTAAGGTCAAAGTAGCCCCAACTGTTCGACCTCCGGGGCGCGTGGCAATTCCGCCAGTGGCGCCAGCCCCGGCAGGCGGGCCATCAGACGCTGGTGAAAACGCTGGGCAAGCGCTGCGGCCAGGCGGTTGTCCGAGGTGTGCAGGAATACATAAGGGCTGCGGCCCTCTTCGATCCAGGCCGCCACCTTGTCGACCCAGGGCGTGAGGAAAGGCTCGTTGGCCGCCAGCTCCGGATGGCCGATGAAGCGCACCTGCGGGTGCTGGCTGAACGCAGCCGGGCGCGGCGGTACCTTGGGCTTCTTGGACTGGGCGTGAAGCACAGCGGGCTCGCGGGACGTGCAACTGAACAGCGCCCGCGGGTCGAGGCAGATGCGTTCCACGCCACGCTCGTGCAACAGGCGGTTGAGCAGGCGCTCTTCGTCGCCGCGGGCGAAGAACGCATCGTTGCGCACCTCCACCGCCACCGGCACGCCGATCTGATCGAGGAAATACGCCAATTCGCCCAACCGCGTCGGGCCGAACATCGCCGGTAACTGCAGCCAGTACGGGGAGACCCGCGCACCCAGTGGCGCCATCAGCTGCGTGAAGTTGCGGGCCGAATCGAGTTGCTCGCGCAAGTCGCCAGCATGGCTGACATCACCTGGGAACTTGGCCGTGAAGCGAAACCCGGGCGGCATGAGTTGCGCCCAGCGCTCGACGGTGGCGGGGGCTGGGCGGGCATAGAAGGTGGTATTGCCCTCGACGGCATTGAACACCTGGCTGTACAACCCAAGGTATTCGCCGGAGCGCGCGTCGGCAGGGTAGAGATAGTCGCGCCAGGCATTTTCAGCCCAGGACGGACAACCGAGAAAATAAGGCAGGGTTGATGGCGTCATCCATCAAATGTACAGGTCCAGCCCCAGCACTTCCATCTCCCAGTCAGTGAAGCCGGCAGTGGTCAGGTAGCTGGCCAGGGCCGAGGCCGTGCGCCGGTCACGGGCACGGGGGAAGATCAGGTCCTGCTGGCGGGCTGGCAGGTTTTCGCTGCGGCGGCTGGCGCGGCTGATCTGCGCGTCGGTGTCGTCGATGATCTCGGCATCGGCCTCGTCGATGTTTTCGTCACGGGCCAACGCCTTGCGCGGCGCGCGCTTGATGGGGTAGCTCGATGAGGAAAAGCCGTCGATACGCATGAAAAGGCACTCAGGATCAATGATGGCAATTTAGCAGCACCTGTAATCCTTCGCTAATGCCCTAACTGATAACTGGACCACAGAACGCGCAAAAGGTTTTATCGTGAACGGCGATAGCCGACGAACTGCCTTCAACGCGCCTTGGGCGTAGCCACATTATCGCGCAGGTACACCGGTTGCGCCTGTTCGGCGGCAACCGCCTCGCCCCGGGCCCAGGCAAAGCCGGCCAGGGTCAGGATATCCAGGGCGCTGGGCAAGGCGCTGGCATCGCTGGCGGCGACCTGCACCGCCAAGCGCTCGGCATAGCCCCAGCCACTGCCGGCGCCAAACCACTCAGCGCCCAGCCCCGCTGGCAGGGCCACGCGCTCCGGCGCCAGCACCGCCTCGTGGCCGACCAGGCGCATTTCGCCCTGCTGGGCCTGGTAGCAGCCCCAATACACCTCGTCCATGCGCGCATCGATGGCCGCGGCCACCTGCTGCACGCCGCGCCCACGCAGTGCGCCCTGGGCCAGCGCGGCCAGGTTGGATACCGGCAGCACCGGGCGCTCGAGGGCGAAGGCCAGGCCCTGGACCACGCCGATGGCGATACGCACGCCGGTAAAGGCGCCGGGGCCACGGCCGAAGGCGATGGCATCCACCGCGCTCAACGCCACGCCCGAGTCAGCCAGCAACTGCTTGATCAGCGGCAGCAGCTTCTTTGCGTGCAGGCGCGGGGCCACCTCGTAATGGCTGGTCACCTTGCCGTCATGCAGCAAGGCGACGGAACAGGCTTCGGTGGCGGTATCCAGGGCCAGCAAGGTGGTCATCGAGCGAGGTATCCAGGCGATAGGGAAAAAGAGCGGCAGTATAAACGACAACGGCCCGCAAGCGGGCCGTCGTGATGCATGGCGAGGATCAGCTCAGGGCTGCCAGCACCTTGGCAGTGATCGACTCGACCGAGCCGACGCCTTCGATATGGCTGTACTTCGGCTTGCCGGCGTTGGCGGCCGACAGCTTCTGGTAGAAGTCCACCAGCGGCTTGGTCTGGCTGTGGTAGACCGACAGGCGATGACGCACGGTCTCTTCCTTGTCGTCGTCGCGCTGGATCAGGTCTTCGCCAGTGACGTCGTCCTTGTCTTCGACCTTCGGCGGGTTGTACTGGATGTGGTAGGTGCGCCCCGAGGCCAGGTGCACGCGGCGACCGGCCATGCGCCCGACGATCTCTTCGTCGTCCACGGCGATCTCGACCACGGCGTCGATGTCGACACCGGCAGCGACCATGGCTTCAGCCTGCGGGATGGTGCGCGGGAAACCGTCGAACAGGCAGCCGTTGGCGCAGTCCGGCTGGGCGATGCGCTCCTTGACCAGGCTGATGATCAGTTCGTCGGAGACCAACTGGCCGGCATCCATGACTTTCTTCAGTTCCAGGCCCAGCGGGGTGCCGGCCTTGACGGCGGCACGCAGCATGTCACCGGTGGAGATCTGGGGGATACCGAACTTTTCGGTGATGAACTTTGCCTGAGTACCTTTACCGGCCCCGGGAGCTCCCAGCAGAATTACGCGCATCTTGTGCTCCTCATATTTTTCTATGCAAATCAACGGATTCGGCGCACAAGGCCAACTCCGGAAAATCGGATGAGACCGCAAAATCGGTCAAAAGGCTGATCAAGATACACAGCGTCCGCCCCCCCGACAAGCGTCCCAAAGTGGCAGGAATGCGCCACTTGCGGCCTGCCAGGGGGGCGGTTGCGCCCGGCGCAACCAGGCATCATGCCCGCGCAGTGCCCCAGGCAGGACACCCGCCAGACCCAGCGCCCCGGCCCTTCAACCGGTATTGCGCAAGCCCGCCGCGATACCCGCCACGGTCACCAGCAAGGCCTGCTCCAACGGGCTGTCCAGAGCGGCTTCGCGGCTGCGCGAACGTGCCAGCAGCTCGGCCTGCAGGCGATGCAAAGGGTCCAGGTAGGTGTTGCGCAAGCGGATGAATTCCAGGGTTTCCGGGCTGTGGGCGAGTAGCACCGGCTGGCCGGTCAAGCCCAGTACCACCTGGCACGACTGCGACAATAGGTCGCGCAGGTGCGCACCCAGGGGCAGCAGCGCGGGTTGCACCAGACGTTGGTCGTAGGCCTCGGCAATCTGCGCGTCGGCCTTGGCCAGGACCATCTCCAGCATGTCGATGCGGGTACGGAAGAACGGCCATTGCTCGCGCATCTGCGCCAGCAGCTCACCCTGGCCGCGGGCCAGGGCATTGTTCAGCGCGGTTTCCCAGCCCAGCCAGGCGGGCAGCATCAGCCGCGTCTGGGTCCAGCCGAAGATCCACGGAATGGCCCGCAGGCTCTCGATACCGCCGGCGCGGCGCTTGGCCGGGCGACTGCCCAGTGGCAGGCGACCCAGCTCCTGCTCCGGCGTCGACTCGCGGAAATACTCGACGAAGTCCGGGTTGTCCCGCACCACGCCGCGATAAGCCTTGACCCCATCGGCCGCCAACTGGTCCATCAGCGCGCGCCAGGCTGGCTGCGGCGGCGGTGGCGGCAGCAAGGTCGCTTCCAGCACCGCGGCCAGGTAGAGGTTGAGGTTCTGCTCGGCAATGCCGGGCAGGCCGAACTTGAAGCGGATCATTTCGCCCTGCTCGGTGGTGCGCAAGCGCCCGTCCACCGACCCCGGCGGCTGCGACAGGATCGCCGCATGGGCCGGGCCGCCGCCACGGCCAACCGTGCCGCCGCGGCCATGGAACAACAACAGCTCGACCTGATGCTCGCGGCAGATGCGCACCAGGTTCTCCTGGGCGCGGTACTGGGCCCAGGCGGCGGCGGTGGTGCCGGCGTCCTTGGCCGAGTCCGAGTAGCCAATCATCACCTCCTGCGGACCGTGCAGGCCGGCGCGGTAGCCGGGCAGCCCCAGCAGGCGCTGCATGACCGGGCCGGCGTTATCCAGGTCGGCCAGGGTCTCGAACAGCGGCACCACCCGCATGGGCCGGGTCAAGCCGGCCTCCTTGAGCAGCAACTGCACGGCCAGCACATCCGAGGCGGCGCCGGCCATGGAGATCACGTAGGAGCCCAGCGAAGCCGCTGGCGCGGCGGCAACCTCGCGGCAGGTGGCCAGCACTTCGGCAGTGTCGGCCTCGGGCTGGAAGTGCGCCGGCAGCAACGGCCGACGGTTGTTCAGCTCGGCCTGGAGGAAAGCGATGCGCGCCTCCTCGTCCCAATCGGCATAGCGGCCCAGCCCAAGGTAATCGGTGATTTCCGACAGCGCATCGCGATGGCGGGCGGCGTCCTGGCGCACATCGAGGCGCACCAGGAACAGGCCGAAGGTCACCGCCCGGCGCAGGCAGTCGAGCAGCGGCCCATCGGCGATCACGCCCATGCCGCACTCATGCAGCGAGTGATAGCACAGCTGCAAGGGCGCGATCAGCTCGCGGTTGTCGACCAGCACCGCGGCGCTGGCCGGCTGGGTCGCCGCCAGCGAGGCGTGGGCCCAGGCCCGGGTGGCGCGCAGGCGATCGCGCAACTGCTTGAGCAAGGCGCGGTACGGCTCGGCACTGTCGCCGACCTGGGCACGCAGCGCCGGGCTGGCCTGCTGCATGGACAACTCGGCGGCCAGATGGTCGATATCGCGCAGGAACAGGTCGGCAGCCATCCAGCGCGCCAGCAGCAGCACCTCACGGGTTACCGCCGCGGTGACATTGGGGTTGCCGTCGCGGTCGCCGCCCATCCAGGAGGCGAAACGCACCGGCGCCGCCTCCAGCGGCAAGCGCAGGCCGGTGGCCTCGAACAATGCGCCATCGACCTTGCGCAGGTGATTGGGGATGGCTTGCCACAGCGAATGCTCGATCACCGCGAAGCCCCATTTGGCCTCGTCCACCGGGGTCGGCCGGGTACGGCGGATCTCCTCGGTGTGCCAGGCCTCGGCGATCAGCCGGCGCAGGCGCTCGCGCACTTGCTGGCGTTCGGCGGGGAGCAGGTCGCGGTGGTCCTGCGCCGCCAGCTGCGCGGCGATGGCGTCGTACTTCTGGATCAGCGTGCGGCGGGCCACTTCGGTGGGATGGGCGGTGAGCACCAGCTCGATGTCCAGCCTGGCCAGCTGGCGGGCCAGGGCTTCATTGGCGTGCCCCGCGGCCTGCAACCGCGCCAGCAGCTCGGGCAGTACCCGCGCCTCGAAGGGCGCGGGCTGGTCGGCGTCGCGGCGGTGGATCAACTGGTACTGCTCGGCGATATTGGCCAGGTTGAGGAACTGGTTGAATGCCCGCGCCACCGGCAGCAGGTCTTGCTCGGCGAGGTCGCCCAGGGTCGAACTCAACTGCTCGCCGGCATCGCGCCGGTCGGCCTTGGCACTGTGGCGAATGGCCTCGATCTTCTGCAGGAACGCCTCGCCATGCTGCTGGCGAATGGTCTCGCCCAGCAGCTCCCCCAACAGATGCACATCCTCACGCAAGCGCAGATCGATATCGCTCATCGGGCCTCTCCATTCCGGGAAACAGCAGGCCCCAAGAGTGCCCACCAAGGCGCGCGCCTGGCAAGCCGGGAACACGCAAAGCAACTAAAGTGAACACAGGTCATCCGAAGCAATGCCACTTTCGAGGCTTTGACAGAGGTCATCATGAAAATCCGCGAACTCGCCCAGCACTGGGAACAGAATGCCGCCGGCCGCCTGAGCCCGACCGGCCATGTCCTGCACCTGGACATGGAAGCCGAAGCGCGCCTGGCCGCGCTGATCGAGATGTACCCCAAGCGCAGCCCCGAGGAACTGCTCGGTGAGCTGGTGGCCGCCGCGCTCGAGGAGCTGGAGGCCAGCTTCCCCTACATCAAGGGCCAACAGGTGATCGCCACCGACGAGGAAGGCGATCCGCTGTACGAGGACATCGGCCCTACCCCGCGCTTTCTGGCCCTCTCCCGCCGCCACCTGCAGGCCCTTGGCCGGGTGCCGGAAGACCCCTCGCACTGAGCTTCGCGGGTGCCGGGCAAGGCCCGGCATACCGCCATCGGCCACGTAAGTTCCAGGTCAAGTCCGCTGACCAATTAGTCAGAAAAAAATACCTTTAGCGTGCAAATTTTTCTGAACTATTCAAAAAACGCCTCGGTCACAGCCAATAGCCATCACGGCAAAACCCTTAAGACACGGGCGTTGCCGCGCTCGCCTGGCGTCAGGGGAACAGCGATGAACCCGTAGTGGCCATCGTCGTTTAACAGGAGTGACCCAATGGAGTTGACCACCATGAAGACCCGCATCGAAAAACCTACTTCCACTCACCTGCGCGGGCTCAAGCTGGCCGCGCTGGCCCTGGGCAGCAGCCTGGTGCTGGCCGGTTGCGCGGGCAAACCGCCTACCGAGCAATACGCCGTGACCCAGTCGGCGGTCAACTCGGCGGTGAGTGCCGGCGGTACCGAATTTGCCGCGGTGGAGATGAAAGCCGCCCAGGACAAGTTCAAGAAGGCCGAGATCGCCATGCACGACAAGCAGTACGACGAGGCCAAGCTGCTCGCCGAACAGGCCGAGTGGGACGCCCGCGTCGCCGAGCGCAAGGCCCAGGCCGCCAAGGCCCAGAAAGCCGTGCAGGATGCCCGCCAGGGCGTCAACGACGTACGTGAGGAAGGCCTGCGCAGCGCCGAATGAGCCTGCCCCGCCACTTGAGCCTTCGTTAGAGATCAAAGGATGAACACCATGCGCAAACAGATCATGATTCCCGCCCTGCTGGCCCTGAGCGTAGGCCTGGCTGCCTGCTCCCACGACCCGAACGCCAACCTGGAATCGGCCCGCACCAACTTCTCGGCCCTGCAGAGCGATCCGCAGTCGAGCAAGGTGGCCGCGCTGGAGACCAAGGACGCCCAGGACTGGCTGAACAAAGCCGACAAGGCCTACATGGACCGTGAGAACGAGAAGAAGGTCGACCAGCTGGCCTACCTGACCAACCAGCGCGTCGAAGTGGCCAAGCAGACCATCGCCCTGCGCACCGCCGAGGCCGACCTGAAGAATGCCGCCGCCCAGCGCGCCCAGGCCAAGCTGGACGCCCGCGACGCGCAGATCAAGAAGCTGCAGGACAGCCTCAACGCCAAGCAGACCGACCGCGGCACCCTGGTGACCTTCGGCGACGTGCTGTTCGACTTCAACAAGGCCAACCTCAAGAGCAGCGCCTACCCGAACATTACCAAGCTGGCCCAGTTCCTCCAGGAGAACCCTGAGCGCAAGGTGATCGTCGAGGGCTATACCGACAGCGTCGGTTCGGCCAACTACAACCAGACCCTGTCCGAGCGCCGCGCAGGCTCGGTACGCATGGCGCTGGTGCGGGCCGGCGTCGACCCTGCGCGCATCGTCGCCCAGGGCTACGGCAAGGAGTATCCGGTGGCCGACAACGGCAGCAACTCGGGCCGTGCGCAGAACCGTCGGGTGGAGGTGACCATCTCCAACGACAACCAGCCGGTGGCGCCGCGTTCGGTGAGCCAGATCCAGTAACCACTGGTGCTTGAGTGAAGAACCCCGCCTGATGGCGGGGTTTTTTTATGGCTTGGGATTGAACATCGTGCGGGCGACACATCGCGGGGCAAGCCCGCTCCCACGCAGACAGCACCCTCCTGAAACCTGGCCTAGCACTGCCCCATCTGAAGGTCAGGACAGGCTCACTGCACCTGCTGCGGCGTCTCCTGCCCCATGCACCGCACCGCACGCTTGCGGTTGTCCACCAACACGCCGGTCAGGCCCTTCTGCTCGGTATCGAACAGCACCAGCACGCCATCGATGCACTGCGCCACCTGTGGCGCCGGGGTCAGGGAAAGCTTGTAGTCCTCTCCGGGAATGGTCTTGAGCATGGTGAAGTCCTGCAACAGCAGCGCATCCTGCGGCTTGGCGAAATGCAGGTAGCCGTAGTACCAGAGGACTCCCACCGTCACGATGATGCTGCCGACACCGGTCAGGATCAGGGGGATGGCGTTGCGTTCTTCACTCATTGCGCGTTCTTCTCATCAAGGTAATTGGGGACTTCGGCCAGGCGGCGCAGGCCGTTGAAGTGCGTGGGGTCGTCCAGGAAGCGCAGCATCACCTGGCGCCAGGTCGGGTCGGCAAAGGTCTGCACATGGTCGCCGCGGGTCAGCTGCAGCACCCGTGGTGGTGGCGCGTGCTGGTACAGGCGCAGGCCGTTGTCCAGCGGCACCAGCCGGTCGTCGATGCTGTGGAAGAACAGCTTGGGTGGGCTGGCCAGGCGCTCGATGGAATGGATCGCGCTGTCGCCATCGGGCACCAGCCACGACAACGGCACCTGCAGCGGCCAGGTCATCCACGAGGTGCCCAGGGCATAGCGCCCCACCGCGCGGTAGCTGGCCGGCACGCCATCGAACACCAAGGCGCTGAAGCGCTGGCGCTGTTGCGGGTGTTGCGCCAGGTAGTGGATGGCCATGGCCCCGCCAAGGCTCTGACCCAGCAGCACCAGCGGCTTGCCTTGCGCCTGGGGCGCCTGGTCGAGCCAGCTCAAGGCTGCGGCAATGTCGCCATACACCTCGGGCAGCGTCGGCTTGCCCTGGGACAGGCCGTAACCGCGGTAGTCGATCATCAGCACCTGGTAACCTTCCTTCGGCAACCAGTAGCTGCCGCCAAGGTGCCAGGCCAGATTGCCGCCGTTGCCATGCAAGTGCAGCACCGTGCCCTTGATCGCGACCCCCTCGGGCACCGGCAACCACCAGCCGTGCAGGCGGGTGCCATCGGCGGCGGTCAGGGTCAGGTCCTGGTAGGCCAGGCGGGCCTTCGCCGGGGTGAACGGCTGGCCAGGCTCGGGATAGAACAGCAGGCTGCTGCAGCCGGCCAACAGCAGCAACCCCAGGCCGAGGGCGAGGTGACGCCAGGCGTCAGAGAATGTTCGCGTAGTCGGCTTCAATGCGGTCCAGGCTCAGGTGGTTGAGGAAGTTGGAGAAACACATCCAGGCCGACAGCGCGTTGAGATCGCGGAACTGCTCGGGCAGGTACTTGGGCGGCTCCACCAGGCCTTCCTCGACCAGCTGGCGCAGCGTGCGCATGTCTTCCAGGGTGGTCTTGCCGCAGAACAGCAAGGGGATCTGCTCCAGCTTGCCCTTCTTCACGGCCAACTGAATGTAGTTGTAAACCATGATGAAGCCCTTGAGGTAGGACAAGTCCTTGGTGAATGGCAGGCCATTGGGCACCGAGCCGCGGAACACTCGGCTGGCGTTGCTGTAGCTCTGGCCCATCTCGAAGCCCTGGCCACGGAAGAACTCGAAGACCTGCAGGAAGTCCGCGCCCTCCTCGACCATGTGGATGGCGCGGGTGCGGTTGGTGAGCTTGCGCAGGCGGCTGGGGTAGGAGGCGAAGGCGATCACCTCCATGAGGATGGCCAGGCCTTCCTGGGTCACCGTGGACGAGGGCGGGCCCTTGGCCAGGAAGGTGCAGATCGGCTGGTTGAGGCCGTTGAGGGTGGTGCCGACATGCACCAGGCCCTCGTGAACCTCCAGTGCCCGCACGTCGCGGCTGTTGAACATGGCGTCGGCGCGCACCTTGATGTAGTCGGCCCCCGCCGCGGCGTCGGCGACGATACCGTCGGACTCGAACACGCGGATGGTTTCCTCGGCCTCGCCGAACACCTTGTTCAGGCGGCGCTGGAGGATCGCCACCGCCTCTTTCGCCGTGAGGTTCTTCGGCTCGTCCTTCAGGTCGCCACGGCCGTCGATGTTGTTCAGGTAGTCCGAAAGCATCAGGCCCAGGTCGGCCAGGGTCGGGTCACCGGCGTGGAACGCGTCCGAGGCTGCGCCGTAAAGCTCCTGGGAGATCAGGCCGAAGTCCTCGGTGCCGCGCGCCTCGAGCATGCGCACCACCATGCGGTACTCCTTGCACATGCGCCGCATGATCTGCCCGACCGGGTTGAACTGGCCAAGCTGGCGGGTGATGTCGCGTTCGATGCCCTGGAATTCAGCCTTGAGCGCATTGGAGTCGAACGACAGCGGGCGGCTCTGGTAGTAGGCCCGGTCCACTGCCGGCGGCTCCTTGCCCTTGGCCTTGAGAAAACCCTGGCGGATGCCGTCGTCCCACTTGACCGCGTCGAGCACGCGGATCGGGGTCTGCGCGGCGACGATACGGTCGGACAAGCTGCGGATGGTTTGCTGGTACTCGTCCACCGGGGACTCCTTGCATTCTAGTGGGCCGGGTGCGCCGGCAAGGCCGGCGAACCGCGCCTTGCTACTTGGCGGCACGCTGGAAGCGCGCCACCTCGACGAACAGGTCCGAGTTGGCCGGGTCGTCCAGGTACGCCAGCACCCGCTGCGCCGGGCTGTCGATCAACACGCCCTGGCCATTGTCGTCCGCTACCGCGGTACTGCGCCCGCTCAGTTCCTTGTTGGCCACCGCCTGCTGCACCTGTTCGACATCGAGGTTGTAGACCACCAGTTCCTTGCCATCGACGATTTCGAAACCACCAATCAGGAAATTGCCGCCCAGGCGCTTGGGCACGCCGGCCGACAGGTACCAGCGGTTACCATGCCGGGCCACGGTGAAGGCGTACTCCTCGGGCGCCTTGCCCTGGGCGCGGGCCACGGCCTTGTAGGTATTGCCGCCGGCGCGGCTGATGCTCAGCTTCAGCGGCTGGCCCCAGGCGTCCTTGCTGCTCCATTGGCCGAGCAAGGCCTTCGGCGCCTGCTGGTTGGCCGCCAGCGGCTCGTCGAAGGTCACCAGACATCCGCCCAGCACGAGGAATGACAAGGTCAACAACACCACACGCCAGGCTTTCATCAGCTTCTCCTTGAAAAGTCGTTCGCCACTCAGGCCGAAGCCAGCACCATCTGCAAGTATCGGACAAGGATAGCGAGCATCTGCTCATCGGCCCTTGCATTCGCGTCCTCGAGCAGGCCCTGATATTCCATCTGCTCGATTATCGCCGTCAACATCTGGGCGTCCTGCTCGGGGTGACGCGAGCCGACCACCTGCAATATCTGCCGCGCACCATGCAGCAGGATCTGCTCGTGGGCCTGCACCAGCTCTGCCAGGCGCCGGCACAGCAGCGCCTCCTGGCGGAAGGCCTGCTCGGCCATGAGGAAGTCGCGGCGATTGTTAAGCTGGCGCAGGACGTAGTCGGCCAGCATGCGCGCCACTTCATCGGCCAGTTGCGCCCGGGCCTGGGGTGAACCGTCGCCCTGGGCGAGCAACTGGCGCAACACGCCCTCGGTATTGGTCCACAGCTTGGCCATGTAGGCGGCGCTGCGCTCGACATACTGGGCGAAGGTGTCGGCCAGCAGGTCCTGGATGTCCTTGAAGTAATAGGTGGTGGCCGACAGCGGCACACCAGCTTCAGCGGCCACGGCGCGGTGGCGCACGCCACGCACGCCATCACGCACGACGATGCGCATGGCCGCGTCGAGAATCTGCTGGCGGCGCTGCTCGCTGCCCTGGCGGGCGGTCTTGCGGCCCTGGTACTGCACACTTTCGGCGACGGCGGTGGCGATGCCGGCGGCGCCCTGGTGGGGCATGGCGGGGGTCACTCTGGTTTACCTCACGAACAGTGGGTTGCCTGTACGCGCCCCGCGATGAGGCCCGTAGAAACAACATAAAGCTTCAGGCATGAAAAAGCCGCCTCGAAAGGCGGCTTGTTCACATCACTCAGGCCTGTGGACGCATGTGCGGGAACAGGATCACGTCACGGATCGACGGCGAGTTGGTCAGCAGCATCACCAGGCGGTCGATGCCGATGCCTTCACCGGCGGTCGGCGGCATGCCGTACTCCAGGGCACGAACGAAGTCGGCGTCGTAGTGCATCGCTTCGTCGTCACCGGCGTCCTTCTCGGCCACCTGGGCCAGGAAGCGCTCGGCCTGGTCTTCGGCGTCGTTGAGCTCGGAGTAGGCGTTGGCGATCTCGCGACCGCCGATGAACAGTTCGAAACGGTCGGTCACGGCCGGGTTGTCGTCGTTGCGACGGGCCAGCGGCGAGACTTCGAACGGGTACTCGGTGATGAAGTGCGGCTGCTCCAGCTTGTGCTCGACCAGCTCCTCGAAAATCATCACCTGCAGCTTGCCCAGGCCTTCATGGCCGAGCACCTTGGCGCCGGCCTTCTTGGCGATGTCACGGGCGCGGTCGACGTCTTGCAGGTCGGCGGCGGTCAGCTCGGGGTTGTACTTGAGGATCGAGTCGAACACCGACAGGCGCACGAACGGCTCGCCGAAGTGGAAGACCTTGTCGCCATAGGGCACGTCGGTGCTGCCCAGTACCAGCTGCGCCAGCTCGCGGAACAGTTCCTCGGTGAGGTCCATGTTGTCGCGATAGTCGGCGTAGGCCTGGTAGAACTCGAGCATGGTGAACTCGGGGTTGTGCCGGGTCGAAACGCCTTCGTTACGGAAGTTGCGGTTGATCTCGAAGACTTTCTCGAAGCCACCAACGACAAGCCGCTTGAGGTACAGCTCCGGCGCGATACGCAGGAACATGGCCATGTCCAGGGCATTGTGGTGGGTTTCGAACGGCTTGGCCGCGGCGCCGCCCGGGATGGTCTGCAGCATCGGCGTCTCGACCTCGAGGAAGTCGCGCTCGATGAGGAACTTGCGAATGTGCGAGATCACCTGCGAACGCACACGGAAGGTGTGGCGGGTTTCCTCGTTGACCATCAGGTCGACGTAGCGCTGGCGGTAGCGCTGTTCGGTGTCGGTCAGGCCGTGGTGCTTGTCCGGCAGCGGGCGCAGCGACTTGGTCAGCAGGCGCACGTTGGTCATTTCGACGTACAGATCGCCCTTGCCGGAGCGAGCCAGGGTGCCTTCGGCGCTGATGATGTCGCCCAGGTCCCAGGTCTTGACCGCGGCCAGGGTTTCTTCGGGCAGGGTCTTGCGGTTGACGTAGACCTGGATGCGCCCGGTCATGTCCTGGATGACCATGAACGAGCCACGGTTGAGCATGATGCGACCGGCAACCTTGACCGGAATCGCGGCTGCTTCCAGCTCTTCCTTGGTCTTGTCCGCGTACTGTTTCTGCAGGTCGTTGCAGTAGCTGTCGCGGCGGAAGTCGTTGGGGAAGGCATTGCCCTTGGCGCGCTCTGCGGCAAGTTTGTCCTTGCGCAGGGCGATCAGGGCGTTTTCTTCCTGTTGCAGGTCTTGCGCTTCGGTCTTGAGGTCGCTCATGTCGTCATTCTTTCCATCAGGTGTTCGTTGCCCGATCCGGGCAGGGCACGCGCTACCGGCGGCTGGCCAGGTAGCGCGGCGGTGGTGTACGGCTTACAGGCCCTGCTTGAGGCTCGCTTCCAGGTACTGGTCGAGGTCGCCGTCCAGGACCTTCTGGCAGTCGCTGCGCTCGACGCCGGTACGCAGGTCCTTGATGCGCGAGTCATCGAGCACGTAGGAGCGGATCTGGTGGCCCCAGCCGATGTCCGACTTGCTGTCTTCCAGGGCCTGGGAGGCGGCGTTGCGTTTTTGCATTTCCAGTTCGTACAACTTGGCCCGCAGCATTTTCATGGCGGTGTCCTTGTTGGCGTGCTGGGAGCGTTCGTTCTGGCAGGCCACCACGGTGTTGGTCGGCACGTGGGTGATCCGCACCGCCGAGTCGGTGGTGTTGACGTGCTGACCGCCGGCCCCGGAGGAGCGGTAGGTGTCGATGCGCAAGTCGGACGGGTTGATCTCGATCTCGACCTTGTCGTCGATCTCGGGCGACACGAACACCGCGCTGAACGAGGTGTGGCGACGGGCGCCGGAGTCGAACGGGCTCTTGCGGACCAGGCGGTGCACGCCGATTTCGGTGCGCAGCCAGCCGAAGGCGTACTCGCCCTTGATGTGCACGGTGGCGCCCTTGATGCCGGCGACTTCACCTTCGGAGAGTTCGATGATGGTGGCGTCGAAGCCGCGCTTGTCGGCCCAGCGCAGGTACATGCGCAGCAGGATGTTGGCCCAGTCCTGGGCCTCGGTGCCGCCGGAGCCGGCCTGGATGTCCAGGTAGGCGTTGTTCATGTCCATCTCGCCGCTGAACATGCGACGGAACTCGAGCTGGGCGAGGGATTCCTCAAGCCCTTGCAGCTCGGTCTCGACATCGCTGACGGCGCCTTCATCGTTCTCCTCGACAGCCATGTCGAGCAGGTCCTTGCAGTCGGTCAGGCCGTTGGACAGCTTGTCCAGGGTCTCGACCACCTGTGCCAACATGGCGCGCTCGCGGCCCAGGGCCTGGGCGTACTCGGGCTTGTTCCAGACAGCGGCGTCTTCCAGCTCGCGGTTTACTTCGACCAGACGATCATGTTTGTGATCGTAGTCAAAGATACCCCCGAATGGACTGGGAACGCTCGGTGAGGTCCTTGATGGTGTTCAGGATCGGTTGGATTTCCATGGGCGGGCAGCTCTCGTGCGAATTCGGTGAAAAGCCTGCGAGTATAACCGAGTCTGGGGGATGGCGGCAGACCCGCCGGGCGGTATGGACGCATTCCATGAACGCAGTGTTGCCGTTGCCGTTGCCGATCAAGAGGCTAGCGCCCTAGCCCACGAGCGACAGCTGCGCCAGCCCAGGCGCCGCCCGTAACTTCGCGACTTCAGGAGGCCGAACGCAGGCCTTGC